>CACYZW010000082.1 GCA_902778995.1 uncultured Eubacteriales bacterium
ATTTGACGAGGTAAGACAAATGACCATCCAAACAGTTGAACAAAACAACATATTATGTGCTGTTATTAACAGCGATGAAAAGGTATTTACAGATGCACAGTCTGCACTCGATGTGCTTATGACTGCAAAGTATGATGTAGGCACAAAGAATATCATAATTGACAAAAAACTGATTGTTGAGGACTTTTTCATCCTCAGCACTGGGCTTGCTGGTGAGATTCTGCAAAAGTACACCAACTATGGTGGACGCATTGCAATTTATGGCGATTACTCTCGCTATACCAGCAAGCCTCTCAGAGATTTTATCTATGAGAGCAATAAGGGGAAGAGTGTGTTTTTTGTTGCCACCAAGGAAGAAGCAATCGAAATGCTGACAAAGTAAATTCCAGTTTGTCGCTGTTTGAGGGCGACCGCTGCCCCAACTGCCGGAAGAGCCATGTCCGCCCTGTCCAGCCCGATGATCCCTGTTTCCTGGTTGAAAAGGGCGCACCGTGGAACGGCATGCTGGAGGACGTGCTCCACCAGAATGATATCCCCTTCCTGACGGACGGGCGCATGGGTGCGGGGCTGGCAACATACGCTGGCCCCAGGCTGGAGAGCAGCCGGTTCTATGTGCGCTTTGATGACCTGGACCGCGCCAACGCCATCGTGGATGAATTGTTCGGAGAGGACTCTCCGAGATAGAGGATACTGCAATGATCCGCATCATCACCGACATCCAATCCTATGGCCCGGAGCCAGCCCAGGGCACCGAAATCGAGCAGCATCTCTCAATCAGGGCTGATGGCCAATGCTGGCTCACCCGCTATGCATATCAGCGCCACGGGGATCCTGTTTGTGTAAAACGGGAACGGTTCAAGGCAAAGGCAATTGATACCCTTCTATCCGAGATAAAAGCCTTCTTTGACACCTACGACTGGCGCCGCTACAGCGTGACGGACACAGGCAGATGGACCATAGAGGCGGACGGGCAGGAAGCGAATCTCGTGGGGCTGATTGACTTTGGGCGCGTTACTGGCTCGGTTTGCGATGCCGGGAGCACTTTGTCCAACTCAATCCGCACGGCACTCGGACGAGATGATTTGTTTTTGCTTGATGGAGGGCAGAATGAAAAAAGAGTATTCTGATGGCAGACAGAAGAATGCCTACTTCAGCCGTATGACGGACACGCAACGGCTCGATGCCTTCGCCAATATGGTAGCCTGGTCAAAACACGTCGTGTTCCTCGGCGGCGCGGGTGTCTCCACAGAGAGCGGCATCCCTGATTTCCGCAGCAAGGACGGTCTGTACCACAAGACAGAGAAACGCTTCGCCCGCTATCAGCCGGAGTATCTCCTGTCCTATGAATGTCTGCGCAACGAGCCGGATGTGTTCTTTGATTACTACAGGCACAACCTGGACGCCCGCAGCGTCCAGCCGAACACCGCGCATATGATCCTTGCCAAGTGGGAGAAGGAAGGTAAGCTGGACGGCGTCATCACGCAAAACATCGACGGGCTCCATCAAAAAGCCGGCAGCGTCAATGTTCAGGAAATCCATGGGACGACATGGCGCAACCACTGTACGCGGTGCAACGCTGAATATGGCGTTGATTTCATATTCGACAGCACGGGCAAGCCCAAGTGTCTCAAATGCGGCGGCATGGTCCGTCCCGATGTGACCCTGTACGGGGAGTTCCTGCCGAAGGAGGCGCACAACAGCGCCGTCAGGCTGATCAGGAACGCGGATCTGCTGATCATCGGGGGCACTTCCCTGCAGGTCGGATCGGCGGCGGGACTGGCGCGGCAGTATAGCGGAAAACACCTGGTCATCATCAATAAGAGCCGGACCCTGATGGACGGAGAGGCCGATCTGGTATTCCACGACAGCATTGGAAAGATACTGACAGAGGTGGATGAACGACAGTAAAAACGCGCTTCCGGGGCAGAGCGGTTCCTCCCAGAATGCTGGCGGGAACGTTTTACTGTGGATTAACGTCCAAACAGCAGCTGAAACCACAAAGGAGGGCACCACCCATGAAGCGTTTCGTTTCCATCCTGATTGCTCTGCTGTTGGCCGTCCTGCCGGCTCTCGCGCAAGAGGAACAGTTCTCTGCCTTCGACCACGTGATCCTGCATACGGTCAACGGCAAATACGTAGTCTACGAGTTCCCCGACATAACACTTTACCTGCCAAGCGAATGGGAGGATGCGATCACGGTTGAACAGAAGGAAAATGGCATCGCCTTCTACCAGACAGCCAGCCTTGAAAAATGGGCGGAGAAGGGGTTTCCCAATGGCGGTTTCCTCTTCGAGCTTTGTGCCAGCGAGGACGATGATTTCCGTGATCTGCCCACCTATAAGGATCTTGGCTTCTGCGACCATGTCGGCCTGTTCTTCTACCTGGTTGTGCCGTCGGACTATCCCGCCTATATGGAGGATGAAGCCATCCGGGCAGAGTACGACGAGATGAGCGGCCGGATCGATGAAGTCGCTGAGATGGCCCGGTTTGCACCGAGCTTGCACTTCTATACCGATGACATTGTGGAAACCGACGCGGGAATGTCGTAAGCATATCAGCACACAAAGGAGGTCTTCCCCATAAAACGCTTTCTCATTCTTTTTCTGCTCATCGTGCTGTCTGCCTCCGCTTTTGCAGAGCCGCTGGCTGGCGGTTGGTCAAACGTTCCCCACGATTCCGTTGAACTGCCTGAGGACGCACAGGCAGCGTTTGACAAGGCGCTGGACGGCCTCGTAGGGGCAGAATACACCCCTGTTGCCCTGATGTCCACCCAGGTGGTTGCGGGCATGAACTACTGTATTCTGTGCCAGATCACGCCTGTGGTTCCGGACGCTACGCCAACCTGGGCACTGGTGTATATCTATGCCGATCTGGAAGGTAATGCGGAGATTGCCAACGTCTACGATCTGTATATCGATCGTCATAGCACCCCGGCAGAATAAACGCTTGATAAGCAATTCAGGAGGTGTCCGCGATGGCTCTGAAAATGCTGGCCTTTTTCGCTGCAACGTCATGGGTTGCGTGGATGCTCCTGATAATGGGACTTCAAACAAAGAGGGAAACACGCCGACGTAATGAGACCGAGCATACGCGCACTACTGGAACCATCGTCGATTACGCGCGCGGTGAACATCGCTACAGAAGTGGTGCCAGAGTGTATTGGAAGCCTGTGGTGGAGTTCACCGCTGACGGTCAGAAATATCACGTCGAATACCCGAACGGTATGGATAAGGACAAATATCCTGCCGGCTCAGAAGTGGATATACTCTATGATGTGAGCAATCCATCACAGTTCCATCTGGAGGCAGACCCGGTCTTCACCGATCCGGGCGGTGGCGCGATACGGATAAGTATTATCTGGATCCTCATGAGTGCCGCATTGACAATTCTCCTGGCGGTATTTGTCGGTGGCCTGCGGATTAATATCGGAGAGCTTTGGTATCGTGTCAGGTTATTCTTCCATCGTATAGGGCGGTAAAGCGCATTGCTGCTTGTTCTGTCTTTTGCGTGATCGGGACAGTCTTTTTACAGTACCATAATAACAGATTACGCCGGATATTTCAACCTCATAATATCCGGCGGAACGTGTCAAGTTATTCTGTGGGAATGAGACAAAGAGACGGAAAGAACCGAAAGACTTGCGGATGACGAAGGACACACCACCGGGGATGTTTTCGCCAATCCGCTTTATCGTACCCTGTTCTGGTTGGTTCAGTTATCTCTCCTTCGGAACCAACCGGCTTCAGCCGGCACCGGTCTATGGAGGGCGCCCTGAAAGCATCGGGATATGAATCGTCAAGCTATAATCGGCTATCGATATTAACTATTTGACGGGGCCACGGATGAATGATACCTTATTGGATGAGGAATCCAAATCTGAAGGGAGCGAAACCACATGAAGAAACTGCTGTGTTCCTTGATCTCATTGCTCATCGTCCTCACGATGATTACCGCGTTTGCGGAGCCCGCCGTCGTCGTACCCCTCTCGGACGCCATAGAATACTCCTACGACGAGTTCCCGCTGGAGCGCGAGGGAATCGCCCTTCACCTGGACCGCATTGCCGTGGCGGGCACCGCTCCGGAGCGCAATATTCTCCTTGTCCATGGCCTTACCTACTCCTCCCACGAATTCGACATCAACTATGAGGATTACAGCCTTGTTCGGCTCCTGGCGCGGGCCGGCTACGCCGTATGGCGCGTGGATGTGGCCGGATATGGCCGTTCCGGGGCCGTGGAGGATGGCTTCACCCCCAATTCCGATTACGCCGGCGAGGACATCAACGCCGCCGTGGAATTGATCATCTCGGAAACCGGCATCGACAAGATCGACATACTGGGCTGGAGCTGGGGCACGGTGACCTCCAGTCGCTTCGCGGTAAAGTACCCCGAGCATCTGAATAAACTGGTGCTCTACGCGCCCATCCTGAGCGGACTGGGGGCGTTCGAAGTGACCGAAGACTTCCACTACAACACCTGGGAGCACGCCGCCGATGATTTCCAGCTCGACGCGGATGGCCATTACGACCTGACCATCACCGATCCCGTGGTGATCGAGCTGTACTGCTCCAGCTGCTGGCACTATGACCGGGATTACAGCCCCAACGGAGGACGCCGCGATCTGCTCGTGGACCCCTCGGAGAAGCTGATTGATCTGCCCGGCATCCAGGCGCAGACGCTGGTGATCTGCGGCGACAAGGACCCCTATCTGAATTATGATCTCGTCAATTCGGTGCTGGACGATCTGCCGGAGGGCTCAGAGCTTGTGGTCATCCCCGGCGCATCCCACGCGCTGATGATCGAAGCGCCGTTCTATCATGACTTCCAGGACAACGTGCTTTCGTTCCTGGAAAAATAGTCACACTTTCCCGGAGGAATTCTCTTCCTCCCAAAAATGAACCCCTCCTCGGGCGACAGGCTCCTCTGTTGTGGACGAATACCACACTGAGAGAACAGGCTGACATCCGGGGAGGCGTTTTTTGGGTAAGCGATCAATGATCCGCATCTGAGAAATTGGGCGTGAAAGCCCGCTGCATCTCTTGGTTCCAAGGCATCAGATCATCAATCGAAGCCTTTAGATCAGCAGCGAGCCGTTCCGGCAGTACCGTCAGCAGACGGTTCAGATAAGCCTCCGGGTTCAGTCCGTTCGCCTTAGCGGTTTCCAACAAAGTGAAAATGAGGACGCTGGCGTTAGCTCCGGCCTGGGTATCACAGAACAACCAGTTCTTCCGGCCGACAACAATCGGTCGAATCGCATTCTCTACCTGGTTGTTACTAATTTCAATCTCCCCATGGTTGAGGAACGCACAAAGATACTCCTTCTGGTTGAGGGAGTAGACTATCGCTTTCTTCAACTTACCTGTTGGCTTGAAGATCGTTTGCAGCCAGGCATACTATGAAAAGATTGCTGGGCTGTACTCTGAAACCATGACAGTTTACGGTTTTGAACCATGAAAACATACAAAAACCGCTCCGAACCATGAAACCATGACAGTTTAGCCCATTTTCTATGTTTTCATCGTTCGTAGCGGTCAACACAGCGTCGGCCAGAAATGGCCACTGTGGTAAGGGCAAAAGTGCGATTTGCACCCCACTATGCGAGAAACCCCTTGTGGCAAGGGCTTTCTCGCCCTACTACTATAGTTTCCTTGTACAAGCACGGTCGTTCTCATTTTGGTGATGCGGTTGATCACGTCGTGGTTTTCCGACACCATGCGAACGGCCTCCCGCAGATACTGGTAGCCCTTGATGTGGGCCGGTATGCCCAGGGTCAGAAACAGGTTGGTGATCTGCTCGTCCAGGGTTTCCTCCGGCCCTTCGTTGACGGCGGCGGTGATCGACTGGGGCTGGTCGCGGGCGATTTCCACGATGCGCTCGTAGAGCAGGTTCATGTCGAAGGGCTTCACCATGTAGTAGCTCGCTCCGAGGCGTATGGCGCGCATGATGAAATCGTCCCGGGACAGGCCGGTCAGCACGATCACCCGGGGCCGCAGGGCGGGCTCCATATCGTTCAGCGCCTCCAGCGTCATAAAGCCGTCCCGCCGGGGCATGATGATGTCCATCACCAGTATGTCCGGCCCGTGCTGGCGCACGCAGTTCGGAATCTCCACGCCGTCCGAAACTGCCGCCACCACTTCGATATCCGGCTTATGGGAAAGGTAATCCGTCAACAGTTTCAGTAAACTCAAATTGTCGTCCGCCAGCATCACACGTATTTTATCCATTTTTCTCTTCCTTTCGTCGCACAGGGTTGGAAGTATATATTCGCGGAAATACGTGGATATGACAAATTTTGATTTGCAGGGGAGGATAAGGAATCAGGAACCAGGAACCAGGAACTAGGAATAGCCGCGCATTGTAGAAATAAGGATAGCGGTAATTGCGTTCCCGCGGCATAACCTTATCAACAGCTGAAAACCTGTATCAATACGCGGCAGCCACTATTTCTGTTTCCTGTTTCCTGTTTTCCTATCCTCACCCCACAAATCCGAATTCACCTCCAGCTTCCGTACAGCCTTCCCCGGCATCCGTCACGGCGGGGGCGCGGCGGCGGGCAGGGCGGCGGGCAGGGATTCGGCGGGCAGGGTGGGGGACACGGCGGGCAGGGTGGGGGACAGGGGCGGGGCGGACGGTGGCAATCGCAGGCAGGGCGGCAATCCCGTTTCACACACACCACCAGGTTCCCGCATTCATCCACGCTCAGCAGCACCTCGGCGCGCTCCCCCGGATGGCAGGGGTTTTCAATCGTCACCCGGCGGGTCGCGCATTCCTCCGGCAGTCGTCCCGCCCCGAAGCGCGCGCCGCCGAACACGGGCACGCGGACGCAGGCGTCCCGATCGCAGTCATATCCCATCCTGGGATAGAGCGGCATATTCTCATAAACCATATTCACAACGCCTTTCCATCGCCGTGCGGTTCATCACTGCGCGGCGTCGTTGACCCTGAATGGTCTCATCCACCACTATGCCGCCGGCGCGCGATGGGTTCCGATTGAACTTGTCCCGGAAATGTGATAAAATATGCTGGCATGATGAAGGAGGGCAAGTCCATGAAGCTGTCGCTGCGGGAGGAATTGAAGAACGGCCTGCTGATCCTGGCGGGGCTGCTGGTGGCCGCCGCCGCTTACCGCATGTACTTGATTCCCAACCGGGTGGTCGCCGGGGGCTTCACCGGCGTGGGCCAGCTGCTCAACCACGCGCTGGGCGTCAGTGTGGGTCTGGTGAACCTGGCGCTGAACGTGCCGCTGTTCCTGATCTCGATGAAGTCCATGGGGCTGCGCTTCGGTATCCGCTCGCTGGCGGCGATGGCGCTGCTGTCGCTGCTGATCGACCACCTTCCCCTGCCCCCTGCCACAGACGACATGCTGCTGGCCGCCGTCTATGGCGGCGCAATCAGCGGCATCGGCTTCGGCCTGGTGCTTCGCGGCAGCGCCACCACCGGCGGCACAGACATGCTGGCCGCCCTTGCCCATCGGGTATTCCCGGTGTTGAAGGTCAGCACCGCCATCTTTCTGTTCGACGGCCTGGTCATCATCGCCAGCGCCTTCGCCTTCGAGCCCCAGTCCGCCATGTACGGCCTGATCAGCGCCTTCCTGTGCAACGTGCTGATCGACCTGGTGCTGGAGGGGCCCAACTCGGCCCACTCCTATTTCATCATTTCAGACAACAGCGAGGCCATCGCCCGCAAGATCATGGACGAGATGAACCGGGGCGTCACGGGGCTGGAGGCCATGGGCATGTACAGCCGCACCCACAAGCAAGTGCTGCTGTGCGTGGTCAACCGCTTCGAGGCCATGCGCCTGCGGCGCATCATCTTCGAGGCCGACCCCCACGCCTTCGTAATCGCCAACAAGGCCCACGAGGTTCTGGGCGAGGGCTTCAAGGACGTGTGAAGGCCCACGGCTGTATTCCCAGTCGAATTGTGAAGATTGTACAAATAATGGTTCTCATACGAAAACCACCCTTGACACGCGCCGCCGGATATGCTATAATCCCTTTTGTTGCGGGGTTATAGCTCAGTTGGTTAGAGCGTTACGTTGACATCGTAAAGGTCAGAGGTTCGAGCCCTCCTAACCCCACTGTTGAAACTGCTCAGGGATGGGCAGTTTTTTTGTGCAAAAAAGTCAAGCGGCACTCTAATTTTGTAAATTAGATGTAATGTTTTCTTTTGCGCAAGAATAGGGGAGACAATTTTAAGCCATCCCTCATTTGGTTTATGTTTTTACTAAACAATCTTCTTTTGCTTGTTCAATTGCCTAATGCCGCTTGACTCCATTTGTAATTTGACTTACAGCTTTTACACATTCCGCTGAGCGCTATACTCATATAGTTTCCACCACTATCACCTGAGTTCCAACTTCTCCCACACATTTTGCATGTTGCCTTACTTGATGTAAATTGGCCTCCGCTTGTAGTGATGGTATATAGAACAACAATCAGTATAAATATAAAAAGAATGAATCCGCAACCAATCTTTGTATTTTTACTGTTTTGTATTTTTTCATCTCTTGAGTTGCTTTTTTCTATATTCAACGATTCATTAGAGTGTGTTTCTATGTCTCTTTCATTATTTCCAATATTATTAATATACACTGAAGCAGAAGTTCTGTCTTCACTTGGCTTACCATTATTCGTTTGTTCCCCTAACACTTCAGGATTATGAGTCAATGAGTGTGAAATATTAAGTGGTTTTGCACATTTAAAACATATGACCCTATCACGTCTCTGCCATAGTCCGCAATGGGGGCATTTAACTTCTTCCCCGATTCTTCTTTCCTCTCTGTTCTCTTCTTCAGTCATTTGGAGCACAGGCGGTTCTTCCTGCTCTTCTTGCGCTTCAATCATGACATCCTCTATATTGATCTTGTCAGTACTTGTAGACTCTATGTTTTCAGATAAAGAATCATCATCTTGTATCGGTATTTCAATTTTTCTTCCGCAAGAATAACAATAATACGCATTCTCAGGTTGCTTTTTCCCACATGTTGGACAAAACATCCTCTCACCTCATCCGCATAGTATTTCTATGTTATCGAGATTATAGCATATACAGTTCATCATGTCCACTATTAGTCACATATTTTCATCACCAATACATTATTCCTCTGCCGTATCATAAAATATATAAGTATGATATAGAGAGGACATTATGGATAGAACGGCGTTTGGAGAGCGAATTGCAAAGCTCAGAATAGCGAAGGGTTTGTCACAGAATCAGCTATCGCAAATGTTGGGCGTCAAGCGCTCAGTCGTTTCATACTATGAATCTGGTGATAGACTTCCTTCTTTTGATGTCCTCATGGAGATGAGCCGTGTTTTCAATGTCAGCACAGACTATCTGTTGAAAGGCAAAGATGCAGAAAGGATAATATCTGTGTCCGATCTGGACGAAAACAGCATTGACGTGGTTATGTCGGTTGTCAACGCTCTCAGAGTAAAGTAAGTGGATTGAAAGCCAATAATTTGTGTCTTTATCTCTTGTATACACTCTACCGTTTCAATTCAGTGTCACAAAAAACTGTTCATACTGCACAAAAGGACACGCAAAACCACTTGCCAAATTCGTTAGTATTGCACTAAAATCCTGCCTTGACATCGTAAAGGTCAGAGGTTCGAGCCCTCCTAACCCCACCAGTTCAGAACCGGCATAAATCGTCGGTTCTTTTTTTGTCCAAAACGGCGCCGCGGTGTGGATTAATGGTTCGTTTTATGATAGAATACATTTGATTCTTGCTTCAAATGACGCTATGGAACGGAGGGCATACCGTGGACAGGGAATGGTCGGAGAAAAACAAGGCGATACGGGCGCTGCTTTCAAAGGCGGCGTCCTTCGAGGCGGGCATGGACGCGCTCGTTCAATTCAGGGCGGAAATGCTCGGGCAGATCGACCACATCATGAAAGACTACCCGGAGGACGCCTTTTACCAGATGCCCTTCCCCGGGGCGAAGGGCTACCACAGCAAGACGCTGGCCTATTCCGTATGGCATATCTTCCGGATCGAGGACATCGTCGCCCATGAGATGATCGCTGGGGATCGGCAGGTTTTGTTCAGTCAGGGCTTCGACGCTTCCGTCCGTTCGCCCATCGTCACCACGGGGAACGAGCTTTCCGGCGACGCACTCGTCGAATTTTCCAGGGCGCTGGATATTGCCCAGCTGCATCGGTATGCGCGGGCGGTAGCGGAATCCACCGATCGGCTGTTGAAGGATCTGAAATATCCCGATTTGAGGCGAAAGTTCGGGGAAGAGACGCGGACAAGGCTGCAAGACAGCGGATGCGTCAGCGATGATGAGAGCGCCTGTTGGCTGATCGACTATTGGTGCGGCAAGGATGTCCGGGGGCTGATCGGCATGCCCTTCAGCAGACACTGGATCATGCACATCGAAGCCATGAACCGCATTAAGAACAGGCTCTGCAAAATGGCGCGAAGGGGCGTCGATCCCGTCGCCTGCTGCGGCCTGTCCTGCCGGCACTGCTTCCTGGCCGAGTGGTGCGGCTCGTGCAGGACCAGTTACAACGTGTGCGCCTTCGCCGCCTGTTCGCCCGACGGCGCCTGTCCCAACGCGAAGTGCTGCCGGGAAAAGGGCATCGACGGCTGCTATGAATGCGACGAACTTGAGGTCTGCGAAAAGGGCTTTTACACGCCCACCAACGACGGGGCCAGCGCCGCCAGGGCTCAGTCGCTCTATATCAGGGCGCACGGAAAGCGGGCGTTCCTCGCCATGCAGGACCGGCTTCACGAAAGATACGACTTCGCCAAGACCCAGGAAATCCTGGGGCAGGACGTGGCGGAGGGCCTGCGTATCATGGAGGCGATGGGTTCAGAGACCGGGAAATGATGCAATCGGCGCCCTCCTCCGCTTGCATTTCACCACCGTATCCAGTATAATATGTTGTGAAATGCTACGCATAAACGCATGAAAGGACTGACTGAAATGATAGATATGAGCAAGTGGCAGAGCATTGCCAGGGAAAACATCGGCAAGCGTCCCGCGACCCAGGGGCGTCTGGCGGGCAAAATCGCCATCGTGACCGGCGCGGCCCAGGGCTTTGGCAAGGGTATTGCCGAGGAGATGCACCGCGAGGGCGCGACGGTGGTCATCGCCGACATGAACCTGCCGGGGGCGCAGGCCGTGGCCGAAGCCCTGGGCGAGCACGCCGCTGCTGTTGAGGTGAACGTAACCGACGAGGCCAGCGTCGCCGCGATGGTCCAGCAGACGGTGGAGCGCTTCGGCGGCCTGGACATACTGGTCAGCAACGCCGGCGTCGCCAAGGCCGGAAACCTGCTGGAGCTGGAAAAGAACGCCTTTGACTTCGTCACCAGCATCAACTACACCGGCTACTTCCTGTGCGCCAAGTACGCCGCCGCCATCATGGAGGTTCAGCACGAGGCTGACCCGGAATGGTTCGGCGACATCATCACCATCAATTCCAAATCGGGGCTGGAGGGCAGCAAGAACAACTACGCCTACGCCGGCTCCAAGTTCGGCGGCATCGGCCTGACCCAGAGCTTCGCGCTGGAGCTGTGCCCCTACAACATCCTGGACGGCCCCCTGTGGTCCGACCCGGAGCGCGGCCTGTTCGTGCAGTACCTGAACGCCGGAAAGGTGCCCGGCGCGAAGACCGTGGAGGATGTGCGCCGCTACTACATGTCCAAGGTGCCCATGAACCGGGGCTGCTTCCCGGCGGACGTGGCCAAGGCCATATTCTACTGCGTGGATCAGAAATACGAGACCGGCCAGGCCAGAAATACGAGACCGGCCAGGCCATCCCCGTCACCGGAGGCCAGGTGATGTTGAAGTAAAACTCCTGATCGCCTGAGGCTTCCCGGCAGCGCCGGAGGGGGACAGGGTTTTTCCTTCTGATGGACGCAGCCGCGACAATATCGTTACTTAGTGTATGGCAGAAGCTGACGCAGTGATACATGAACAGTGTTCGTTCAGAAAATGAAGCTGTCGCTTTCGCCCAATCCACTGACCACCCATACCATTCTCAAATTGAAAACAAACAAAGATTCTTCGACTTCGGCTTCGCCTCCGCTCAGAATGACACCGTTGCGTCAAAAGCTTGTCATCCTGAGCGCAGCGAAGGATCTTCCAATTTCCCAATCTTCCCATCAAAAACCCCCGCAGGCAACGCCTGCGGGGGTTTGAGTTACAGCCTTGCAGCGTACCGATATTAGTACAGCTTGGCAAACTCCTCGACGTTGCTCTCGTCGAACTTGAACAGGGGCCCCAGGATGACCTGCGTGCCGCCATCGTCAGCCTTGGTGATGGTGTACTCGCCCAGGTCGCCGGCGGTGAAGGTCTCGCCCTCGGCGCCGGTGATGTCGCCGTTGATCAGGGCGATGGTGGTGTAGGCCGCCATCTTGCCCAGGTCAGGCATGGACCACAGGAAGAAGTAGGGGCAGCTGTGGGCGTCGTCAGCGCCGGTGTAGGCCAGCATCTCGGAGGGCATGCCCAGACCGGTGACCTTCACGGCGCAGCCTTCGGTGTCCTGCACCAGCTTGGCGGCGGCCATGATGCCGACGGTGGTGGGGGCGCAGATGACCTTCAGGTCGGGATAGTTGTCCAGCAGAGCCTGGGTCTGGTCCGTGGACTTCTGGGGCTCGTCGTCGCCGTAGGCCACTTCCACCAGCTCCAGCTTGGCATACTTCTCATCGGCTTCCATCAGCGCCTTCATAGCGTCGATCCAGGCGTTCTGGTTCGCAGCCTGGGAGGTTGCGGACAGGATGGCCCACTTGCCCTCGCCGCCGGCAATGTCATACACAGCGTCCATCAGGCCCAGGGCGACACCGTCATTGGTGACCTGGTTGATGAACACCTGACGGCTCGCCGGATTGGGGGCGGAGTCGAAGGCGGAAACCTTGATGCCGGCGTCCATGGCCTCTTCCAGCTTGGCCTGGAGGGCATTGACGTCGTTGGCGGAGATGCAGATGGCATCGGGCTGCTGGGAGATCAGGTTGTCCAGAACCTTGATCTGGGCGTCGGCGGTGGCGTCCTCGGGGTACACGACGTCGACTTTCGCGCCTTCAGCCTCGCCGGCTGCCTTGAAGCCATTGGCCGCAACCTCGAAGAAGGCGTTGCCGGCGGATTTGCCGACCAGCGCGATCTTCTTGCCATCGGCGGCGCCCGCCAGAGCGGAGGTCATCAGACCGGCCACGAGCAGGGCCACGAGCAGAACGGAAAGCAGTTTCTTCATGGGTTGTTCCTCCTTTGATTATATATCGCAACTGCATAAATGCAGCCACAATCAGATCAGCCGGCCGGATCCGGGAACCGGCCTGCAGGGTCGGCGGCCCTGGCGGGGCACGCCGATATTTCGAAATTACTTTTTCATGGCCTTGCGCAGCGAGCCGAAGATGTTCGGCAGGGCCACGGCGGCGATCAGCAGCACGCCGATGATCAGCAGGATCACCTGGCCGTTCACGTTGCGCTGGCCCAGGCCGATGCGCAGGCAGACAATGATGAACGCGGAGATGATGCCGCCGATCATGTTGCCCTTGCCGCCGGTGGACGAGATGCCGCCGAACACCGCCATGGCGATGGCGTCCATCTCAAAGCCGGTGCCGGTGGTGGTGTTCGCGCCGTAGGACGAGGCCACCATGAATACCGCGCACAGGCCCGCGGCGGTGCCCATCAGGGTATAGATGATGAAGCGGATCTTTTGCACGGCCACGCCGGAATAGCGGGCGGCCAGGCGGTTTGTGCCGATGGCGTAGACCTTGCGGCCAAAGGTGCTCTTGCCCAGGATGATCGCCGCGATCACGGCCAGTATCACCACGATGAACAGTATGTAGGGCACCGAGCCGATCTTGCCGTTGATGGCCTTGAAGCCGGCAGTGTCGGAGAGGGCGATGGATCCGCCGCTGCCCAGCACGATCTCGGCGATGCCGCGGAAGATGATCTGTGTGGCCAGGGTCACGATCATCGGCGGCAGCTCTGAAAAGCGGGTCAATATGGTGGCGTTCACCAGGCCGCAGCAGGTGCCTACCGCCAGCGTGGCCAGTATGACCAGCGGCATCGGTGTGCCGGCGTTGGCGATGATGCAGGCCATCGTGGCAGCCAGGCACACCGTGGAGCCCACGGAGATGTCGATTTCGCCCATGACCAGTATGAAGGCCATGACCAGCATCAGGAAGACCTCGGCCAGATAGACCGGCATCTGCCTGAGCAGGTTGAACATGTTGTAGTATTCCGAGAACCATTTGCAGAAGATGTTCACGCCGATGAATACCAGGATCAGTATGCCCTCCCAGCCGAAGATCAGCTTTTTGATCGGCGACTCGGGGATATTGCTAATGCTTCTTCCGGACTTGCCCGCCATGAATCACATCTCCCTTCTCGCCAGGGCGTTTCTGTTGGCCACCCGCTGCAGGATCACGTTGATCACCACGACGGCCAGTATCATGACGCCCTTGATCATGTTCTGCCACAGCGCGTCGATGTGCAGCAGCGGCAGCGCCTTGGGGATCATGGCCATGATCAGCGCGCCCAGCAGCGCCCCGATCACCGAGCCCCGTCCGCCGGACATGCTGACGCCGCCGATGACGCAGGCCGCAATGACGTCCATCTCGCCGCCCTGGGCCATGTTGGGCATGGCCGAGGCGTACACGGCCACCTGAATCGCGCCGGACAGCCCGGCCAGGAAGCCCATGACCGTGTGCACCAGCAGCTTGATGTTCTTGACCTTGATGCCGGAGACCTCGGCGGCCTCGGCGTTGGAGCCCACCGCATAAATCTGGCGGCCGATGCGCGTCCACTTCATGACGATGAAGAACACGATGTAGCAGACGATGATGACCCATATGACCTTGCTGAGCCCCAACAGCTTTTCAGTGCCGAAGTTTTTGAAGTCGCCCAGCGCCGCCGCGCTGGCCCATTCGCCGCCGTTGGAGATCAGATACCCCATGGCGCGGTAGATGTACATGAAGCCCATCGAGGCGATGATCGGCGGCACCCCCGCCCGGGAGATCAGCAGACCCACCAGCGCGCCGCAGGCGGTGCCGATGCCCATCGTGATCAAAAAGGCCACAAGGGTCGAGGATATGTGTCCGTACTTCAGCAGCATGCCGATGGCCATGCCGGACAGAGCCAGGGTCGAGGTGATGGAGATGTCGATGCCGCCCACCAGCATGACGCCCAGCATGCCCAGGGCCATGACCAGCGTGACGGCGTTGTTCCTCAGCATGTCGGTGACGGCCTTGAAGGAGAAGAACGCCGGGTTGATGATCGAAACGATGGCGAACATCGCGATGACGATGATGAACAGAAGGAACTCGCGGGAGCCCGTCAGCTTTTTCAGTTTCATGCCGCGCCTCCTTTCGTCGTGGAGCCCTTTTCCATGGCCAGGTCAAGTATCCTTTCCTGGGTAGCCTCGTCCCGGTTCAATATGCCGGTGATGCGCCCGTTGCACATGACCACGATGCGGTCTGCCATGCCCAGTATCTCGGGCATTTCGGAGGAGATCAGTATGATGGCGTAGCCCTGCCTGGCCATATCGCCCATGATGCTGTAAATTTCGGCCTTCGCGCCCACGTCCACGCCCTTGGTGGGTTCGTCCATGATGACGACCTTCATCTCCTGGCCGAGGGCCTTGGCGACGACCACCTTCTGCTGGTTGCCGCCGGAGAGGGAGCTTGCGGGCTGGAAGATGTCCACCGCCTTGGTGTCCACCTCCTCCAAAAGATCCTTGGAGATTTCCCGCTCCTTCTTCTCGTCGTTCAGGCCGGCCTTTGCGTACTTGCCCATGATGGGCAGCGTCACGTTCCGGCCCAGGCCCCAGCTCATCAGCAGGCCCTCCTTTTGCCGGTCCTCCGGCAGCAGCACGATGCCCAGGTCCATGGCATCCTTGGGCTTTCTGACGTGGATTTCCCTGCCCTCCAGGTACACCTTTCCGGCGTCGGGCCTGGTAATGCCGCAGACGCTCTCGATGACCTCGGTGCGGCCCGCGCCCACCAGGCCGGTAAAGCCCAGTATCTCGCCGGCGTGCACCGTGAAGGAGGCGTCCTTGAAGAAGCCCGTGCGGGACAGGCCCTCCACCTTGAGCATCTCCTTGCCGATCTGCACCTCGGGCTTGGGGAACAGGTCGCTGATCTCGCGACCCACCATCGCCTTGATCAGGTCGGCGTTGGTGATTTCGTTCACGTCGTAGGTGCCGATGTACTGGGAATCGCGGAATACCGTCACGCGGCTGGCGAGCCGGTACATGTCCTCGAAGCGGTGGGAGATGAATATGACGGACACGCCCTCCTCGCGCAGCTGATCCACGATGCGGTAAAGCTCTTCCGATTCCCGCTTGGTCAGCGACGCGGTGGGCTCGTCCAGTATGATGATCTTTGCGTTGGTGGAAAGGGCCTTGGCGATCTCGACGATCTGCTGCTCGGCCACGGAAAGGGTGCCCATCTCGGCGGTGGCTTCGAAATCGGCGTTCATCCGCTTGAGCAGCTTGTTCGCCGCTTCGTTCATGGCCCGCCACTGGATGATGCCGCGCTTGATGATCTCGTGGCCCATGAAGATGTTTTCGGCCACGGTCAGGTCGGGGTAGGAGGTGGCATGCTGGTACACCGCGGCGATGCCGGCGGCCTGAGCATCCCTTGGCCCCTTGAAATCGACCTTCTGGCCGTAGAGGTACATTTCACCCTCCTCGGCCTTGTGCACACCGGTGATGACCTTGATAAACGTGGATTTGCCCGCGCCGTTTTCGCCCATCAGCGCATGCACCTCTCCGGGCTTCAGTTGAAACTGAACCCGATCCAGCGCCTTGACGCCGGGGAAAATTTTGGTAATCCCCTTAAGTTCAAGGACGTACTGCGATTCCGGCATTGTCCCGCCTCCGTTCTTTGACGGACGCCCAAACACAGGCCCTTTGGCATAAGCCGCCACAGGCCCCTGACGCCCGATTATTACACTTCCAATATGAGATCAACTGTAACCATTATATACTGTTATTCAGCAATCTGTCAAGAAAAAACCTGAGAATCTGTACAACTTCGCACGTTGGATAATGATGCGTTGACAACGCCGGGCCATTGTAATAAAGTGAAGCGCCGCGTTGCCCGGGACAACACGGCGCTTCACTTAAGGAAATACCGCACAATGCGCATTAACGCTTGAATTTCAACCGCCTGCTGCCTGCTGATTTCTTGACTTGCCGCCAGTCAAAAACCGGTCCAGATTCCCGGAAACCCGTTGCTCCGCCTCGGCCTCAGAGATGCCGTGAACGGCGGCGATGGCGCGAAGCTCGCCCCGGAGGGCCTCTTCGATTTCATCCGCCGCCACGGGTCGGTTCAGAGCCCAGGCGAGGGCCTCCAGACCGTCGGTCTCGGTCAATATCCTGTCCGGCGGCACGCGGCGCAGCACCGCCTGTACGGCGGGATTGCTTTCGTAGTCCGGCCCGAGGGTGAACCAGCAGCCCTGGGCGATGTAGTCCTCCAGGTATCGTTCGCAGGCATACCAGTGGACCAGCTTCGGCACGGTGTAGCGGCGCAGGATGCGCTCGATCTCGCCCTCCATGCCCTTTGTGTGCAGTATCACCGGCATGCGAAGCGCTTCGGCGATCTCCAATTGTTCGACGAACACCCTGCGCTGCACATCCATGTCCGCGTCTGTCCACACGCTGTCCAGACCGATCTCCCCCAGGGCGGCGCTTTGCCGGATGAAGGGGAGCATGTCGCCGGGCGTCACCTTCTGCGCGTGCCAGGGGTGCACGCCGCAGCTGAGAAGCGCGTTATCGCCCTGCAGCGCCAGGATCTGGGCGGCGGTTTGCGGATCCGTGCCGCAGAACAGGGTGCGCGTATGGGCCCGGTACGACAGCTCGCCGGGCCCCGTGAGGTGGGCGTGGGCGTCGGTCAGCATGGCGTCGCCTCCAGGCCGCGGATGCTGTCGTGCAGCCGATGGCGCAGCTCGGCCTGTCCGTAGAGCCAGTCACGGGTGCGATTTGCCTCCGTCACCCGGTATTCGCCGCGGATGACGGCGGGTTTGCCGCCAAGCACCAGTATGCGGTCGCTGAGGAAGATGGCCTCGTCGATGTCGTGGGTCACCAGCAGGCAGGTCCGGCCCAGGTGCCGCTTCATCGACGCCAGCCAGTCCTGCATGTCGCCGCGGGAGATCACGTCCAGCGCGCCGAAGGGCTCGTCCAGCAGCAGTATGTCCGCGTCGCACAGGGCCGTGCGCAAAAAGGCCGCCCGCTGCCGCATGCCGCCGGACAGGTCGCCGGGCCAGGCGTTTTCATAGCCCGCAAGGCCGAACAGGGGGAACAGCTCGAGCGCCCGCTCCCGGGCGGCCTTCTCCCTGCCGTGCAGCCGCCCGTGCAGGCACACGTTTTGAAGTATGGTCTGCCAGGGGAACAGCAGGTCGTTCTGGGGCATGTAGGCGAAGTGGCTGTTCATGCCCCGGATCGGCTGGCCGTCCACGCGCATTTCGCCGCACTCCGGCGGGAGTATGCCGGCAAGCAGGTTCAAAACCGTGGATTTGCCGCAGCCGGAGGGGCCCAGTATGGACACGAACTCGCCGTCGGCCACAGCGAAGGAGAGCCCCTGGAAAAGGGGCTCGTCGTCGTAGCGGAAGGCGATGTCGTCAACCGTCAGCTTCATGTCATTCGGCCTCGGGCAGGAAATCGTTGGTGTAGAGCTGGTCGGCGTCGATGGGCGCTTCCAGCATGCCGTACTGCACCATGAAATCGGTGTAGCCGTCCCACACGCTCTGCTTCATCTCGCCCCAGCGGTTCGTGTCCTGCATGTACTTGTCCGCCAGGTATTCCTGGGAAACGGTCAGGAAGTCCAGCGTGTAATCCGGCGCGTATTTGTTCAGCACTTCGGCGCAGCCGTCGGGATCGGCGATGGCGTCCATATACCCCCGGCGGGTGGCCTCCAGGAAGGCGCGCACGGTGTCGGGATGCTCGGCGATCATGGCTTCGTTGGTGATGATGACGGGGGTGTAGTAGTCCAGGCGGGCGTCCAGATCCCGCACGGGGATGTAGTTCAGCTCGAAGCCGTTCATCTGGCAGGTGACCATGTCCCAGGCCTCGAAGAACCACATCAGATCCACGTCCTTCTCAAGGGCGGTAAAGCTGCCCTCGGAGATGACCATGTTCAGCGTGGAGAAATCCAGCCCCTCGGCCTCCATCACGGCCTTCAGCACGGCTTCCTCGCCAGGGCCGCCCCAGCCCGCGTAGGTCTTGCCCTCGAAATCCTTCACCGAAGTGATGTTCTTGCCGGCCCAGGAGACGAAGCCCGAGGTGTTGTGCTGGATCAGCGCGGCGATGGCGCGGATGGGCAGCGGCTCCTCCATGGCCCGGGCCAGGGTCACGTCCTCCTGGTAGGCGACGCCGAAATCGCCCTTGCCCACGGCCACCAGCGTGTTGGTCGCGCCCTCGGTGGGCTCTATGATCTTCACGTTCAGACCGGCCTCGGCATAGTAGCCGCGATCCAGGGCCACGTACATGCCGGTGTGGTTGGTGTTGGGGATGTAGTCGAGTATGACGGTGATGTCGGTGGGGGCCTCGGCGACCGCGCCGAAGGCCGCGCAGGCCAGCAGAAGGGTCAGCAGTATGCAGAGCGTCTTTTTCATTTTCAGTTCCTTCCTTTGTCTTTTCTATTGAGATGCGGCAGACACAACCGCTGTAGCAGCGTGATCAGCGCATTCATCATCAGGCTCAGCAGTATGATGACCAGCACGCTCGCGAACATCTTGTCCAGGGCGTAGCTGTTCTTGACGCGCAGCAGGTAATAGCCGATGCCCGCCTGGGAGGCGACCCATTCGCCCACCACCGCGCCGCTGATGGAGTAGGTGGCCGCCACCTTCAGCCCGGAAAACAGCGCGGGCAGGGCGTAGGGGATCTTTACCTGGGTGTACACCTGCAACCGGTTGCCGCCGTAGGCCCGGATCAGGTTCACGTAGCCGGGGTCGATCTGTCCCATGCCGTCCGCGAAGCTGACCACGATGGGGAAAAAGCACATCAGCACCACGGTCAGTATCTTCGGGGCCGCGCCGAAGCCCAGGTACAGTATCAGTATGGGGGAGAGCGAGCACGGCCTTGACCCCTTCGCTGACATCCATCAGCACGCCCAGCCCCAGCGCGCAGACCAGGGAGATGCCCATGCCGCCCAGGGCTTCGGCAACGGTGACGCCCGAGTGCTGCAAGAGGGAAAGGCGATCCTCCCACAGCGCGGAAAGCACCTGGCTGGGGGCGGGGAGGACGTAGCTGGGCACCTTCAGCATGCGCACCAGCGCCTCCCATAGCGCCAGCAGTGCGACGATGGCCAGCGCGGGCAGCATCGCCCGTGAGGTTTTCGAGAATTGGACGCGGTTGGCCGGTTCGCCGGAGGCCGAAGGACTACGGCGAAAATCGTTCGACTGTACACGATCAGGCAACCGGCGCGAAGCGCGGTTGGCCGGTTCGCCGGAGGCCGAAGGACTACGGCGAAAATCGTTCATAGCAAGCCCTCCCGTCAAAGGGACATAATAAAAACCGCATGCGCTTTCGCGCACGCGGGAAACGGCACGCCATGACAGGCGCGATCCGCTTCCCTACGGTGGGATTATCCACTTCAGGTTCCAAGGGACCGGGCCCGTGCCCATCTCAGCCTTTCGGCGCCCCCAGCGGTACTGTATTTATTGTATGACGGCGTGGGATTGATGTCAAGCGGAGCGTGTGTAAAATTCTGATTTGATGCAGCGCTCAGTATCCATATATCCTGTGCCATTCCTCCGTAAACGACCCGTCCACGTTTCTCAGCACCAGCGGCGCAAGCCAGTGCAGGCCCTCGCCGCCCTGCTTGACGCCTTCGAGCAGTACGAACTTCGGGGGCCGCCCTGCGACGCCCTGCACAGTGCGCAGGCGCTTGGGGGCGATGCCAGCCTCGTCCATGGCCCGCATCATCTCATAGGCCCGGGGGGACGGGTAGATCGCGCAGAACCGCCCGCCGGTCTTGAGCAGCATGGCGGCGGCGCGGGCGACGTCCGCAGGGGTAAGGTCGCCCTCGTGGCGGGCGATGCGCACGGTCTCGCTCAGGCTTTCCAGCGCCGCGCCGCTGCGCCCGTAGGGCGGGTTGCACACCGCCAGGGAAAAACTGCCCGCGCCCAGCGTCCGCCAGGCCTCGCGCATGTCCAGACAGTGCGCCCGCACCCGCGCCTCCATGCCGTTTATTGCCACGCTGCGCCCGGCCATGTCGGCCACATCCGGCTGGATCTCCACGGCGTCCACGGTCATGCGGGGCTGATGGCCCGCCATCAGCAGCGCGATGGCCCCGGTGCCGCAGCCCAGGTCCACGGCGACCTCGTTTCTCCGGGGCGCGGCGAAATCCGCCAGCAGCACGCTGTCGGTGCCGAAGCGAAAGGCGTCGGGCCGCTGGATCAGCTTTAGCCCGCCGCATTGCAGATCGTCCAGGCGTTCGCCGGGAAGAAGGTCTACAGACATATCAATTCCCATGCCAGCGGTATATGGTCGCGTCGTTCATCTGCTCCATGTAGCTGGGCTCCGCCCAGCCGCCGCTTTCGCTGGTGCCGATGACCCTGCCGTCTCCCGCGCCGATGGCCATGATCATGTTGACGGCGTTCTCGCCGTTGCTCTGGAAGACGACGATGTCCCCTTCCTGTATTTCATCCACGGTGGCCGCCTGTTCGACGGCCATGCCGATCAGATCCTCGGGGATGGTGACCGGAAGTCCTGCCGACACGCACACGTACTGTACGAAATTGAAGCCGGGGTAGAGGTCGTCGTCCTCCATGTCAAAGGACGCGCCGACGTGCGCCCGTGCAATTTCCGCGATGCGGGGGCGCACGGAGGCGTCCGCTTCGTTCAGCATGGCGGAAAAGCGCTGCTGTACGCCGCCATCCAGCATGTTGGGCGCGGAATCGGCCATCAGCCGCGATGAGGTCTCCGCGTCCAGCAGGCCGGTGGGCTCCAGGCTCGCGGCGCTCTGAAACAGCCGCACGGCGGTCTCCGTGGAGTAACCAAATTCGCCGGTGATGGCGTTGTCAAAGAAGCCCAGCGCGTTCAGCCGCGCCTGGATCGCGCGCACGTTATCGCCGGAATCGCCGAAGCACATGACATCGGGCAATTCGGTACGCTTGTCTGCGCCGGAATAGATCGCGGCCCAGGTGGCCACGTCCGCCTGACCGGTCACTTCGAGATGGTTGTCCTGCTGAAAGCGCTGCACGGCCTGACGGGTGAGCTCGCCGAAGCTGGCGGTGGGACTGCCGGTATAATAGCCCATCTGCGCCAGACGCTTTTGCAGCACATACACGTTGAGCCCCGTATCGCCTTCGCTGGCGCTCATCTCGGTCAGAAATGCGGGCCAGGTGATGGGGGAGTCGGCCATCAGCCGCATCAGCGTGGCGCCGTCGGCCACGCCGGTAATGGGCAGCCCGTTCACCATCTGGAAGCTCTCCACGGCCTGTCGGGTGGCGTCGTCGAAGGCGCCGTTGGGCTCCCCGGAGAAATAACCGTAATCCTTCAGGTGGCGCTGCATGACCAGCACGTCGTTGCTTTCCGAACCCATTTCCAGCGGTGCCATTTGGACGTAGGCGTTGGAAAAGCGGGTCAGGTAATCCTGGCGGGAAAGGGCGTCGGCGCTGTTGAGCCTTTCGAGGGTGGCGCTGTCCGCCTGGCCGGTGACCTCCAGCCCGTTGGCCTGCTGGAAGCTCTCCAGGGCGGCGCGGGTCTCGGCGTCGTAGGTGGAATCGCACTCGGCGCTGAAAAAGCCCAGCTCTGCCAGGCGCTGCTCCAGCGATATCACCTGCTCCGAGGTCATGTCCACCAGATATGCAGTGTCCACCGGCTCTGACAGCGCGCCGCCGGCCAGCAGCAGCGCGGCCAGCAGCGCGAGGATCCTTATATGTTTCATACGCTTCCTTTCTGTGGCTGAAACCGCGTTTATTCGACCTTCTTGAGATCGCCCAGCGGGACGAAGCCACGGCGGCCCTCATAGTCCGCATAGGCGCAGCGCCTGTTGAAGGCGTAGACGTGTACCGTCGCGCCCGCCGGGATTTTGGCCAGGGCCGTGCCTTCGAGGGTGGCGCTGCTGTAGAGCGCCGTTTCGACGGCGGCGACGGCTTCACATTCCGTATAATTGACGCCGGATAGCCGGGCGGGCCGGGAAGCAGAGGGCTCCAGCGCGTCAACGCGCATAAAACCCATCACCCCGTCGGCGTTTACACAGGCCCATTTGTCGTTGTAAGCGCCCAGCTGTACCTGCGCGCCCTTGTCCAGACGCCGGATGGGCGCGTCGGATTCGTCCCAGGAGGGGTAGAGGGGAGCGTCGTCCTGTATGACGGTGGCGTATTTTTTCCCCTTTACGGTGACGATTCTGCCGCCCTCCAAACCGGTGTCTGCGTCCTTCGGCGGCGCTTCGGAGAGCCCGCTGCGCAGCACGAAGCCGGTAACGCCCCGAACGCGCACGCAGGCCCACTTGTCGTTGTAAGCGCCCAGGCGCACCTTCTCGCCGACCCTGAGCGTCGCCAGGATGTCGGAATCGGTGGCGTAGCTCCTGAACAGGGACAGCGCGTCCGCGTTCACGTAAAGGTATCGCTTGCCCTTGACCGGCGTTATGTCGCCGCCCTCGATGGCCGGGCTTTGGGGCGGGGCGACCTCGCGCACCGGCGAAAGGGAGCCGAGCTTGACATAGCCCGTCGCGCCGTCGGAGCACCGCACCTGGGCCCAGACGTCGTTGTAGGCGAGTATGCGCACGCGTGCGTCCTTTTCCAGCGTCTGCACGGGAGCGACGGAATCGTCGGCGTTGACGTACAGCCCCGCCCGTTCGGTCAGCAGCCCGTAGAGATTGTCCTGGGTGGTGAAGCTGTCGCCGGCATTCGGGGCCCCTTCACCGGCCTGCAGCGTCAGTGCGCTCCTGGGAATAAAGCCCTCGACTTTTGAGGTGGTGGTGATCAGCGCCCACTTGTCGGTATAGGCGTCCAGGCGCACCAGCGTCCCGGCAGGCAGGGTGTCGATTGCCAGGGCGGTTTTGACGGGCAGCTGGAGCACCTGGACCGAGCTGCCGCCGACCCGGGCGTAGGTCTCGCCCTGCGTCTGGGCGGCGGTGACGCCCGTCAGCGCGAAGGCGGTCAGGGCGTCGGTGTGAATGAAGCCGTACAGCTTGCCGCTGACGATGGCGGCCCATTCGTCGCGCACGGCATAGACGGTCACGCTCGCCCCTGCGGGCAGCGTGGTCTGCGCCGCAGAGGCGCTGTCGGCGCTCTTGTAGAGCCGGGCCTTTTGCTTCAGTCGCGCCGTGGCGATGGGCTTGGCGTTTGTCGGGGGTTGCAGCCCCCCGTCGCTTTGGCCGGAGGCGTCGGTCAGCGTCTCCCGGCGCAGGCTTGTGCCGGGATAGTAGTATTCCAGTATCGTCTTGCAATCCAGGCCCTTGCGCGCCATGGCCTGGGCGCCGCGCTTGCTCATACCCACGCCGGAGCCCTTGCGCCGGAAGGTGATCTCATAGACCTGGTCGTTGTGGTTTACCCACACGGTCTCGTTGTCCTCGCCGTTGAGGCCCAGATCGTACCATTGCTCCAGCGCGCCGTAGGTGGGTATGTGGACCGTCGTTCGGACGACGGCTTCCTCGCCGGCTTTATCCCGGGCGACGACGGACAGCGTAAAGTCCAGCGCGCGATAGAGGCGGCTGGGCGGGTCGAAGCGGGCGTTCGCGGGCTTTATGTCCTCTATGGCGGCGATGCGCGCCCCCTCCGGGGCGTATCCCTGTTGGCGCAGCGCGTCGGCCATGCCCCTGGCAAGGGCGGCCTGCAGGGCGGCGTCCAGGTTTTCGGCGTCGCGGCGCAGGGTAGCGGTCTTCTGCGCGCCGCCGCCCTCGAGGTCGTAGGGGTCGTCCATCACCTGGGTGTAGGGCAGCGCCGCTTCAAAGGCGTTGGCGGAGGACTCGGTCTGGCCGCCGTTGGATTCGCAGAAGTAGCAGGTGGCGGGGCTGTCGCCATAGCAGACGACCTGCCCTCGGGTTTCGCTGACGGCGCGAATGACGTCGGCGTATTCCCCGGCGTCGCTGTAGCCGCGATAGCTGAGGGCGTCGCCGGAATCGGAGAGGTCGTAGTCCGAACCGGTTCGGGCCGATTTGCGCTGCAGCGCGTAGTTGCGCGCCACGATGGCCTGGGCCTTCAGGGCTTCGATGCCGCTGGAGGGGGACATCTCGTTGCCCACGACGCCGCACAGGTAGTCCTCGATATAGATGCGCAGCACGACCGATACGGTGTCCCCGGAGGCGGCCAGACACACGTCGCCGCAGAACCGGTTGGAGAGCGCGGGGGAGAGGAAGGCGACGCCCGCGTCGCCGGAGCCGCCGCGCTTCAGCCAGGCGGACGCGCCCAGATTCGCGTGCCGGTTGCCAACGGTGAATGACAGGCTGCCGTCCCTGGCGGTTACGGTCATATCGGTGCCCGCAGGAATGCGGGTGGCAGTGTCAGCGGCGAGGTTATAATCGCAGTTGGCGCGCATGGTCAGCGTCGAAGGCGAGCCGAGGCGGGCGAGCTTGATGCGAAGCATGCCGTCGTATTCCCCGTGGGCCTGGGTGAACGCCACGGCAAACATGAACACAAACAGCGCCAGCGCAAAGCGCAACGCGCGCGCGCAGGCGTAGCCAGCCTTCCTTTGATCCTCTGTTCGCATGAAAGCCCTCGTTTATCCTTTGTAGATGGCGTGTCGCGGCACATGCCGACAACAGGCCATCTTCAATAATTTCTATTTCTGCGCCTGTTTTCCTGCCGTGAAACAGATTTGTGAGAATATCGAAATGCTTTTGTCAGATGTAATGGGAAACAAAAGCTGGAATCAAATAAAAAAATCCCGCCGCAGCGGGATTTGACATTGGGATAATTATGCCTCGGCAGGCGCGCCAACGGGGCAGACCCCGGCGCAGGCGCCGCAGGACACGCAGGTATCCGCATCGATCTGGAACTTGCCGTCGCCTTCGGAGATGGCAGAAACGGGACATTCCTGAGCGCAGGCGCCGCACGCCACGCACTCGTCGCTGATTTGATATGCCATGATTTGTACCTCCTGTCTTGATGGTGGCAACATTATACACCCAAACCAATCAAAATGCAATATGCCGCCGCCAAAAATTATAATCCCCGACCCTACACGGGCCGGGGATATGCCCTTATCATCAGACGATTTCCACGAATACGGGCTTGTCGGCCTTCACGGAAGCGGCCTTGACCACGGTGCGAATCGCCTTGGCGATGCGGCCCTGCTTGCCGATGACCTTGCCCATGTCGTCGGGGTCGACGCGCAGCTCGATGACGATGCTGTCCTCGTTCTCGACCTCGCGGACATCCACGGCCTCCGGCTTGTCCACCAGGGCCACTCCGCCCTTCTTGAGCAGCGCGCGGACGGTGTCGGTGGGCTGTGCGCCCACGCCCAGCCAATACTTGGCGCGCTCGTCGTTGATCTTCATCTCAACGGGCTCGGACACGGGGTTGTAGTAGCCGATCTCCTCGATGAAACGACCGTCGCGGGGGTTGCGGCTGTCGGTGACCACCAGGCGATAGAAGGGCTTTTTCTTCATGCCCATCCGCTTCAAACGAATCTTGACCATTTGGAATTCCTCCTTAATAATATCAAATGTTGATCTATAAATACGGCGGTGAACCGGATTTATCAAAACTTGGGCATCTTCCCGAAGGGAATGCGCATCTTGCCGCGCTTGCCGGCGCCCATCATGCTCTTCATCATGCTGCGCGCCTGATCGAATTGCTTGAGCAGCAGGTTCACGTCCTGCACGGTGGTGCCGCTGCCCGCGGCCACGCGGCGCTTGCGGCTGGCGTTGAGTATGTCGGGGTTGCGGCGCTCCATGCGGGTCATCGAAAGTATGATGGCCTCGTTCTTCTTCTGGGCCTTGGACACCGCTTCCTCGTCGATGTCCACGTCCTTGATCTTGCTGCCCAGGCCGGGAATCATCTTGAGCAGGTCGGTGATGCTGCCCATCTTGTTCATCTGCCTGAGCTGTTCGAGGTAATCCTCCAGCGTAAAGCTGTTGGTGCGCATCTTGCGGGTCAGGTCGATGGCCTGCTGCTCGTCATAGCTCTCCTGGGCCTTGTCGATCAGCGTCAGCACGTCGCCCATGCCCAGTATGCGGCTGGCCATGCGGTCGGGGTGGAAGGGCTCGATGTCCGTCAGCTTTTCGCCGATGCCGGAGAACTTGATGGGCTTGCCCGTGACCGAGCGCACGGAGATGGCCGCGCCGCCGCGGGTGTCGCCGTCCAGCTTGGTCAGTATCACGCCGTCGATCCCGAGCTGTTCGTTGAAGGTTTTGGCCACGTTCACGGCGTCCTGGCCGGTCATGGCGTCCACCACCAGCAGGATTTCCTGGGGCTTGACGGCTGCGCGGATGTCCCGCAGCTCCTGCATCAGGTTTTCGTCGATGTGCAGTCGGCCGGCGGTGTCGATGATCACCGGGTCGCGCCCGTAGTAGCGGGCGTAATCGACGGCTTCCTTCGCGATCTGCACCGGGTCGCCCTGGCCGCGCTCGAACACCTCGACGCCCACCTGGCCGCCCACGACCTGCAGCTGCTTGATGGCGGCGGGACGGTACACGTCGCAGGCCACCAACAGGGGCTTTTTGTTGTCCTTCTTGAGCATGTTGCCCAGCTTGGCGCACATGGTGGTCTTGCCCGCGCCCTGCAGGCCCGCCATCATGTAGATCGTCGGGGCCTGGGGGGAGTAGGTCAGTCGGGCGTTGGTGCCGCCCATCAGGT
>CACYZW010000083.1 GCA_902778995.1 uncultured Eubacteriales bacterium
CATCGCCTGCGAGGAAGGCCTGCGCTTCGCTATCCGCGAGGGCGGCCGCACCGTCGGCTCCGGCGTCGTGACCAAGATCATCGACGACTAATCGCCTGAAACCGGCGGCGGACCGCTGCCGATCAAATCGAGCGCCCGCCCCGTAATGCACGGGGCGGGCGTTTTAGAATATTGCCAAGATCCACAGACTGCGAGGCCGTTGAAAAGCCCGCAGACGCAAAAAACCCTTCCGACGAATCATAAGCGGAAGGGTTTTCTGCGTCTGCGGGCCTTGTCCGCCATCCGGCGCGGCTACAGCGTCACGCCCTGCTTGAAGATGGCCAGGTCGTGGAAGCCGTTTGCCTCGTTGCGGGTGGGCTGTCCGCCGGCGACGGCGAGGACGTAGTCCATCAGCGCCTTGCCCAGCTCGTCCAGGCTCATGCCGGAGAGCAGGCGGCCCGCGTCGAAGTCGATCCAGTTCCGCTTCTTCTCGGCCAGGGGGGTGTTGCTGGCGATCTTCACCGTGGGCACCGGGCAGCCGAAGGGCGTGCCGCGCCCGGTGGAGAACAGCACCAGCTGCGCGCCGGACAGGGCCAGCGCCGTGGAGGCCACCAGGTCGTTGCCGGGGGCGCTGAGCAGGTTCAGGCCGGGGGTCTGCACTTTTTCGGCGTATTTCAACACGCCCCGCACCGGCGAGGAGCCGCTCTTCTGGGTGCAGCCCAGGGCCTTGTCCTCCAGCGTGGTGATGCCGCCCGCCTTGTTGCCGGGAGAGGGGTTCTCGTACACCGGCATATGGTAGCTCTCGAAGTAGTCCTTGAAGTCGTTGATCAGGTGTACGGTCTTGCCGAACAGCCCCTCGTCGGCGCAGCGATCCATCAGTATGGTCTCTGCGCCGAACATCTCGGGCACCTCGGTGAGTATGGTGCTGCCGCCCATGGACGTGAGGATGTCCGAGAACACGCCGATGGTCGGGTTCGCGGTGATGCCGGACAGGCCGTCCGAGCCGCCGCACTTGAGGCCCACCACCAGCTGATCCGCCGGGCAGGGCACGCGCCTGTCGGAGCGCATGTTTTCGGCCAGCGCCTCGATGAGCGCCATGGCCGCTTCCTGCTCGTCCTCCACCTGCTGGGTGATCAGCGTGCGGAAGCGGCTTTCGTCGTATTCGCCCATAAGGGGCACGATCTGGTCGATGCCGCTGTTCTCGCAGCCCAGGCCCAGCAGCAGCACGCCGCCGGCGTTGGGATGGGTGCACAGGTTTGCCAGCGCCTGGCGGGTGTTGTCCTGGTCGCCGCCCATCTGGGAGCAGCCGTAGGGGTGGGGAAAGGCGTACACGCCCTCGACGGAGCCGCCCACCAGCCCCTGGGCCTTTTTCGCCAGGGCCTTGGCGATGTCATTCACGCAGCCCACCGTGGGGATGATCCACAGCTCGTTGCGGATACCCGGGCGGCCGTGCTTCCGGGGATAGCCCATGAAGGTGACGGGCTCACGCCTTTCGACGGCCGGATGGGTGGGGCGATAGGCGTAGTCGTGGGCCCCGGAGAGCAGCGTGTGCAGGTTGTGGCTGTGCACGTGGCCGCCCGCGGGGATGTCCTCGGTGGCCTCGCCGATGGGAAAGCCGTACTTGATCACGGGCTCGCCCTTTTTGATATCCCGCAGCGCCACCTTGTGGCCCATGGGGATGTCGGAAAGGGGCGTCACCTCGCCCGCGCCGTAGTTCACGGCCTCGCCCGCCGCCAGCGGCTGCAGCGCCACGGCCACCATGTCCCTGGGCGTAATCTGTACAATCTTATTCATGTCGTTGTTTCTCCATTGGTCGAAGGGGTGCGGTGAAACAGGCGCCTGTCAGCCGATCAGGGGCTTGCCGTCGCTGTTCAACAGCGGCGAAAGGTCGCCTGCATAGCCGGATTTGACCCAAAGGTACTGAACGCCGGTCTCCTTGTCCCGCAGGATCATGATCTGTCCCGCTTCGGTCAGGCCGTTGCCCTCCTTGAGGACGACCTCGAACCGTTCAAGCTTGCTCATTTGGATGATTGCCTGCCTTTCTGATTTTAGGGACACAAATCGGGCTGCCGCCGGTGTCCGGCGGCAAGCCCCAAGGAAACACCGCATAATCGAGTTGTGCAGCAGGCGTTTCCCTAAGGAAACACCGCATAATCGAGTTGTGCAGCAGGCGTTTCCCTAAACGCGTGGCTTACAGGGTGGCCCTGTACGCCGCCAGCGCGCCCTCCTTGCGGATGAGCTTCAGGATGCGCACGGCCTCGGCCTCGAAGCCGGGCACCTTGGTCAGATCCTGGCCCCACATGTCCAGGTTGGTCATGACGGCGTGGATCAGGGCTTCCTCGGTGTCGTCCCTGTGGGCGTTGTAGAATTCCAGCACCCAGCGGTCGTCGGACACCACGTATTCGTTGCCCTTCGGCCGCCTGCACACCAGGCCCTTGTCGGTCAGGCCCTGTATGTCGTTGGAATAGAACGCCACATAGGCCGCGAAGGAGGTGGTCAGGCAGGCAGGCAGCTTGCCCATCTGATCCACATAGTCCAGGAACGTGGGCATGTTGCGGGCGCGCCACTTGGACGTGGAGTTCAGGGAGATGCTCATCAGCTCGTGGTTCACGAAGGGGTTGTTGAAGCGGTCCTCCACCGCCGCCGCGAACTGCTTGCAGTCCTCCTTGTCCAGGGGCAGGGTGGGGATGACCTCTTCATACAGCATTTTGTTCATGTAGCCCAGTATGGCGTCGTCGTGCATGCAGTCGCGCACGATGTCGTAGCCCGCCAGGTACGCGCCCAGCACGAAGCCGGTGTGCGCGCCGTTGAGTATGCGCACCTTGCGCTTCTTGTAGGGGGTGACGTCCGGCACCACCATGACGTTGACGCCGGCCTTCTTGAAGGGCAGGCGGTCCTCCAGGCCGTCGGGGCCCTCGATGACCCACACGCCGAAGACCTCGCCCACGTCGGTCAGCGGGTCCTCGTAGCCGTTGGCGGCGTCCAGCCGGGCGACCTCCTGGGGGTCGCGGATGCGGCCGGGCACGATGCGGTCCACCAGCGTGGAGCAGAACACGTTCTCCTCGTTGACCCATTTGCGGAAGTCGTCTGAAAGCTTCCAGTCGTCGATGTACTGGTTGACGCACTTCAGCAGCTCCTTGCCGTTGTTGTCGATCAGCTCGCAGGAGAGCATCACGATGCCGGGCTTCTTCGCCGTGAAGCGCTCGTACAGCACGCGGGTCAGCTTCGCCGGGAAGCTGATGGGGGGCGTCTGGTCGAAGGCGCTCTCGGTGTCGTGGACGATGCCGGCCTCGGTGGTGTTGGACACGATGATCTCAAGATCGTCGCTCCTGGCGAATTCCAGCACCTTGTCCCAGTCGCCGTAGGGATTTACGCAGCGGCTGACGGAGGAGATGACCCGCTTGTCGTCCACCTTCCGGCCGTTCTGGCTGCCGCGCAGGTACAGCGTGTACAGGCCCTGCTGCCTGTTGATGTAGTCCGTCAGGCCCTGGGCGATGGGCTGCACCAGCACCACCTTGCCGTTCCAGCCGGCCTTCTCGTTGGCGATGTCAAAGAAGTAATCCACGAACGCCCGCAGGAAGTTGCCCTCGCCGAACTGCATGACCTTCTCGGGCGCGTGCTCCAGTATGAAGCCCTCGTAGCCGGACTTCTTGAGAACCTCGTAATTCAACAGTGCCATACTTACCAATCCTTTCTTATCTCCTTGAACAGCGCCGTCGCCGCCGCGGATTTTTCGGTGATGCCGTCGAAATCGCCCGCCGCGACCATGTCCTTGGTGACCATCCAGCTGCCGCCCACGGCCAGGATCTTCGGGTTTTTGAAGTATTCCGCCGCGTTGTTCTGGTTGATGCCGCCGGTGGGCAGAATTTTGATCTGCGGGAAGGGGCCGCTCAGCGCCTTGATGGTCTTGAGGCCGCCGTAGTTCTCCGCCGGGAAGAATTTGAACACCTTCAGGCCCAGCTTCAGGCCGATCATGATCTCGCTGGGCGTGACCACGCCGGGAGTGATCGGCACGCCCAGCCGGATGGCCTCGGCGATGATCTCGGCATCGGAGCCGGGGGACACGATGAACTTTGCGCCCGCTTCCACGGCGTCGTGCAGCTGCTGCACGTTCACCACCGTGCCCGCGCCCACGATCATTTCAGGCACTTCCCTGGCGACCTTCTCGATGGACGCCTTGGCCGCCGACGTGCGGAAGGTGATCTCCATGGCGTTGATGCCGCCCTTCAACAGCGCCTTCGCGGTGGGCACCGCCTGCTCCGCGTCCTCCAATACCACAACCGGCACCACGCCGCAAGCCGCAACCTGTTCAACCGTCAACATAACAACGACCTCCTTATTTATATGCATACGATGGGAACCGAGGGCGGCGCGCAGCGCCGCTTTTCGGCTTATAGTTGTAGTATACAACAGGTTTTCAAAGTTGTAAACCCTCCCGAAGGCTGAAAACGGGAGGGTTTATATGTTTCTGTCGAAGGGGTTTGCCAGATTGGCGAAGGCAACCCGGCCGCAAAATTGCAGGGACGGCCTTGTGCGGCCCTTTACCTGGGGTGGGGCGCGATCAGTCCGGCTGCTGGCCGTCGTGGGCCTGCCACGCGCATTCGGTGACCTTCATATCGGTAAACACGGCCCTGAAGCTGGAATCCTCCGGGCTGCAGGCATAGACGCCGAAGCGGATCGTCCCCGCGCCCGCCCACATATGGCACACGCGCATCTGGGTGAAGTGTTCGCCGTCCCGCGAGCATTCGATGCAATAATCGTCCTCGCGCCTGCTGAAGCGGTACCACATGGTCTTCACGTCGGCGGCGATGGCGGTCGTCGCCCAGTCGGAATAGCCGTGGTTCGTCACCACGGAGCCAAGGTGCTGGAAGGCTTCATTTTCATACTCCACGGAGGCCTTCAGCCAGTTTTCCGTATCCAGGTACATGACGATGCCGCACTGGTCGAAGCGGTGGTGGCTTTCGGAAAAATCCGTCTTTACGACGAAGGAGAAGAACTTCTCGTCCGTCTCCGTCTGGAGCACGGGGGCGTTGTCGTTGCGGAAATGATAGTACGTCCGCTGCCACAGATCGGTGTGGGGCGCGGTGGTGATCTCGATCCTGTCAGGCCCGACGGCATAATCCCGGGGCGTCCTTGTCCATTTCATGTGCTCCGTAAGCATTTTGCGTGCCTCCTCGACGGCTTTCAGTTCTTCAGGTCTCAAATACGACGAGCCCCACGGCAAACGCACGAATCACAAATTTGGTTGGAATATTACACAGACATTATGATTTCCACCCATTTCAATCACATGTACCGGCTTTGCCGGTGCATGTGGATTCCCACAAAGGGCGCGCTTGCCCGCCCGACTGGGAATCATTACCTGATTCCGCGTTCCCTCTCTTCTCGCGGAAAATCCTCAGATTTTTCGCGACAGGCTCACGCATTCATGCGTGAGCCATGCGGCGAACCCCCGCCGGCCTTGCCGACGGGGGCTCAGCGCACCCGGCGGCATGGCGGCGCTGACTGTCAGCAATCCGATGCAATCGGTTTTCCCGCACCGCGGCTTCGCCGAACCCTTTCCCTCGCTGCGCTGCGGAAATGGGCCCGTTTATCCCGCCGGGTACGACGAACCCCCGCCGGCCTTGCCGACGGGGGCTCAGCGCACCCGGCGGCATGGCGGCGCTGACTGTCAGCAATCCGATGCACGCGGTTTCCCCGCGCCGCGGCTTCGCCGAACCCTTTCCCTCGCTGCGCTGCGGAAATGGGCCCGTTTATCCCGCCGGGTACGGCGAACCCCCGCCGGCCTTGCCGACGGGGGCTCAGCGCACCCGGCGGGATTCGAACCCACGGCCTGCCGCTTAGGAGGCGGCCGCTCTATCCTGCTGAGCTACGGGTGCATGCACATATCCCAACGCCTGTCTATTATGGCACGAACCGGGGCGGATGTCAAGGGCGAAAATGTTTCGTTTTTTCTTTCTTTAATCTCAACAAGGATATGCTATGATGGTGTCCCGATTAACATGAAAGGCCGTGCGGTTTGAAACCATGAAGCATCCGAAATTCTGGGCGCGCTTTTTCCTGATCGCCGCGATTGCCACCGCAGCGCTGATCTTCTGGTTTTCCGCGCAAAAGGGCCAGCGTTCCCAGGCGATGAGCGACCCGCTGACCCTGCGCATGGCCCGGCTCCTGCGGCCCGATTTCACGACCCTGACGCGCAGGGCACGCCGATCCTATCTCAATATGCTGAGCAACGTCGTTCGCAAAAACGCCCACTTCTGCGAATACATGCTGCTGGGCTTCAACGTGATGGGCGCAATACGCCTTTACTTTCCGAAGCTGACCGACGTCGGCTGCCGCATGCGCGCCGTGGGCATCGCGACGCTGTACGCGGCGACGGACGAGCTGCACCAGCTGTTCGTCAGCGAACGCTCCGCCCAGGTGCTGGACGTGCTGATCGACGGCGCGGGCAGCCTGGTCGGCACGCTGGTGTTTACCCTTTGCCTTGCGCTGATGACCAGGATCCTGGGGCGGCGCTTTCGAAACCGCACATAGGAAATATCGGCGCCGGGAACCCGTGAATTCAGATCGCGCCTGTGTCCTCTTTGTGAACAAACCATAAACAATGCTTCGGCATGGTAGACTTTTGCACGCTTTGCGTTTATACTTTATATGTTAATATTTTTTGTCAGGAGGGTTGATTTATGCTGAAACGTTCCCTTGCACTGTTGCTTGCCGTACTGTTGCTGACGCTGTGCGCCGCGCCGGCGCTGGCAGCCGCACCGAAGGTAAAGAAAACCGAATACGAGGGCAACGGCCTGGTAGAGGTTGATTTTACCACCAACGACGTGCGCTACAAGAGCGCCAAAGTGGTGGTGAAGGGCCCCGATGGCAAGAAGCTGACCGCCTCGATTGTGGAAAAGGAGCGCGACGGCCTCACCTTCAAGGTGAAGGGCCTGAAGGCAGGCAAGAAGTACAGCTACACCATTTCCGGCGTGCGTGCAGGCGCCACCGGCAGCTACGGCAAGGTAAAGGGCAGCTTCAAAACGCCCTCCGACAAGCCGACGATCCAGACCGTGAACTATGACAGCCGCGACAAGGAGCTGGAGATCGAATTTGCCACGGTTGTGCAGTTCAAGAACGTGAAGGTCACCATCAAGGATGCTTCCGGCAAAAAGCTGAAGATTTCGAAGCTGGAGAAGGGCCAGGACGACCTGGAGATGATGGTCGCGGGTATGGACAAGGGCAAAACCTATACCGTCACCGTTTACGGTGTGCGGGTGAAGGGCGTGGGCAACTATACCAAGGCGTCCAAGAAATTCGTGGCGTAACGCGCCGAACGATCCGACCGGCAAAGGGACGCGGGGGAAGGAATCGCCCCCGCGTCCCTTTTGCGGTTTACCTGAGATGTCTGCGCGCACGCCGCCCCCGATCGGAAACGGGAGCCCTGAGCTGTACCCCCAAAACTGTAAATCCTTCGCAAATTCCCACCAAACGTCTTGACAAGTTTTCGGCGATGGCTTAAACTTTACTAAGCTAAATTACAGCAGTAAATGCGATGAGGGCATTATGCCTCCCGCGGACCACTACAGAGAGCCGGCGGTCGCTGCAAGCCGGTGTGCGCGCGGAGGGCAGTCTCATGCCGGAGCAGACCTCCTGAAAGCCCGCACAGGCGAGTAAGGGGGTACGGAAGCCCCGTTACCATGGCTGGGCGCTTGTTGGAGCGCTGATGAGTGGCTGCGTATGCGGCAAACCGGGTGGTACCGCGGTTTGATTATGTTCGAATCGTCCCGAAAGAGCAAACCTCACGTTTGAGCTTTCGGGGCGTTTTTTCTCCCAGCGATATAAAACACGACCGAATCCGATAAGGAGTGACACGATGAAGACCATCAAATTGATTGACATGACGCTTGCCCTGCTGCCCGCCCTGCACAAGGGGACGCTGACCTTCAAGGAAAAGCTGGAAATCGCCCGGGGTCTGGACCGCCTGAAGGTGGACGGCATCGAGCTGGCGCCCATCGGCGGCAGCAAGGCCGACCAGCTGGCCGGGAGGACCATCGCGGCCATGGTGACCTCGCCGCTGATCGCCGAGGTGGACGTGGCCACCGGCGACGTGGAGGCCACATGGGAGAGCGTGCGCGGTGCAAAGCAGCCCCGGCTGAACCTGCTGGCGCCCCTTTCCCCCGCGCTGATGGAATACACCTGTCACAAAAAGGCCCCGGCCATGCTGGAGGCCGTGCGCACCCAGGTGAAGAAGGCCCGTTCCCTGTGCGAGTATGTGGAATTGTCGGCCGTGGACGCCACCCGCGCCGAGACGGAATTCCTGTGCCAGGTCATCACCGCCGCGCTGGAGGACGGCGCGAGCCGGATCACGCTTTGCGATTCCGCCGGGATACTGCTGCCGGATGAGTTTGCCGCCTTCATCGCCGAAATACAGGCGGGCGTGCCTGCGCTGTCCGGGGCCGAGCTGCTGGTGCAGGTCAGCGATAGCATGAGCATGGGCACGGCCTGCGCGGCGGCGGCCATCGCCAGGGGCGCGGCGGGCGTCAAGTGCGCCGCCGTGGACGCGGGCTGCCCCACCCTCCAGAACCTGGCGCGGCTCATCGAGATCAAGGGCGCGGCCATGGACATCGCCTGCGGCCTGCGCACCACCGAGCTGAACCGGGTGGTGGGCCAGCTGGACCGCATGCTCCAGCCCAAGGACGAAACGGAATCCCCCCTCAGCAACGTGGCCGTGGGCGACGCGGCGGGCGTCACCCTGGACGAGGGCGACGACATCGGCGAGGTGATCAAGGTGGTCCGCCAGCTGGGTTACGATCTCAGCGACGAGGACAACGCCAACGTGTTCGAGGCCTTCCGGCGCGTGGCCAGGCGCAAGCATTTCGTGGGTACCCGGGAGCTGGACGCCATCATCGCCAGCACCGCCCTCCAGGTGCCCAGCACCTATCACATCGAAAGCTACGTCATCAACAGCGGCAACGTCATCACCGCCACCGCCAACATACTGCTGGGCCGGGGCGAGGAAAGGCTGCGGGGCGTGGGCGTGGGCGACGGCCCCATCGACGCCGCCTTCCTGGCCATCGAGCAGATCATCGGCCATCACTATGAGCTGGACGATTTCCAGATACAGACCGTCACCGAGGGCCGCGACGCCATGGGCAGCGCCCTGGTGAAGCTGCGGGCAAACGGGCGCGTGTACTCCGGCAACGGCATCTCCACCGACATCATCGGCGCGTCGATCCGGGCGTACATCAGCGCGCTGAACAAGATCGTGTACGAGGAGGCGTGACATGAAACTATCCTTCTCATTGCAATACTGGAAAAACCTCTCCTGGCCCGAGGCACTGACCGTGGCCATCGACGCCCGCCTCGCCGGCGTGGAGCTGTTCGACGTGAACGGCCCCGCCTTCGCGGGCAAGGACAGCCCCACCAATCCCGAGCTGGCCGCCGCCACGCGGCGGGGGCTGACCAACCGGGGGCTTGCGCTGCCCTGCGTGGACAGCGTGGGCGACTTCACCGACCAGGGCTTCACCCGGGAGCTTTCGGAGTGCGTGCAGGTGGCCGTGAACCTGGGCGCGCCCTATGTGGCCGTGCACACCGACTGCGACAACCAGGCCGCCTGCGTGGAGCGCATGGGCCGCCTGCTGGAGGTGGTAAGCGACGCCCAGGTGACGCTGCTGATCGAGACCACCGGCGCCTATGCCGACACCGCGAGGCTGCGCGACCTGCTGAACCGCTTCGCCGACGACCGGCTGGCGGCGCTGTGGAACATGCACGCCACCTGCGTGTTCGGCGAGGACGCCGAGACCACCATCACCAACCTGGGGGCCTATGTGCGCCACGTCCACATCCACGATTTCCGCCGGGAGGGCGAAATCTTCGTGCCCGAGCTGGTGGGCGAGGGCGGCCTGCCCATCGGCGAGCTGATGAACGCGCTGCGCTCCGTCAACTACGACGGCTTCATCTCCCTGCAATGGAACCCGGACTGGATCGAAGGCCTCGGCGACATCGAAATACTGCTGACCCACTTCGTCAGCTGCATGTCCCGCTTTGAAAGCACCCGCCTGAACCGCAAGCACCTCTATTGGAACAACCGGCACACCGGCCGGTGCGTGTGGAAGAAGGAGACCCTGATCGAAAAGACCTTCCCCCAGGTGCTGGACACGATGGTGGAAAACTTCCCCGACCAGCAGGCCATACGCTTTACCACGCTGGATTACACCCGCACCTACAGTCAGTTCCGGGACGACGTGGACGAGTTCGCCCGGGCGCTGGTCTCCCTGGGCGTGCGCGCGGGCAGCAAGGTGACCATCTGGGCCACCAACGTGCCCCAGTGGTTCCTCACCTTCTGGTCCACCACCAAGATCGGCGCGGTGCTGGTGACGATGAACACCGCCTATAAGATCCACGAGGCGGAATACCTGCTGCGCCAGTCGGACACCCACACGCTGGTGATGATCGAGGGCTACCGGGATTCCAATTACCGCCAGATCATGAACGAGCTGTGCCCCGAGCTGGCCGAAAACAAGCCCGGCCAGCCGCTGCACGCCCGCCGGCTGCCCTTTTTGCGCAACGTGATCACCGTGGGCTTCCGCATGCCCGGGGCGCTGACCTGGGAGGAATCGCTGGAATACGCGCCGCGCACGCCCATCCAGGAGATTCGGCGCATGGCGGCCGCCGTGGACGTGAACGACGTGTGCAACATGCAATACACCTCCGGCACCACCGGCTTCCCCAAGGGCGTGATGCTGACCCATTACAACATCGTCAACGACGGCAAGATGATCGGCGACGGCATGGACCTGTCCACCGCGGACCGCATGATGATACAGGTGCCCATGTTCCACTGCTTCGGCATGGTGCTGGCCATGACCGCCACCATGACCCACGGCGGCACCATACTGCCACTGCCCTATTTCTCGCCCAAGTCGTCCCTGGCCTGCATCCACAACGAGCACATCACCGCCTTCCACGGCGTGCCCACGATGTTCATCGCCATGCTGGCCCATCCGGACTTTGAAAAGACCGATTTCAGCCACATGCGCACCGGCATCATGGCCGGCAGCCCCTGCCCCATCGCCGTGATGCGGGACGTGGTGGAGAAGATGCACATGCC
>CACYZW010000084.1 GCA_902778995.1 uncultured Eubacteriales bacterium
AACGATCCGCTTGAAACCGCCGTAGCTACGCGCGTATCCGTACTTCCCCTGCATCTCCTGGTAGGCCAGTATCAGGTCTTCCCAGCGGTGTTTCTTCGCCAGTCGCCGTATTTGGCGTATCTCTTCCGATGTGTGTGCTCGCGGCGAACTGTGCGGGCGTCGGCTCTGTTCCACCAGGCTTTGCCATGTCCCGTCGTATCTCTTCAGCCACTTGTACAGCGTCTTTCTGCTGATCTTGTATCGTATCGCTATCTCCGTCGCATTTTTGTGCTTCAGAAAATACTTCAAATACCGTTGACGTGCGTGTGCTTCCTGTGTTATCCTGTCCATGCAGAGAGCCCTCCTGTGATAGCTGTTGGTGTGGTTACCTTATTCTATCACTTGGCTCTCTGTTTTGTCTCCCCCCCTGTTACCTTTCTATTGTACCAAAACAGCCCAACGACAGCGCGGGGCGATTGCTCGCCCCGCGCCACGCTTTACCATATCCTTTTTTACTTCACTTCATTGAACCCTTCCCGCGCCGCATAGGAGGTATGCAGCAGCTTGTGGGACAGGTGGCCGTTGGGCTCGCCCAGGAACTTCTCGTAGAGCTCGATGATCTGGGGGTTGTTGTGGCTCTGGCGCACCGCCTGGCGCTCGTCCTCGCTGTAGAGGGCCTTTGCGCGCTTCTCCTTGTAGGTATCCAGGATATCGTCGTCCTCGTCGGGCAGGAACACCGGGCGCACGTAGGGCTGGCCGCCGCCGTTGATGCAGCCGCCCGGGCAGCCCATGATCTCGATGAACTGGTACTTGCTCTTGCCGGCGCGAATCTCGTCCAGCAGCACCTTGGCGCTCTTCATGCCGGAGGCGATGGCCACGTTCACGGTGGTGCCGTTGATGTCGATGGACGCCTCGCGGATGCCCGCCTCGTGGCCGCGCACGGCGGTCAGATCGATGGGATCGTGCTCCTTGCCGGTCAGCTTGTAGTAGACCGTCCTCAGGGCCGCCTCCATCACGCCGCCGGTGACGCCGAAGATGACGCCCGCGCCGGTGTAATCGCCCATGATGTCCTGATCCCAGGGCTCGTCGGGCAGGCGACGGAACAGCATGCCGTTGCGGCGGATCATGCGGGCCAGCTCGCGGGTGGTGATGACCGCGTCCACATCGGGAATGCCGTCCACCTTCTCCTGGTCGCGCTCCTTTTCAAACTTCTTGGCCACGCAGGGCATCACGGAGACCACGAACACGTCCTTCGGGTCGATGCCGTTCTGCTGGGCCCACCAGTGCTTGATGATCGCGCCCTGCATCTGGTGGGGGCTCTTGCAACTGGACAGGTGGGGCAGCAGGTCGCCGTAGTTGTACTCGGCGTAGTTGATCCAGCCGGGGGAGCAGCTCGTGATCATGGGCAGCACGCCGCCCTCGGTCAGCCGCTTGAGCAGCTCGGTGCCCTCCTCCATGATAGTCAGGTCCGCGCCGAAGTTCACGTCGTACACCCGCTCGAAGCCCAGGCGGCGCATGGCCGCGGCCATCTTGCCGGTGACGGGGGTGCCGATGGGATAGCCGAATTCCTCGCCCAGCGCCGCGCGTACCGCAGGGGCCGCCTGCGCGATCACATGCTTGCCGGCCCTGAAGGCGGCGTCGATCTTGTCGATCTCGCTGTGCTCCATCAGCGCGCCGGTGGGACAGACATTCACGCACTGGCCGCACTGGATGCAGGGGGAATCGGCGAAGCTGCGGTTCTCGGCGGGCGACACGACGACGTTGAAGCCGCGGTTCTCAAAGCCGAGAATGCCGAGGCCATGGGCGTTCTTGCAGCGCTCCACGCAGCGGCCGCAGAGGATGCACTTGCTGGTGTCGCGCACCAGCGACGGGGCCAGGCGGTCGATGAAGGTCTCGGAGTGCTCGCCGGCGAAGGCGTCGTCCCGCGCGCCGGTCAGCTGGGCCACATAGAGCAGCTCGCAGTGGCCGTTCTTGTCGCACTGCTGGCAGTTCTTGTTGTGGTTGGACAGCAGCAGCTCCACGCTGTGGCGGCGCGCGTCCACCGCCGCGGGGGAACCGATGCGAATCTCCATGCCCTCGCTGACGGGATAGACGCAGCTGGCCACCAGGCCCCGCGCGCCCGTGGCCTCGACGAGGCATACGCGGCAGGAGCCCTGGTTGCACTCGCCGTGGTTGAAGGAACACAGGGAAGGAATCTCATAGCCGCAGGCCTTGGCGGCTTCGAGGATGGTCAAGCCCTCCTCGACCTGATAGGGAATGCCCTCGATTTTGATGTTCAACATTGCCTTGCTCAATGGCCCCGAAGCGACAGACGCTGATGCAGGAGCCGCACTTCGCGCATGCGCTCGAATCGATCTTCCAGGACGTCATCTTGTGGCCGGGGGCGACGTAATCGGTCTTGTGGATGCAGTCCACGGGACAGCCCCTGTGGCACATGCCGCAGCCGATGCACTTGTCCGGATCGATGTAGTATTCCATCAGGTTCTTGCAGACGTGAGCCGGGCACTTCTTGTCCACGATGTGGGCGATATACTCGTCCCGGAAGTGGGACAGCGTGGAATTGATAGGGTTGGCCGCCGTCTGGCCCAGGGCGCACAGCGAATTGGCCTTGACCGTCCGGCTCAGCTCCTCCAGGTCGTCCAGGTCCTGCATGGTGCCCTTGCCCTCGGTGATGCGGGTCAAAATCTCCAGCATGCGCTTGGTACCGATCCTGCAGGGCGAGCACTTGCCGCAGCTCTCGTCGCAGATATGGGCTCATCCAGGAAATCCTCGGTCAGGCAGCCGCCGGAGGGACCGCCGGTCTGGATGGCCTTGAACTTCTTGCCATTGGGAATGCCGCCGCCGATGTCATAGATCAGCTCGCGGAGGGTGGTGCCCATGGGCACCTCCACCAGGCCGACGTTGTTGACCTTGCCGCCCAGGGCGAACACCTTGGTGCCCTTGCTGCGCTCGGTGCCCACGCTGGCAAAGTTCTGTGCGCCCTCGCGCAGGATGTAGGGCACGCAGGCCAGGGTTTCCACGTTGTTGATGATGGTGGGCTGGCCCCACAGGCCCTTCACCGCCGGGAACGGCGGGCGGGGCCTTGGCATGCCGCGCTTGCCCTCGATGGAATTGAGCAGCGCCGTCTCCTCGCCGCAGACGAACGCGCCCGCGCCCAGGCGCAGGTGGCAGTCGAAGCTGAAGTCAGTGCCCAGTATGTTCTTGCCCAGCAATCCCAGCTCCTTGGCCTGCCTGATGGCGATGCGCAGGCGGTTGACGGCGATGGGATATTCCGCGCGCACGTAGAAATAGCCGTTCTGCGCGCCGATGGCGTAGCCCGCGATCATCATGCCCTCGATGACCGCCAGGGGATTGCCCTCGAGGATCGAGCGGTCCATGAACGCGCCGGGGTCGCCCTCGTCGCCGTTGCAGACCACGTATTTCTCGTCGCTCTGGGAATTGTAGGCGAACTGCCACTTGCGGCCCGAGGGGAAGCCCGCGCCGCCGCGACCGCGCAGCCCGGAGGCAAGCACCTCGTCGATGACCTCCTGTCGGGACATGGACAGCGCCCGCTTCAGGCCCTGGAACGCGCCGTAGCCCAGCGCCTCGTCGATATTCTCGGGGTTGATGACGCCGCAGCCGTGCAGCGCCACGCGCCGCTGCTTTTTATAGAAATTGATGTCGTCCTGCTTGGAGACCTTCTCGCCGGTGGCGGGGTCTTCGTACAGCAGGCGCTCCACCACGGTATTGTTGATGATGTCGGATTCAACGATCTCCTCGACATCCTCGATCTGCACCAGGCGATACAGCGTATCCTCGGGATAGATCTTCACGAAGGGGCCCTGGGAGCAGAAGCCGAAGCAGCCGACCTGGTTCACGGTAGCCCTGTCGCTGACGCCCTTTTCCTTGAGAACCTCGATAAAGCGCTGGCGGATCTCGGCGGAATTGTTGGAAAGACAGCCCGTGCCGCCGCACAGCACGATGTGTCGCTTGTCGTCCGTGCCGGCCAGCTTGTCCTGCAGGCAGGCCGTACAGGTGGCGATGCGCTCGTTCAATTTCTCGACGGAATTGATCATGCGGTGACACCCTCCTTTTCCTTCTCCTTTTCGACGATCAGGTACTGCTGGGCAATGATCTCGCGCACCTGGCTGACGGTCATCTTGGGATAGACCTTGCCGTTGATGCTCACCGCCGGGGCGATGCCGCAGGCGCCGATGCAGCGCAGGGCGTCCAGGGTAAACATGCCGTCCTCGGTGGTCTGGCCGGGCTGGATCTTAAGCTCCTCCGAGAACTTGTCGATCACCTGCTGAGCGCCCTTGACGTAGCAAGCCGTGCCCAGGCAGCAGCCGATGACAAAACGCCCCTTGGGTTCCAGCGAGAAGAACGAATAGAAGGTCACCACGCCGTAGATTTCCGCCACGGAGATACCCGTCTCCTCGGATACGATTTCCTGCACGTCCAGGGGAATGTAGCCATATTCGTTCTGGATGTCGCTGAGTATCATCATCAGCGGCGTCTTTTCGTCCTTGTAGCGGCCGCATATTTCACGGATCTTTGCAACCGCATCAGCCTTCAAACCTCCCATGCGATATAACCTCCGATCTGTTTTCCGCGCCATCGATCTCAGTGCCCGACCCTGTCAAGCCAGGGTTAGCTGTATATAATCAATGACACGTTATTAATGATATTATATCATAGATGGCCATAATTACAAGTAACATATTTAAGATAGCCCCACTGATATCGTAAATAATTTGAAAACCAGCGGGCAACCGCGTCCGGCAAACAAATTTTTTGTGGACGGGACAAACTCAAATATGCTATAATTGTCCCGACATGGAACGGGACCAATACGCGCATGAAGGAGAGACGCACATGAACGACTACAGCGAAATCGGCGCGCGGCTGCGGGAACTGCGGGAGGTCAGCGACTACACCATCGAAGAGCTGGCCGCCGAGCTTCATCTCAGCCCTGAGATATACGCCTCCTACGAGGCAAACGGCAAGGACGTGCCCATCAGCGTGATCTACGAGATCGCCAACAAATTCAAGGTGGACTTCACCGAGATCGTCACCGGCCAGAGCGCAAAGCTGGAGACCTACCACCTGATCCGCAAGGGCGGCGGCAAGGTCATCAACCGCAACCCGGAATACCACTTCGAGGATCTGGCCTATCGCTATGCCAACAAGGTCATGCAGCCGCTGCTCGTGACCCTGGAGCCCACGGACGCGGTGGCGAAGCTGATCGCCCACAGCGGCCAGGAATTCAACCTGGTTTTGGAGGGCGTGGTGATCATCACCCTGGGCGACAGGGAATTTTCGATGAACCCCGGCGATTCCATCTATTTCAACGCCACCATCCCCCACGGCCAGCGCTGCGGCAGCGACGTTCGGGCGCGATTCCTGACCGTAATCGCCGAATGACAATTCCCGGAGGGGGAGCGCGCTCCCCCTCCGACACTTCCCCGCCGGATTGGCGGGCAGAATGCCCTCACTGTATTAAAGGAGCGCGGTCACATTGAATTACCTTTTGAAAAAATACCTTCCCCAGATCGAATTTGACAGCTACGAGGAATTCCGGGACAAATTCACCATCGACGTGCCCGAGGATTTCAACTTCGGTTACGACGTGGTGGACGCCTGGGCCGCCGAGGAGCCCGATAAACGGGCCCTTGTGTGGGTGAACGAGGAAGACGAGGAGCACATCTTCACCTTCACGGACATCAAGCGGCTCTCCAACCGGGTCGCCAACTTCCTGAGGGATCTGGGCCTGAAAAAGGGCGACGTGGTCATGATGATCCTGCGGCGCCGCTGGGAATACTGGGTCTGCGCAACGGCGCTGCACAAGCTGGGCGTCATACTGATCCCCGCGACCCTCCAGCTGACGAAAAAGGACATCGTCTATCGCGGCAACGCCGCCGAGGTCAAGGCCGTGATCTGCGTGGAGGACGATTTCGTCGTCGCCCAGATGGAAGCCTCCGTCCCCGAGATCCCCTCGCTGAAGCACAAAATACTGGTCGGCAACTCCAGGGAGGGCTGGCTGAACCTGCACGACGAGATGGACAAGTACGCGGATACGTTCCCCCGCCCCACCGGCGAGGAGGCCACCCGTTGGAACGACGTGATGCTGGTCTACTTTACCAGCGGCACCACCGGCATGCCCAAGCTGGTGCAGCACAACTTCGCCTATCCCCTGGGCCACATCGTCACCGCGAAATACTGGCAGCATGTGGAGGAGAACCGTCTGCACATGAGCGTTTCCGACTCCGGCTGGGCCAAGTTCGGCTGGGGCAAGATCTACGGCCAGTGGCTGTGCGGCGCAACCGTATTCTGCTACGACATGGTGGGGCGCTTCAACCCGGCGAACCTGCTGCGCAAGGTGGAAAAATACAGGGTGACCACCTTCTGCGTCCCCCCCACCATGTACCGCTTCATGCTCCAGGAGGATCTGGCCCAATTCGACCTCTCCTCGCTGCACCACTGCGCCACCGCCGGCGAGCCGCTGAACCCCGAGGTGGTGCGCAAGTGGAAGGCGCTGACGGGCCACCAGATCTACGAGGGCTTCGGTCAAAGCGAGGGCCCGGTGCTGATGGCCAACTTCGGCAGCGAGTGGTTCGAGCCCATCGAGGGCTCCACCGGCAAGCCCAATCCGCTGTACGACATACAGCTGCTGGATGCCGACGACAACATCTGCGAGGAAGGCGAGGAGGGCTCGCTAACCGTCATGGACGTAAAGCATCACCCGCCCGTGGGCCTGTTCACCGGCTATTACCGCAACCCCGAGATGACCGAGGAGAAGCTGGGCGGCATCGGCTACAACACCGGCGACGTGCTCTGGCGGGACAACGAGGGCTACTACCGCTTCGTGGGCCGCAACGACGACGTGATCAAGTGCTCCGGCTACCGCATCGGACCCTTCGAGGTGGAATCCGCGCTGATCGCCCACGACGCCGTGGTGGAATGCGCCATCACCGGCGCGCCCGACCCCATTCGCGGCCAGATCGTCAAGGCCACCGTGGTGCTCGCCAAGGGCTGGAGCCCCTCGGAGGAATTGACAAGGGCGCTGCAAAAGCACGTCAAGAAGCTGACCGCCCCCTACAAGTATCCCCGCGTCATCGAATATGTGGACGAGCTGCCCAAGACCGTGGGCGGCAAGATCAAACGGGCGCAGATCCGCCACGCAGACGAGGCGGCCTCGCAAAAGGAAGGGAACGGCAAATGAAGAAGGGAATCGCAGTCGCGGGCAACATGATCGTGGATATGCTCTACCCCACCAACGGCCTGCCCAGGCCGGGAGAGCTGGTGACCATAACAGGGGATGTGTCCCGCTCCACCGGCGGCTGCCTGTGCAACGACATCATCGACCTTGCCGCGCTGGATCCGGCCCTGCCGCTTGTGGCGCTGGGGCGCGTGGGCGACGACGAGGCCGGAGATTTCGTGCTGGACAAGCTGCGCGCCCGGCTCAACATCGATCTCAGCCAGGTCAAGCGCGGCGGCACCACCTCGTTCACGCTGGTCATGGCCGACGAAATCAGCAAGCAGCGCTCGTTCTACCAGTGCCGGGGCGCGAACGCCGATTTCTGCGAGGGGGACATCGACTGGGACGCGCTGAACGCGGAGCTTTTGCACATCGGCTACATACTGCTGCTGGACGCGCTGGACGCCCCGGACGAGGTTTACGGCACAAAGATGGCCCGGCTGCTGCATTCTGCGAAGCAGCGCGGCATAAGGACCTCCATCGACGTGGTCTCCGAGGCCGGAGAGCGCTTCCAGCGCATCGTGGTACCGGCGCTGAAATACACCGATTACTGCGTCATCAACGAACTCGAAGCCCAGGCCACCACCGGCGTTCAACTGGTGGATGCCTCCGGCGCGCTGCTTCGGAAAAACCTGCCCGAGGCGCTGAAAAGGATGAAGGCGCTGGGCGTATCCACCTGGGCGGTGATCCACAGCCCGGAGGGGGGCTTCGGCCTGGACGAGGGCGACAGCTATGTGGAAATCGAGGGCCTGAAGCTGCCCAGGGGCTATATCAAGGGCTCCGTGGGCGCGGGCGACGCCTTCTGCTCCGGTGTGCTTTACGCCGCGTGGCGGGGCATGGGCCTTGCACAGGCCATCGAGCTGGGCACCGCAGCGGCGGCCTGCTCCCTCAGCCAGCCCGGCGCGACGGAGGGCATGCGGACCTATGAAGAAGCGATGGCGCTGTACAGACAACTCATACAGAATTAGGAAGTGAGCATCAGTATGAAGACTGCCATCATGTACGGCGGCGGCAACATCGGCCGGGGGTTCATCGGCAAGGTGTTTGCGGACTCCGGCTACGAGGTCTGCTTCCTGGACATCATGCAGGACATCATCGACGCAATGAACGCCCGGGGCCAGTACACCGTGCGCATCGTATCCAACGAAGGCGAGCAGGACACCGTCGTCAGGCCCGTGCGGGCGGTGAACTCGCTGACCGAGCAGGCCATCGACGAGATCGTGAACTGTGAAATCATGGCCACGGCGGTGGGCGTGAACGTGCTGCCGAAGATCGCGCCGGTGATCGCGAAGGGCGTGATCGCCCGCATGGCGTGCAACGACAGGCCGCTGGACATCATACTCTGCGAAAACCAGCTGGGCGCGGACGCGCTGATGCGGGGCTGGATCTACGAAAACCTGACCGACGCGCAGAAGGCGTGGGCGGATAAAAACCTGGGCCTGGTGGAGGCGTCCATCGGCCGCATGGTGCCCCCGCTGACCCCCGAGATGCGCCAGAAGGACAACCTGCTGATCTGCGTGGAGCCCTACTGCGAGCTGCCCGTGGACCGGGACGCCTTCAGGGGCCCGATTCCCGACCTGGTGGGCCTGATCCCCTACAGCCCCTTTGAATTCTACATCAAGCGCAAGCTGTTTTTGCACAACGGCGGGCACGCGCTGTGCGCCTACCTGGGCTATGTGAAGGGCTATGAATACATCTGGCAGGCCATCGCCGATCCCGAGATCTACGAGGCCGCGAAGGCGTCCATGATGACCAGCGCGGCGGCGCTGGTGAAAAAGTTCGGCGAGGGCGTCCGGGAAAACGTGGAGAGCAACGTCTCCGACCTGCTGTTCCGCTTCCAGAACAAAGCGCTCGGGGACACCGTGGCCCGTGTGGGCGCGGACCCCGTGCGCAAGCTGCGCCGGAACGACCGCATCGTGGGCGCGGCGCTGTTCGCCATCGAGCAGGGCGTCGATCCCGCCCCCATCGTCAGGGGCATACTGGCGGCGCTGCGCTTTGACCGGGCCGGGGACGCCACCGCGCCCCAGATACAGCAGGCGCTCAGGGAACATGGCATCGAAGGCGTGATGACCCAATACATGGGCCTGACGCCCGGCGAACCCCTCTACGACATGATTCGCGCGGCATACGCGCAGTAAATAAGGAGGAAAAACCATGGAAAAGCTGTTTGAAAGCGGCTACGTGTGCCACCCCCGGCAGGTCTACACCCTGCGGCGCGTGACCGTGGACGAGGGCAAGGCCCGTGGAACGCAGATCATCGAGATCGACACCGCCTGCGGCCTGCACGTGGATCTGCTGCCGGACTCCGGGCTGGACATCGGCCAGGTGCGGTATCGGGGCGTGAACATGAGCTGGATCAGCAAAAACGGCCCCGACGCGCCCCGCTGCGACATCCCCTTTGAAAACGAATTCCTGAAATACTTCCCCGGCGGGCTGCTGTACACCGGCGGGCTGCGCAGCGCCGGCCCCGGCAACCGGGACGGCGAGGAATGGCACCCGCTGCACGGCCGCGCCCACGGTCTGAGCGCCGAACAGGTCTGCGCCCGGGTGGACGGCGATGTGATCGTCGTCAGCGGCGTACTCCGGGAGACCTCCCTGTTCGGCCATGTGCTGGAGCTGCGGCGGGAATACCGCATTCCGGTGCACGGCGCGAAGATCGAGCTGTCCGACAGGTTGACCAACCTGGCCCACCAGAGCGAGGAATACCAGCTGCTGTACCACTGCAACTTCGGCTGGCCGCTGGTGAGCGCCGAGGCGCACGTCGAACTGCCCGAGGACCGCAAGACCACGCCCCGCACCCCCTTCGCCGCCACCGGCCTGGGGCAGGAGACCACCTTCACCCCGCCCGTGCCCGGCGAGGAGGAGCGCGTGTTCTTCCACGAGGACATGGAGCACAGGGCGTCCATCGTCAATCCCGCCATCAACACCCGCATGACGATCACCTGGTCGGATACGCTGCCGATCCTGTCCCACTGGCGCAGCATGGCCAGCGGCGACTACGTCTGCGGGCTGGAGCCCTCCAACACCTACATCATGGGCCGCGCCGGGGAGCGCAAGAACGGCACCCTGCCGGTGCTCAAGCCCTTTGAGAGCGTCGAGACCGGCCTGACCATCACATTTGAATAGCCCTCCCCGTTTACCCTGCCGCCGCGTCCGAAATCGGGCGCGACGGTTATTCGTTTTATATGCAAACTGTCAGAAATATTGCACTTGCATTCCCGCTTCATTTATGATAAACTGTAGATAATATTAATAGAAGCGAACAAACAATAGCAGAAGGAGGGTGTGGCATGAGAATTGCGGTGCTCGGCGCCGGCGCGATGGGCGGCCTCTACGGCTCCTATCTCAGCCGCGAAAACGACGTGACCATGGTGGACATCAACGCCGCTGTGGTGGACAAGATCAACCGCGAAGGGTTCGAGGTACGTGAGCCGGACGGCAGCAGCAACCTGTTCCACCAGAAGGCCGTGACCTCCACCGAGGGCATGACGCCGGTGGATCTGATCATCATATTCCTCAATTCCCGGTTCAGCGAGAGCGCCCTGAACGCCAACCGGGGCATCATCGGGCCGAACACCTGCCTGATGACGCTGCAAAACGGCAGCGGACACGAGAACACGCTGGGCAAGTTCGTGCCCCGGGAGAACATCATCATCGGCACGACCCAGCACAACGCCAACGTGGGCGGCCCCGGCATCACCAACCACGGCGGCTCCGGCATGACCCACATCGGCTGTGTGACCGGCTCCGCCAGCCGCTTCCAGGCCATCGCGGACAACTTCACCGCCTGCGGGCTTCAAACCGACGTCAGCGACGACGTGCAGAAGATGATCTGGAACAAGATGTTCACCAACGTCTCCGCCTCGGCCCTGACCGCGGTGCTGCAGATGCCGCTGGGCTACATCTCCTCCGACCCCTTCGCCTGGGCGCTGTGTCAGAAGCTGATCCGCGAGACGGTGGACGTTGCGGCGGCGCTGGGCATGGATTTTGACTACGACCAGAAGGTGGCCGAGGTCAAGGCCGTGTGCGACAATTCGCCGAACGGATTGACCAGCATCTACACCGACCTGAAGCTGGGCCGGCGCAGCGAGGTGGACACCATCAGCGGCAGCATCGTCCGGGCCGGCGAGAAGGTGGGCGTTCCCACCCCCAACCACACGTTTATGGTGACGCTGATCCACGCGATGGAGGATCGCGCGGCGAAAAAGTAAGGGAAATACCGCATGATCGAATCGTGCAGTAACGGGATGGATTTCAGTCGATTGCAAACTGCTTATTTCGAAGGCTTGCCGGCGGCAAGTCAGGCAATCAGCAGGCGGCTGAAATTCAGCCGTTCATGCGCCACGGGCATTGCGCGGTGTTTACCAAGGCCGGCCGCAACGCATTTTTAAGGAGGAAGACCCATGGCAAGGACGCTCTACGATTGGGTTGCCAGCGCGCCCAAGAAGCAGCCGAAGCAGCTGCCGCCGAAGGAGTTTACCCTCGGCAATCTGCACATCGTCGACCTGACCAAGACGCTCGACCCCAACACGGAAACCCGCCGCTGCCGCCTCTGGCGCTTCAACACCGGCGGCACCATACCGGATTTCCACACGCTGATGGATCTGACCAGCCACCTGGGCACCCACTGCGAATGCCCCTATCACCACGAGGAGGAATGGGCCAGCGTGGCGGAGCTGCCGCTGAGCCAGTTCATGGGCCGCGGGCTTTACGTGGTCATCGACGAGCTGCCTGAGAACGCGGAGCTCACCGCCGCGGCCCTGGAAAACCACCTGGGCGCTAAGATCAGGCCGGGCGACACGGTCATCATCGACAGCCCCTATCGCATTCCGCCGTTCACCCCCGCCACCAACGGCCCCACCGACCACCGCCTGCACGTGGGCGCGGAATCGGCCCAGTGGCTGGCCGATCACGGCGTGCAGTCCGTGGGCTTCGGCGACGGCGTGACCATCGAGGATTCCGAGGCGAACGTCAAGCCCTTCCACGACATCCTGATGGCCAAAAACGTCACCTTCCTGGAGGTGCTGCAGAACCTGGACCTGCTCAGGAGCGACACCTTCTTCATCAGCTACGCGCCGCTGCCCATCGTGGGCCTGGATTCCTGCCCGGTGCGCGCCTACGCCATCGAGGGGCTGAGCGAGTTCAGCAAATAGACCGCCTGCAAGGAGGCCGAGCTTCATGACAAGAATCCCCTATGAAGAAATGCGGCGCGAATTCCAGCGCATCCTCGTGAAGCGGGGCTTCAGCGAGGAAAACGCCTCCGCGGCCGCGGCAGTGTTTGCCGACAACAGCCTGGACGGCGTGTACAGCCACGGCTATATCCGCTTCCCCCGCATGGTGGATTACCTGGACAAGGGCGTGATCGATCCGAAGATCGAAGCGACCTGCGAGATGGCCTTCGGCGCGATGGAGCGCTGGAACGGCCACCGGGGCTTCGGCCCGCTGAACGCCCACAAGGCGATGGACCGCGCCTGCGCGCTCGCGCGGGAGTTCGGCGTCGGCCTCGTGGCACTGGGCAACAACAACCACTGGCTGCGCGGCGGCAGCTACGGCTGGCAGGCGGCGAACCAGGGCTGCATCGGCATATGCTGGTCGAACACCACCCCGAACATGCCCGCCTGGGGCGGCAGGGACCGGAAGATCGGCAACAACCCGATTATATTCGCGGCGCCCCAATCCAACGGCGCGCACATGGTGGTGGACTGCGCCCTGTCCCAGTTCTCCTTCGGCAAGCTGGAGGAGGCGAAGCTGGCGGGCAGGCAAATGCCCCTGCCCTGCGGTTACGACGACGACGACGAACTGACCAACGACCCCGCGCCGGTGATGGCGAACCTGCGGCTGGCGCCGATGGGCTATTGGAAGGGAAGCGGCATTTCGATGCTGCTGGACCTGATCGCCACGATACTGACCAACGCCAATTCCGTGCAAAAAATCGGAACCTTCGGCGAGGAGGTCGGCCTCTCCCAGGTGATGATCGCCATAGACCCCGGCAAGTTCAACGACCCGGCCACCACGGACGAGATCGTCAGGCGCCTGATTGAGGACGTCAAGTCCTCCGAGCCGCTGAAGGGCGGACCTCCGGTGCGCTACCCGGGCGAGCGGGATATCCGCACCCGTAGGGAAAACACCGAGCAGGGCATTCCCGTCAACGACGAGGTCTGGGCGCGAATCCAGCGCCTGTGATATCCTGAATTAACGACGATCCTGAAAGGGAAACGCGGGAAGGAGGATAGATTAGCGGTCCCCGGAGCATTCCTGTAAACGACATATTAACATTGCAATCGAGAAAGGAGAAACCCCATGAAGAAGTTTATCGCCATCCTGTTGACCCTGACCCTGTTTGCCCTGTGCGTACCCGCCATGGCCGAGGCTCCCGAGCTGACCCTGATCATCGCCTCCAACGCCACCGACCCCACCAACCCCTACAGCTACGGCCTTGACAAGTTCAAGGAGGTCGCGGAAGAGGTCTCCTCCACAAGGGCACCCTGGGCGAGAACGAATCCGAACTGGTCGAAAAGCTCACCATGGGCGCAGCCGACATGGTCGTCTCCTCCCCGGGCTTCATGACCGGCATCGGCGTGGCCGAGGTGGACTTCCTGTCCCTGGAGTACCTGTTCGACAGCTTCGATCACTGGGAAGCCTGCATGGACGGCGAATTCGGCGCGGCCATGCGCGATATGATTTCCCAGAAGACCGGCAACATGTTCCGCATCATGGGCTACTGGTCCTCCTCCGTGCGCGACGTGTACGCCAAGAAGGAGATCAAGGCCCCCGAAGACATGAAGGGCCTGAGCATCCGCACCCAGAACTCCCAGGTGCAGCAGCAGTTCTTCCAGGCCTGCGGCGCGGTTCCCACCTCCGTGGCGTGGGGCGAGCTGTACCAGGCGCTGCAGCAGGGCGTTGTGGACGGCGCTGAGAACGACTACACCAACCTGACCCTGAAGGAGCACCACAAGACCCCCAATGGCAAGTACATCAACGAGACGCATCACGATTACACCACCCGCCTGTTCCTGATGGACGGCACCAAGTATGATCGCCTCACCGACGAGCAGAAGGCCTGGATCGACGAAGCCAGCGCCGCCGCCACCGCCGAGGAGCGCGCCATCACCTATCGCATGTTCGAGGAATCCAAGCAGAAGGCCATCGACGACGGCGCCGTCATCACCGAGCACGCCGACATCGACATCGACGCCTTCAAGGCCATCGCCATCCCGATCCAGGACGAATTCGCCGCCAAGATCGGCATGACCGAGCAGCTGGAGATGATCCGCTCCCTGTCCAAGTAATCGAAGTTTCGGCGCAAAGCTGACTGTTTCGAGCCGGTTTCCCGCCCCGGCGGGCGGGAAACCTTTTCAGTTTTTTGTATTGTAGGAGATGGCTATGAAAAAAGCGATTGATACGATGCAGAAGGTACAGATCGCCCTGGGCGGCTTCTTTCTGCTGGTCTTTCTGGTGACGGTCGTCATCCAGATGGCCTGCCGCTATCTCGGCATCACGGCCATGTGGACGGAGGATGTTTCCATGTATTCCTTCATCTGGGCGGTGTTCACCGGCGCGGGCGCGATGGTGCATTCCAAGGCGCACTTCGCCTTCACCACCCTCAGCGATTCGTTGAAGGACCCCCGCAAAAAGTGCATCCTCCAGATCGTCATCAACATCGTCATGCTGGTCTTCTCAGTGCTGATGGTGAAGTACGGCATCGACGCTGCAAAGCAGTTCTGGAACTTCAAGTGGATCACCATTCCCACGCTGAACCGCGGCCCGACGTGGCTGTGCATACCGTTCTGCGGCCTGACCTCGAGCATCTACCTGCTCTACTCCATCTATGAGGAGATCCAGAAATTGAAGAAGGGAGGCGAGGCGTAATGTTGGGCGCGATTCTGGTCATCATGTTCGTGGTGTTGGTCGCCATCGGCACGCCCATCGCCTTTGCGCTGGGCCTGGTATCCTTTACGGGCATCGCCTGCCTGCCCTCCATACCGAACATGGTGGTGTTCACCAAGATGTTCAACGGCCTGAACAGCTTCACGCTGCTGGCGGTGCCGCTGTTCATACTCGCCGCCAACCTGATGAACGAGGGCGGCATCACCGACAAGCTGATCGAGTGCATCTGCGACCTGGTCGGCCACTGGCGGGGCGGCCTGGCCCACGCCAACGTGCTGGTGTCCATGGTTTTCGCCGGCATCTCCGGCTCCTCCCAGGCGGATACCTCCGGCGTCGGCAAGATCTTCATCCCCGCGATGGAGAAGCAGGGCTATGACAAGGGCACTTCCGTGGGCGTCACGGCGGCGTCCTCCACCCTCGGCTCCATCATACCACCCAGTATAACGATGGTCGTGTACTCGGGCATCGCCAACGTCTCCACCGGCGCGCTGTTCATGTCCGGCATCATCCCCGGCATACTGCTGGGCGTGGCGATGATGCTGGTGGTGGTGTTCTACTCCAAGCGCAAGAACTTCCCCAAGAGCGCGCGCGTACCGGTCAAGACGGCCATCATGCACACGCTGAAGTCGCTGCCCGCCCTGCTGACCCCCATCATCCTGATCGGCGGCATCGTCTCCGGCCTGTTCACCCCCACCGAATCTGCGGCCTTCGCCTGCATCTACGCGCTGCTGGTGGGCATCTTCTTCTATCGCACCATCAAGGTGCGCCGACTGCCGGCCATCCTGATCGAGACGATGAAGATGGCTTCGCTGTCGCTGTTCGCGCTGGCCACCGCCAACGCCCTGGGCGAGCTGCTGAGCTACTACCGCCTGAACGTGATTGCTCAGCAGTTCTTCACGTCCCTGCCCGGCGGCAGGTTCATCTTCCTGCTGGTGGTCGTGGCGTTCTTCCTGTTCGTGGGCACGTTCATGGACGCGGTTCCGGCCATGATCCTGTTTGTGCCGATCATACTGCCCTCGGCGCTGGCGCTGAACCTGAGCCCCATCATACTGGGCCTCATCATCATCGTCACGCTGGCCCTGGGCCTGGTGACCCCGCCCTACGGCCTGTGCCTGCTGCTGGCCTGCAACATCAGCGGAACGACGATAGAAGAGGGCTTCAAGGGCGCGCTACCCTACTTCCTGTCCTCCCTGGTCGTGCTGTTCCTGCTGATCCTGTTCCCGAACTTCTGGCTGGCGATTCCCGCCGCCATCTTCCCGGGACTGTTCTGATCAAATTGCGAACCTGGAATGGGGAATGGGAAATCGAAAATGATTTCCTCTTCCCCATTATTTGCGAAAGGAATCGCCTATGGGCTACGTCTACCTGCTGTTGCAGGCGCTGATATTCAGCTTCGGCGGCATACTGATCAAGACCGCCGCCCCCTCCTTTTCGCCCTTCATGGTCTCGTTCCTGCGGTTCGTCCTGGGCGTGCTGTTTCTGCTGCTGTTACAGCTCCTGCGGGGCAAAACGCCGAAGCTAACGTTCTTGAACCGGGTGATCGTGTTCGGCGGCATCGCCAAGACGCTGCACTACCTGGGCGAGAACTACGGCGTGATGCACGGCTTCTCCTACGGCAACGTGGTGATCTGGCCGGTGCAGACCGTGGTGGTGCTTCTGATTTCCACCCTGGTATTCAAGGAGAAGGTTTCCCGGCGGGCGATATTGGGGGCGCTGATGTGCGTATCCGGCATCGTGCTGCTCACCTGGAATGGCATGCCGCTGAACGACTTCATCGGCGGGCAGGGGCCGCTGCTGATCGCCTTCGTCATCGCGGGCATCGGCGCTTCCCTGTTTTCCGTGGCCCAGAAGAAGCTGCTGGACAAAATGGACACCGTCGATCTGAACGCCTCCATGTTCATCATCGGCGGGCTGTGCGCCGGCGGCGTGTTGCCGCTGACCAGCGCGCCCGTGACGGGCATCCGGCTTCCGGCAGCCGTCGCCATGCTGATCCTCGGAGCGATCACCGGCGTGGGCTTCCTGTTGCAGGCCGAGGGCTTCAAGACGGTGCCCATCTTCGTGGCGACGGTGGTTCAGAGCTCAACGGTGCTGCTGTCGCTGCTCTGGGCGGCGCTGCTGTACCACGAGCGCATCACCGGCTGGATCATCGCGGGAACGGCGCTGTTCCTGACCGGCATACTTTGCGTCAACGTGAAAAGCGTCCGCAGGCGCGACAATTCAGCCGGAGACTGAACCCGCACTAAAATACTGACAACCGACAGGAAATAAGGCAGGAGGAATAACATGATTTACGGCAACGTCAACAACGAATTCTTTGAGCAGCAGGCCGCCATACTGCCCAAACCCCTGGGCGACGCGCTTCGCTTTCTGAAAACCGCCGACCTGGCCAACCACGAGACGGGACGCTTCCCGATGGATCTGAACGGCGTGGACGTGATTTTACAGGTGATGGACCTTGAAACCAAGTCCCGCGAGGCGGCGAAGCCCGAGATTCACCGCAAGTACATCGACGTGCAGTTTCTGGTTGCCGGTGGCCCGGAAATGGCCGCGTTTTTCGACGACGACGGCTCGAATACCGTCCTCTCCGACGAGCTTGCCACCGAACGGGACATACTATTCTATGAAAACAACGCAAAAGCGCTGGAGGGCTGCGTCTACCTGACCCCCGGAACCTACGCAATCTATCTGCCCTGGGACATTCACGTACCCGCGCTCAACGTCTCCGGGGAAGTGCGTCCCATCCGCAAGGTCGTCATGAAGGTGCCGCTGGCGGCATGCCTGTAGTGCCGCGCAGGCGCCTGCTGTCGACAGACGACGCCGTCCCCGCCGGGGATGGCGTCGTAATTTCTGCATAAATATAAACAATAACCGCATATGTATGCGTTTTTGCATGCAATTCATGCGAATCTCTTTTTTTCATTTGATGCAAATAGCGCGGACCACATACATTATGTAATGAAAAATGCAATTATTAACATTTGGGTTGGCAGTTTCATGTTGCGTTTTACCTGAATTTATTGTATAATACGCTCATAAGATGGCCGGATATCCGGCCCAGAAATGGAGGTTCACATCATGAAGAAAGTCGTATCCCTGGTAATCGCGCTGGTTCTGGCGCTGTCCTGCACCGCTGCCCTGGCCGAGCTGACCTTCACCACCGGCGGCACCTCCGGCACCTACTACGCCTTCGGCAACGTGCTGGCCCAGTATATCACCAACAATTCCGACGTACAGGTCACGGCCGTCTCCGGCAACGGCTCTGCCGACAACATCGACAAGCTGGATCTGGAGGACGCCCAGCTGGGCTTCGTGCAGAACGACGTGGCCAACTACGCCTACAACGGCATCCGCTTCGAGCAGTATGAGGGCAAACCCATCAACAGCTTCACCGCCCTGTGCGCGCTGTACACCGAAACCGTGCAGCTGGTCACCTGCAACCCCGACATCAAATCCGTCGAGGATCTGAAGGGCAAGAACGTGTCCATCGGCTCCGCCGGCTCGGGCGTGTATTTCAACGCCATGGACTTCCTGGCCGCCTATGACATGACCGAGGCCGACATCAATCCCCAGTACCTCAGCTTCGGCGATTCCGCCGAGAGCCTGAAGGAC
>CACYZW010000085.1 GCA_902778995.1 uncultured Eubacteriales bacterium
ACTGCTGCTCGTAGAGATTGATCTCATCGGAGATGAGAAAGGCGACGTCGTTGTGCATGCCCATGTACAGCACCTGCTCGATGGTCGTGATACTGATCTTCTCAGGATCCGTATAAGTCGTGCCGTTCACGGCATTATAGAGGCTGAGCGTCCATTCCTTGTGCGCCTCGCTGCCGAAGATGTAGCAAAACAGCCGGTCCCGGGTATTCCCTGTGTATTTCTGGCATCGCGTTTCATCTCCCCTTTACATTATAGCGCACATCAGAGTCCTTGACAACCCCTGTTTTCGGCATTACGGGAGAACGGCTCTCTGTGTGTGGTCATCAACTGTTACCAACACAGAGAACCATCCCCAAGTGTTCGTGACTTATTGTCAGTGAGGCACCTCAGCGAATCACTTGGATATTTGGGTTATCTCCGCAATCCAGCTCTGTCAAACTCGTGCACCCGCTTGCGTTCAGGATTCCCAAACGATTATTTGAGCAGCGCAGCTTTGTCAAACTCGTCAGCCCTCTGACGTCCAAGCTCGTCAACTGATTTTCTGAGCAATCCAGAACTGTCAAACCCGTCAGCCCGCTGACGTCCAGGCTCGACAACTTGTTGCCGCCACACGATAGCATTTGCAAACCCGTCAGCCCGCTGAGGTCCAGGCTCGGCAACTGGTTGTTATAACACCCTAGGTTTTGCAAACTCGTACAGCCGCTGAGGTCCAGGCTCGACAACTGGTTGTTAGAACACCCTAGGTTTTGCAAACTCGTACAGCCGCTGACGTTCAGGCTCTTCAATTTATATGTTCCGCTAACGGACAGTTCTTCCAAACTCGTACAACCGCTAAAGTCCATGCGCTCAAGAGCGTTTTCACCACCCAAACCGATATTAAAATTGTATCTGGTCAGGCTGGTGCAACCAGAGGCATTCAAGGTTCTCAGCTCTTGCGGCTCTAAAATTTCCAGAGTACTTAACATTACGCATCCGCTAATATCCACGTCTGTCAACGGATTTTCATTGCACTCCAGGTAATACAAGCTCTTACAGCCGCTGGCGTTCAGGCTCTTTAACGGATTGGAAGTACATATTAGTCGTCCCATATTCGTAAAGCCGCTGACGTCCAGGCTCGTCAATTGATTCCATCTACACCATAACTCCTTCAGCTCCGTAAGTCCGGTCACATTTATACTCGTCAATTGGTTAGTATCGCAAAACAGCATTGCCAAACTCGTACACCCACTGACGTTCAGGCTCGTCAATTGATTCTCGTAACACTCCAACCTCTTCAGCTCCGTTAATCCGCTCACATTTAAACTCGTCAATTGATTTCCTCCACACAACAACTCCTCCAGTTCCGTTAATCCACTCACATTCAGGCTCGTCAGTTGGTTGTCAAAGCAATACAATTTTTGCAGCTCCGTGAGCCCGCTGACATCCAGTCTCATCAACGGGTTGGCGCCGCAATACAACTTCCTTAGCGCCGTGCACCCGCTCACATTCAGGCTTGCCAGGTTGTCATACCTGCAATCCAGCACCTCAAGCTTACTGAGTCCTTCAACATCCAGGCTTGTCAGCTGATGAGCTGCCACTATTTCTATTTCTTCGACATTTGTAAAGTAACAGATACCGTCGCAAGACTTAACGTCGTCATAATCGTTACTATCGTATTCCTTATGCAATCGAATGGCTTTCACTTTGTTTATTTCCTGTCTACTGAGATACCCATCTCCATTGGGGTATTCATCACTGCGATCGTCGCAATTTACGGCAACCCATTTCCGGAAGAGCGGATCCGGAAAATGTGCTTCATCGATGGGTATATTATCTCTACTCATGGTCATATCGAGAGACGCCGTGGCGTCCATTTCCACGTTCACCGTCTTTTGGGCAGATAGATACCCGTCCTTTGTAAATTCAATCTTAACCTCACCTACGGGCACCTTTTCAAGGGTATACCTGCCATTGGCGTCCGTGGTCACCGTGTCGCAGTTCTCACAGCTGACGGTCACGCCCTCCAGCGGTGCATTGGTCGTCTTATCGTACACCGTTCCCTCCACAGCGCCAGTCTTTTTCTCCATCTCCGCATCCAGAGACGTTTCTTTGCCTTCGTTCACCGTTACCGTCCTGTTGACGACCGCATATCCCTTTTTCACAAAGCGGAGCTTCTGCTCGCCGGCGGGCACCTTTTCAAGGGTGTATTTGCCGTTGGCGTCGGTAGTCACCGTCACGCAGTCCTCACAGCTGACGCTGACGCCCTCCAGCGGTTCCTGGGTTTCCTTGTCATACACCGTTCCCGCGACAGTTCCAACGCCTTTTACCAGGGAAGCGTTCAGCGTCGCAACGGCGCCTATTTCCACCGTCGTCGGCAATATTTCATCCTCGTATCCAGCCTTTGCAAATTTGATCTCGTCATTGCCAGCAGGCACCTTTTTCAGGGTATACGCTCCCTCGGCATTTGTGGTCACCGAATTGCAGCCCTTGCAGCTGACTGTCACGCCACTGACTGCTTCCTTTGTCTTCTTATCGTATACCTTTCCAGTCACTGTGCCTATACCGCGCTTCAGCTCGATATCCAATGATGATTGTTCCTTTGTTTTCACTCTTACCGTCGCTTCAACCGAAATATAGAATTTTTTTGAATAGCTGATTTGTGCATTTCCCACAGGCACCTTCTCAAGGGTATACTCTCCCTCTGTATTTGTAGTCACCGGATCGCAGTCCTTACACATAACCTGCACGCCACTCAATGGCTTTTGCTCGTCCTTGTCCGTCACCTTTCCGGAAACGGAGCCGTATGTCACCTCATGCAGCTTCGCGTCCTTACTCTTGATGGAAGCGACCAAGGCATTTGCCGTTCCATCTATGACAACCTGCGCGGCAAGCCATTTCAAGGACTCCTTGAGACTTTTCTTGACCGCCTTTATGGCAATCTCCTTCGCCGCCAGGCCAAGGACGGCCAAAGGGCCTCCCGCGATAGCCCCTAAGGAACCAATAAACGTCCCCAGAGTATCAACGACCTCAATCAAACTAAGGCCGGTATCCATAACCAGGAGCGGTCCAGCTATATTGATATCTGTGACCATCTTTTTCGCAATATCATATTTCTCATCAGTATCGAGATCGGTGGGATGGTCGTGAAGCTTAATCTCCATCAGCGTGCCGAAGTCATCGACATTCTTTTTAATATCTACTATCGCGATAACCGCTGCGCATCCCGTAAACTGTGCAAGCATGCGTCTCGTACACGCCTGCCATTCCAGTGCAGCCCTGTAGTTTTTAAGGCACTTGTCATAGGCTGTCCTGGCTATTTTCTGCACCTCAGGCTCCTGGGGATTCAATCCCTCAAGTCTGCACCATGCCAGCCAATCATCGTTTTTCATCAGTGCCTTTAGTTCGTCGCTGACAGCCTGGTCCGCAGTCCTGACCAGTTCTGTCAGAGCCTGTTTGAACCCACCGCAAAAGTTATCAATTTGGGTCACTGCGCTTTTGACAGTATTCCATATGACATCCACAATGGAATTGGAGCGGATGAGCGCCTTTTTAGTCGCCTGCTTCACAAAGGCGCCGCAGACGGCATTGGCCTGCTGCTTGTCCAGCACCCTCAGTTCTGAACCCTTCAGCTGGATCCAGAGTCTCCTGCCGCCGCTGATGACCTCAATCAGGACAGCATCCTCCGCCTTCGTCGTCTTCATTGAGACAACCTGGCAGTCCTTTCCCAGCTTGTCCAGGTTTTTCGTGTAGATGCTATAGGAGAGCCCCTTCGCGGTGATCGCCACCTTGCTGTTGTCTAATTTGACGTCAAACCTGTTGAGCTCCTTCACGACACCCTCAAGGGCATCGCCGGCGCTTTGGGCGTCCGCCTTCATTTGCGCCTCTGATTCCTTCAGCTCATCCAGCGTATCGTTGACTCTGTTTACCACGGACGCGACCTTGCTGTCGGTGATTTCGTCGGTGGGGATGGGCTCCAGATCCATCTCAAACGCTTCCGGATTCACTTTTTCCAGTTCGTCCAGCTCCTCCAGCAGCGCGTCAGTTTGCTCCTCTAGGTATCGCGCGCCGCAGCTCTTCCAGGGAATGCCATGATTCACGGCAAATGTCTGTGCATAGGAGTCCACGGGCGAATAGATCGTCACCGATTTCGCCCCCGCAAAGGCGTCTTCAGCGATCTCGGTCACCGTTTCGGGAATGTAAATCCTGACCCTGCCACTGAGTGACAGCTCCCCGGAGGCAATGCGCTTCTGACCATAGGGGATCACGATCTCATTCTCGCCCATGCTGTCATCCAGCTCCACGCCCTTTTTCTGGGCCGCCTTCATCGCCGACAGCGTGGCGGGATCGACGATTCCTGTCAGACCGATGCCCGCGTAGCCCCCCTCCTTCATCGCCCACAGCTGGAACGCGCTGACTGCGTTTTCGGTGGCGAGGTCATAGATGCCCGTCACGCCCGACTTGGGCAGCAGCCCAAGCTTATTCAGGAGCTTTTGCACCATCTTGATGTCTTTCCTGGGGGAATCCGGCCCAATCATCCTGCCCACCTTCACCGTGCAGGTTGCCTTTTTCTTATTGAAGGTATTGGCGGTGATTTTCGCCGTGCCGACACTGACGGCGGTCACCACGCCGTTTTCATCCACCGTTGCGACCTTGGGCTTGCTGCTCTTCCAAGTGATCTGTGAAGCCGTCCCTGACGGCAGCGTCACCCGGAGCGCTCCGCTTTGGCCCAAGCCCAGCTCCATGACATTCCTGTCCAGCGTCAGCTTCCCCGGCGCCTTCTTCACGACCAGCTTCAGCGTGGCCTTCTTGCCGTTGTGAGTCTTCACCGTAACCGTCGTTTTACCCGTCTTCACGCCCTTGACCACGCCGTCCTTCGTCACGGTGGCGATCTTTTTATTCTTCACCGTCCAGGTATAGCTGGCGTGGGTGTTTTTCGGAAGCGTCGGCGTCAGCGCAAGACTCTCCTTCACGCCCAAGGTGATGGTTTTGACGTCAAAGGACACCCTTGTCGGAGCCTTCACCACCTTGACTGTCATGCTGGCCTTCTTGCCGTTGTGAGTCTTCACCGTGACCGTCGTTTTACCCGTCTTCACGCCCTTGACCACGCCGTCCTTCGTCACGGTGGCGATCTTTTTATTCTTCACCGTCCAGGTATAGCTGGCGTGGGTATTCTTGGCGACCACGGGAACCAGCGCCAGGCTCTCCTTCACGCCGATGGTCACGGTCTTGGCTCCAAAACTCACCTTCGTCGGCGCTTTCACCACCGTAATCTTGCAGCTGGCCAGCTTCTTCTTCCCGCTGTAGCAGGTGACAGTAGCACTGCCAGCCTTGACCGCGGTGATAACGCCCTTCTTGCTGACGGTGACAACTGCCTCCTTTGAACTCTTATAGGTAACAGTCTTTCCCTTAGCCAGCTTCTTCGTATCCAGGACATATTTTTCCTTCACGCCCAGCTTCAGCTTCGCTGGAACGCCACCCTGGTTCGCCTCTGTCCGGACGGCCTCGCCCGTCTCTTCGGTTTCTCCCGTCTCAAGGATCACTTCCGCAGATCCCTCGTCCTCTTCAGAACCGTCCATAGAGGTCGTTTCATCCTCCCCCAAGGGCAGGTCGTCGATTTCCACTCCGTCCATCTCGAGCAACGATAGCTCAACTGCGCCAATGTCCGCCTCAACATCCATGTCCAACGGGATATCCAGCACTGCTTTCGCAGGGGCTTCAAGCATCCCATCTGCAGTCGCCGTGTTCAGCAATGGCGCAAGCAGGCAAATCACCAACAACAGCGCAATACTCCTCTTCATGGAACCAGCCTCCTCTGTCCTCTTCCTTCATCCGGCGTCACTGTTTCGCCGAAAATGCCACACTTTCATTATAATCTTCCCATTCAGATCTATCAATAGATTATTTATATTTAATTCTTGCTTAAGGAAATACCGCACAATTAAGGTGGTCAGATGGCGAGTGTATTTTCCGTCAGATGCGCCTGCAAGTTTCGCAGGCTTACTTGCGGTAAGTCAAGGAATATGCAGGATGCAGCTGGCACCCTAAAGGACTTGCTTCGCATCGGAAAAGGCACCATCAAGCGTGCCGCCGTATTGTGCGGTAGTTTCTTAACATTAAATGAATAAAAAACAAATGGGCAGCTCTGCCGATGTACCCAGGCATGACGGCAGCGCTGTCCATTTGTCTGATAGCTCTATTTCAAATGCTCCTCCAGTATGAACTTCGGCCTGCGCTTGGTCTCCATGTAGATCTTGCCGATGTATTCCCCGATCACGCCCAGGGCCATCAGCTGCAGGCCGCCCAGCAGCCATATGGACATCATCAGCGACGCCCAGCCCGCAACGGTATGCCCCTGAACCAGCGACACGATCACATAGACGGCCATTGCCACGCCCAACAGCATGCACAGCGCCCCCAGCCCCAGCACCCAGCGGATGGGCTTGTTGCTCAGCGAGGTCACGCCCTCGGCGGCGAAGGCGATCATCTTCTTCAGCGGATACTTGCTCTCCCCCGCCACGCGCTCGCCCCGCTCGAAGTAAACCTTCGCCGTTTTGAACCCCAGCATCGGCACCATGCCCCGCAGGAACATGTTGACCTCCCCGAAGGACAGCAACGCCTCCAGCGCCCGCTTCGACAGCAGCCGGTAATCCGCGTGGTTGTACACCAAATCCACGCCCATGCCCTTCATCATGCGATAGAAGCCCTGGGCCGTGGTCCGCTTGAAGAAGGTATCCTTTTCGCGGCTGGAGCGCACGCCGTAGACCACGTCCGCACCGTTGCGGTACTCCTCCAGGAAGCCGTACATGGCGTTCACGTCGTCCTGGAGATCCGCGTCGATGGTGATGACGCAGTCGCACCGCTCCGCCGCCAGCGTCATGCCCGCCCAAAGCGCGTTCATGTGCCCGGCGTTGTGGGCCAGCTTCACGCCCTCAAAGCGGGCGTTCGCTTCGTGCAGCCCGGAGATCACCTTCCAGGTGTCGTCCCGGCTGCCGTCGTCCACCAGCACGATTCGGCTCTGCGGGGCGATGATTTCCCTTGAAATCATGTCGTCCGTCAGCTCGGTCAGGCGCTTCGCCGTGATCGGCAGCGCCTCCTGCTCGTTGTAGCAGGGAACGACGATGAACAGTTTCGGCGCGGTCATGCAGCTTCTCCTTTTTGCCATAATGACTTTTGTACCATCGGAATAAATACCCTGATTATATAAAACACGTAAACTGCAAGATTAATCAACGTCAGTACCGTCCAGGGAAGAATCGGCGTTAGGAACAGGAACAAGCCATAGGTTTGTAAATCCACAAACAGCAGACACATGAATGCCGGCAATGTGGCAACGTCCAGAACCGCAACGGCGATGCCCAATATAATATAAAGGTAACTGTACCTTTCATGCATCGAAGGCAGGAAAAACACACACGTAAAAACAAATATGAACGCGATCTCCACCATGTTTTTCAAGGACAGCGCACCGTCTCTTTTCATCAACAGAACGAGCATGACAAGCAATATCAGCATGACAGTCAGAATTGCCATCGCTCTCATCAGATAATAGTTCTCTTTTGATTGATTGTCCTGCAGAAACGTCCAGAATGCCGGATAATTCCATGCCATTCTTTTCGTATTGCTCATCTGTTTTGCATAGACATCCGTCAAAACCTTAAGCCCGCGCCCCGCTATTATTCCCGGGAGACACATTATGAAATTGACAACGGGAATCAGGACAAAATGCCAAACCGAAAAGCGCTCCTTATAAAACCACACAAACATCAGAAACGGCAGCAGAAACACAGCCTGCAGCTTAAATGCATAGGCGACGCCGAAGGAAATAAAGCACAGCAAATACTTCTCCCGGAATAGAAACAGCATGGATAGCACGCAAAAAAAGGAGTAAATGGAATCACATTGACCCCATGCCGCCGAATTCAATATGACAATGGGTAACGATACCGTCACAATATACGTTATGGCCTGTAGCACTCTCTCCTTTGTCAGATCATATATCAGCTGAGCCATCGCCCATGCCAGCAGATAATCAAAGATGATCGATAATCCTTTATACATGTATTCAGGACGAAACGGCAAGTATGTAAATATCGCAATGATGACCTGATACGGTACATTATAGTTGCCCACAGCTTTTCCCAGCGCTCGCATACCCCCTCTCTTTTGGATTTTTTCAAACCACGGCAGCAGGCATTTGCTCATATCGCCGCTTATTACATCCCGAAGGCAATATCTGACATATAGCGTGCCAACCGTCGCAAATATGACCACAAAGATCAACAGATGCCGTTTAATGAATTGAATTGCCCTTCTCTCAGCTGGAATCATTGCCCTTCTCCCTTCCTTGTCCTGAGGTTTTCCCTATTCACGAAAGACCGACATGCGCGTCTCTATTGTACCATCCACTGATTCTCCATTCCCCGTTCATCCCTTCAGCACGATATTGTCCGCGCCCAGCAGGTTCGCCAGCGCGCCGAAGTCGTAGCCCTCGTCCACCCAATACTCCCTGGGGGCCTGGTAGGTCTTTTTCTCGTCGGCCATGTACAGCATCACGCAGATGCTGCCGGGGGTCTCCGCCAATATGCGCAGCACCTCTGCCCGATCGCCCGAGGTCAGCTTCAAATACAGCTTCCGCCCGGAACGGTTGGGCCTGCGCCCGTAGCCGCTGTCCGGCGGCGGCATTGCCCCGTAATCCGGCGGCGGGGGCACGTCGCCGTATTCCGACGGCGCGGCCCGGTAGCCATTGCCCCGCCGTCCCCCGGGCGCGGCGTCGAGGGCGTCCATCTGATCCAGCGGCGCGACGCGATCCAGCAGCAGCTTGGGGCTCTCGTCCTCGCGCACGGAGAGCTTTCCCGCCATCACCACCGGCGCGTCCTGCTCCAGCAGCGCCGACACCCGCTCGTACACCTTCGGAAACACCAGCACCTCGGTGGTTCCGTACATGTCCTCCAGCTGTACGAAGGCCATCATGTTGCCGCTTTTGGCTGCCTTCAGCTTTTTCTCCGCGATGATGCCCCCCATGCGCACCGGCTTCTGATCCCAGCTCATGCCGCCGTCGGGCGCTTCCTCGGCCAGCGATTCCAAAAACCGGGCATTCACCCTGAGCTTCGCAAGCCGGTCGGCGTAGGCGTCCAGCGGATGGCCGGAGATGTACACGCCCGTGGTCTCCTTTTCCATCTGCAACAGCTGGTTCTTGTCCAGGGGCGGCAGATTTGGCATGGGTGGCGGCGGCGCCTCCACGGGGCTGTCCGACATGCCGAACAGTGAAATCTGGCCTGCGACCATGCCCTTCTGCCGCCGGGCGACGCCGTCCATGGCCCGCTCGAACACGTGCAGCTTCTGAGCCCGGCTGCCAGGCAGGTCGTCCATCGCGCCGCAGCGAATCAGGCTCTCCACGCCCTTCTTGTTCAGCTCGCCGCCGGTGACCCGGTTGATGAAATCATACAGGTCCCGATACGGGCCCGCGGCCTCCCGCTCGGCCACCAGCGCCTCCACGGCCTTCATGCCCAGGTTCTTCACCGCGCCCAGGCCGAAGCGTATGCCCCTGACGCCATCCACGTCGTCCACGGTAAATTTGGCCTGGGAGCGGTTCACGTCCGGCGGCAGCACAGGTATGCGCTGCCTGCGGCAATACTGTATGTAGAAGGCGATCTTGCCGGTATTGCCCAGCATGGAATTCATCATCGCCGCCATGAATTCCGCGGGGAATTTCAGCTTCAGCCACGCCGTCTGCACAGCCACCAGGGCGTAGGCCGCCGCATGGCTCTTGTTGAAGGCATAGCTCGCGAAGGCGGTCATCTCGTCGAACAGGCGGATTGCCACGTCCTCCGAAATGCCGTTGCGCACGCAGCCGGGCACCACCACATTGCCCTCCCCGTCCACCTGACCGTGAATGAATATCTCCTTCTCCCGCGCCATCACGTCGTGCTTCTTCTTGGACATGGCGCGGCGCACCAGATCGCTCCGGCCCATGGAATAGCCCGCCAGGTCGCGCACGATCTGCATGACCTGCTCCTGATACACCATGCAGCCGTAGGTCACGTCCAGTATGGGCTTGAGCTGGGGCGTCAGGTACTGCACGCTCTCCGGGTTCTGCTTGCCCGCCACGTACCGGGGGATGGATTCCATCGGGCCGGGGCGGTACAGCGATATGGCGGCGATGATGTCCTCGAAGTTCGAGGGCTTCATCGAGGTCAGGAACTGGCGCATGCCGCTGGATTCCAGCTGGAACACGCCGTCGGTCTCGCCCTCGGAGATCATCTGGTAGACCCCCGGCTCGTCCAGGGGAATATGCTCGCTGGTAAAGTCCGGCCCCAGCCGGTCCCGGGCCATTTCGATGGTGTCCATGATGACGTTCAGCGTCCTCAGGCCCAGGAAGTCCATCTTCAACAAGCCCAGCGCCTCCACCGTGCCCATGGGAAACTGGGTGGTGATGACGTCGTCGTTGGTCTGCAACGGGCAGTAGTCCACCACCGGCCTGGCGGTAATCAGCACCCCCGCCGCGTGCGTGGAGGCGTTGCGGGGCATGCCCTCCAGCTTGCGGGCCATCTCGATCAGCCTGTGGATGCTCTCGTCGCTCTCGTAGGCGCTGCGCAGCTCGGCGTTCAACTTCAGCGCCCTGTCCAGCGTCATGTTCAGCTCGAAGGGCACCATCTTGGCGATGGCGTCCACCTGCTGGTAGCTCATGTCCATCACCCTGCCCACGTCCCGTATCACCGCCCGGGCCGCCATCGTGCCGAAGGTGATGATCTGGGCCACATGATCCGCCCCGTAGCGGCGGCGCACGTAGTCGATCACCCGGCCGCGCCGCTCATAGTCGAAGTCGCAGTCGATGTCGGGCATCGATACGCGCTCGGGGTTCAGGAAGCGCTCGAACACCAGCGCATATTTCAGCGGGTCGATCTCGGTGATGTCCAGCGCGTAGGCCACGATGCTGCCCGCGCCGCTGCCGCGCCCGGGGCCAACGCCCACGCCGTGGGTCTTGGCGTAGTGTATAAAATCCCATACGATCAGGAAATAATCCACATAGCCCATGGACTCGATCACGCCCAGCTCGTACTCCATGCGCTGCATGAGACCCGCCTCGCACAGCTCCCTCAGATAGCCGCTGTCGGTCTTGCCCTCGGGCAGCGGAAAGGCGGGCAGGTGGGTGGTGGAAAAGTCGAATTCCACGTTGCAGCGCCGGGCGATCGCCTCCGTGCGCTGTATGGCGTCGTCGAAGTTGGGAAAGCGCTCGCGCATCTCCGCCTCGGACTTCACGTAGAGCTGGTCGGTGTCCATGCGCATGCGGTTCTCGTCCGACAGCGTCTTGCCCGTCTGGATGCACATCAACACGTCCTGGGCGGCGGCGTCCTCGCTGGTCAGGTAGTGGCAGTCGTTGGTCACCACCAGGGGAATATCCAGCTCCCGGGCCAGGCGCACCAGCCGGGGGTTCACCGCCCGCTGATCCGGCAGGCCGTGATCCTGCAGCTCGATGAAGAAGTTGTCCCTTCCGAAGATATCCAGGTAGCGCTTCGCCATCTCCCGCGCCTCGTTCTCCCTGCCGTCCAGCAGCAGCTTTGGAAGATCGCCGGAAAGGCAGGCCGACAGCGCGATCAGCCCCTCGCTGTGCTTTTCCAGCAGCGCGTAATCCACGCGTGGGCGATAGTAATAGCCACGGATAAAGCCCTCGCTCACCAGCCGGGACAGGTTCCGGTAGCCCTTTTCGTTTTCGCACAGCAGTATCAGGTGGCTGTAATCCCGTGTGGTGCTGGTCTTGTTGTCCATGTCGGGGCACACGTAGACCTCGCAGCCGATCACCGGATGGATGCCCGCCTCCTTCGCGGCGCGATAAAAATCCACCACGCCGTACATCACGCCGTGGTCGGTCACCGCGCAGGAGGTCATGCCCAGCGCCTTGAGCCGCTCCATCAGCGGCTTGATCCTGCACGCCCCGTCGAGAAGGCTGTATTCGGTATGTAGGTGGAGATGAGCGAACATCTTTGATTCCTTTCTTTTCAGGGAACAGGGCCAAGGGAACAGGGAACAGGGATGGCGGCTGCCGCGCTTTCCGGCATTTCCTGTTCCCTGTTGCCTGTTCCCTGTTCCCTCAATTATCTCAGCGTCGTCGCATTCCTGACGATGGCGTTGATCTCCGCCGCCAGCTCGTCGGCGGTGCGCCCGGAGCGGATCTGCTCGGACAGTTCGTAGACCTTGTTCACGTCGTCCTCGCTGGCGGTGACGGCCACGGTCTGGATGTTGGGGTCGGCCCGCAGCACCTCGGCGGCCACCATCTCGCGGATGCGCTCGGTGATCTGGCCCTTGTAGGCGTTAGATCCGGCCGATGGCCTTCTCGATGTCCGCCGCGCCGTTGGCCCAGTCGAAGGGATTCAGCGCGCCGTCGGTCGTGGCGGCGGTGTTGCCGGTGGCGCCGCTGTCGGCCGTTGCGTTGCCGGCGCTGTTGGCCAGGCCCGCCGCCCCGTTGCCGTTCATGGCGTCGTCGGTGGCGTTGGGGGCGTAGTTGGCCGTGGGATTCGGCGTGGGCTGGGCGTTGGTTCCGCCGTTGTTCATGCAAGCCGCCAGCGCCAGACACGCAGCGGCGATGATCAGGATGACCGGAATGATCTTACGATTCATGTTGCATACCTCCTTGCGACCATAGTCTTGACGCAAGGCGGCAAAATCATACAGGTGAATTCAGATCGACCGCGCCCGACAAACGCGAGTGTCGGTGTATTCATTTTAGAGCAGATGGCGCTTTGTTGTCAAGGGGCAGGGCGTTGGAGGTAAGTCAAGGAATTTGCAGGATGCAGCTGGCGTAAAAGGCACCGCCAAGCGTGCCGCCGTATTGCGCGGTAGTTCCTTATGGAAACACCGCAGATCTAATGGCGCAGTTTGCAATCGACCCAAATTCATCCCGCTACTGCACGGCTCAACGATGCAATGTTTTGTTAACTTTAACGTAATATTTCGCCCGCATCGAAATGTTGAAATTATGACTTAATTATGTTAAAATTGGTATTAGGGAAACGCCACTCAAGGCTCATGGCGCTTTAACGGCAGAATTGCGTTATTTCCTTAAGGAAATAACGCACAATCGAGTCGTGCAGTACCGAGATGAATTATACTCAGATGCGAACTTCAAAAACCCCAGGTTGCCTGGACTGGTAATCAAGGGTTTTGCAGGCAGCAGATGGCTGAAATTCAGCCGTTAATGCGCCATGAGCATTGTGCGGTATTTCCATAAATACAGCAATCGGAGGGATTCCCATGAAAAAGGCCGCGCTTATACTCGTCGTCTCGATCCTGCTGCTGACCATTCTCCCGACGACACTTGCGTCCTCAAGCGACTATGTCACCTTTACAGGCAACTGTAATGTCCGCAGCCAGCCGAACTTGGACGCTTCCGTCCTCGGCTCCGTTTCCTCAGCCGGAAGGCTGGACTACGCCGGGGATTACGCATATGACAGCCGCAACGTCATTTGGTACTCCGTTTACTTCAACGGTACCATTGGGTGGGTATCTTCCAATTACGCGGTTTTTCATGGGAGCCTGTCCAACAACTCGTCAGACTACGATTTCGACGGCTATATCGTCATCCACGAAAACTGTAATGTTCGCTCCGGCCCCAACCTCGGCGCTTCCGTCATCGGGACCGCCACCGCAGGTACGAGGTTAAACTACCTTGGAGACTACAGCTTCGATGACAGAGGTGTCGAATGGTACTATGTCTATTACAACGGAACGACCGGATGGGTATCCTCCGCAATGTCGTCCTACCAAGAGCCCAAGGCATATTAGAGTGTGTTTCTAGAGTGTGTTTCTAAATGGAAGGAGATGCAGTTTCGAGTGGATTTGACTGCATTTCAAGGCGCTTTTTCGCAGCTTTAGTGGACCCTAAGGCAAGAGTCAAAGGCGCCGAAAATGCACTTAAGGCATTTTAGAAACACACTCTAAAATGAGGAATGTGCAATTTCGAGTGGATTTGCCTGTAGTTCAAGGCGATTTTCGCGGTGCCGCATCACAAATCTATGATTTGTGATGTCGGCAGTCTGCCCGTCGGGCAGGCCAACAAATCCTTTGGAATTGTTGCCTTGCAGGCTTAGCAGGGCTATAGCAGTCGCGCCACTGCCTGCGGCAGGCGCGACCAGCCCGTGCTGGAATCCGAAGGATTCGCACGGCGCTGCCGCCGCTTCCGCTTTGCGGAGTAGCGGCGGTGCGTAAAAGTCAAGGGATCGGAAATCAGGGATTTCCGAGTCCGCTATGCGGACTGCCACCGGTCAAATTATAGATTTGAGGCGCGGCACCGTTGACGCCTTATCTGCAACGGAGTTTCCAGCCAAGTGCATCTTTCCGAATTTAGAAACACACTTTAGGGCGTGTTCTCAAATTCTCCACGCACAAGCGCATGAAAACACGCTATCCATACTGCGAAAGAGAGGATATGAGCCATTGAAAAAGCTGTCTGTTGTATTCTTCGCCATCACCCTTCTGATGTGCCTGTCCATCCATGCGCTGGCGGATGGGGATGTATACGTCACGTTTTCCGGCAACTGCAATGTTCGCGATATTCCAAGCCTCGACGGAGAGGTCATCGGCTCCGCTTCACCCCGTTCAAAACTGAGCTACGCCATGGATTTTCTATTTGATGATCGCGGTGTAGCCTGGTATGCGGTGTATCTGGACGATGAAATCGGATGGGTATCCTCCAAATACGCCTCAGTCAAAGGCCTTTATTATGCGCTGGATAAAGAAACGCCCCTCGCGTTCGATCTCGACGGCGACGGCATCGATGAGCAGATCCGGCCCGATGGCGACAACGGCATGACCATTGAAACGGAAGCCGGGTACGATCCGGTCAGTTTCCCCTGCTACGATCCGAAGTGGGTCTGGTTCGTCGATATCGACGAGAACGGCGTTGTCGAAATCCTTGTTTCCTCTGACGAGGCTTCCGACGATTATTATACGGAATGCCTGCACTATGCCGGCGGTAGGCTGGATAAAGTGCCCTTTTCGGTAAACGAATGGGGTGGTGACGGCGCACTGGGTTTGGCACGCAGGATTGACAGCGGGGTGTTGACCCTCTATGGCATCCATGAAACCGTGGGCACCTATGAATCCTATCGCGACTTCAAGCTGGTGGAGGGAGACCATTTCGAGCCTGCCAACGAAGGCATTTATACCTTCAAATATCACAAGCCCGAACAGGAGATATTCGATCAATTAGGCGTGACCGTCCTTGTCGAAATCCCCTTTGAGGGCATAAGCGGCACAAGGGACGGATCGCTGGCGCCCGATGATCTGATCATCCTGACAGGGACGGACTGCAACAGCAGGCTTTGGTTCAAGGCCCGCGACGGAAGGTGTGGGATCATCGCCCTGTCGATGAGCCCGGACAAAGGGGGAGACATGGTATTGAGTATCGGTGAGCGCCCGATCAACGAAGCGCTGTCCGGTATCTTCTGTGCCGGATAGCAACCGGTCGTAAATGACCGCATTTTGCGGCGACGCCAACACAGCAAGCAGAAAATCCTTCCGCTCTTCTTTCGGAAGGATTTTCTGCATTTGCGGCCTTTGTCAGCGGTCTGAGGCTCCCTCGTCGAGGGAGCCCCTTCGCGACGCGCCGGGCCCCGTTTCGATTTTTATGATGATGTTACTGTGCCTTCGGCGTTACTGCAAAGCCGCAGGCTGCGTCGCGGCTTCGCTTCCTTCGCCCCACGTGGGAGCTCAATCCTCGTCCTTGTAGAAGCAGCAGCCGCCGATGAACTCGCGCAATATCGAATTGACGGGAATCTCGTCCTCCACGTCGGCGGTCTGGATATAATTCAGGAACTTCACCAGCCTGCGGGCCATGGTGTAGTAGGGGCTGTCCTCGGTGATGGACAGCAGCTGGGGAAACGCGTATTTTTTCATGATGGCCAGCTCGTAGGTCAGCGCCGAATTGAACATCGCGTCGGCCTTCTCCTGGAAGGGGAAGATGTACCGCTCTTCACCCCGGCGCACCGAGGCCCACATGGCCATGGTCTGCTCCGGCGGCGTGCCCCGGAACAGGTGGTCCCGCACGAGGCGCCTGAGCAGCCGCGCGTCGGTGGTGCGGATGCGGTTGTGATCGTCCAGGTTCAGCATCGTCAGTGGGCTGATGTACACCTTGAACTTGAGATCGTCCGGAATGGTGGCGGTCAACCGGTCGTTCAGGCCGTGAATGCCCTCGATGATGATGGGCTGCCCCGGCTCCACCGAAAAGGCGTGGGTCTTCGGGCTGCGCTTGCCGCTCCTGAAGTCAAACTCCGGCGCCTCCACGGTCTCGCCCTTCGTCAGCTTGTACAGGTGGTCGCAAAACAGATCGACGTCCAGCGTCTCGATGCGCTCCAGGTCAACGGAGCCGTCGGGCTCGCGGGGAATGCTGTCCCGATCCAGATAGTAGTCGTCCATGGAGACCTTCACCGGCCGCAGGCCCTGCACCCGCAGGGCGATGGACATCCTGTGGGAGAAGGTGGTCTTGCCCGAGGACGACGGCCCGGCGATGAGCAGCAGCCGCGCGCCGCTTGCGACAAACTGGTCGGCAATCTGCTGGATCTTGCGCTCTTGCAGCGCCTCGTTCACGCGAATGAACTCCCTCAGCCTGCGGTTCGCCACCATCTCATTCAGATCCGCCACGTTTTCACAGTTCAGTATGGCATGCCACTTGGCGGCTTCGGAATAGGTATGCAGCAGGTGCGGCAGATCCACGAATCTGGCCACCCTTCTCGGGTCGTTTATATTCGGCATCTGCAGCAGTATGCCCCCGCCGTAGGCCATCAGGTCAAATACGTCCAGGCATCCCGTGGCCGGCACCATCTCGCCGTAGAAATAATCCTCCAGTCCGTCGATGCGATACATGGTGAAGTGGTCAAAGCGGCGATAGCCCAATATGCGCAGCCGGTCAATCTGTCCGGTGCGGGTAAAATAGGCCTTGGCGTGCTCGGTGGACACGGTGAAGCGCTGTATGGGCAGATTCGCCGCCACGAGGCCCTTCATATCCGCCTTGAGCGCTTCCACGATCGCCCCGGTCACTTCAACCTCGGGCAGGTCGATATAGAGCCCCTGTACAAAGGAATGGCGGATGCGCACCCGCTTGCCGGGAAGCAGCCGATGCGCCGCCGTCAGGAACACGAATTGAAGGGAGCGCTCATAGATGCGCCGCCCCTCCTCGTCGGCAAAGGTCAGCGTCCTGGCGAAGGCATACTCCTCCACCGGGTCGTCCAGCGATTCGGTGCGCCCGCGCACCGACACGCCCAGCGCCCCCGCGCCGCCGTCCGGCAGCCTGTCCAGCAGGTCGATCCATTTTTCCTGGCCGGTGCATTCAAGCTCGACGCCGTTCAGCTTCAGGTACACAACCATCCCTCCAGTGCAGATACATTCCCATTGTAAAGGAATTATAGCATCTTTCCCGGCGGTTTGCAAGACCGGGACAATCGTAAAAATGACGAAGGGAGCGACCCTATGCCGCTCCCGTCATCATTGCCGCGTCATGCCAGCTTCGCCCGCTCCTGAAACTCCGCAACGCTCATATGCGCTTCCTCTGCGGCGCGCTCCTCAGAGAGCAAACCCTTATGAACCAAACTTAACAGCGTCGCAAGCGTGCCCTCCACACGGCCTTCCGTCCGACCCTCCATCAGGCCTTCCATTCGGCCTTCCTCGCGCTCGTCGGCCAGGGTCTTGACCTCATTGTACTCAGTAATGCACATGCGCTTCACCTCCGCTCGATTCGCCGTCATAAACTTGACCTCATTGTACTCAGTAATGCACATGCGCTTCACCTCCGCTCGATTCGCCGTCATAAACGCCCTGAGTGCGCTCTCCTCCGGCATCTCGTTGAGCGCCGCGTCCACCGCAGCGTCAAAGTCGTTCAATATCGCCTGTTTTTGCCGCACCGAGCTCACAAACGAAGCGTATTCCCGAAGGGGCTGGCAGGCGTCCATCAGCGCCTTGTTTCGTCCGTAGTTCACATTGAGCATCGTCACGCGAACCTCGATATCCGCCTCCTGCGCGAAGGCGTCCTTCAGGCTGAGGACGACCCGATCCTCCTTTGCCGCTTCTCCGTTGTAGAAGCACACGCACCTGGGGGTCGGCGCCTTCTGCTGGGCGGTGCTGTACGGGTGATAGGAACCGGTCTGGGAGATGTACTTGGCGTACACCATCCCGGCATAGATCAGAAACCGCATCGGCATGTTGGGATTGAAGGACGCCTGCTGCTCGTAGAAGCTCATCGTATCCGCCACCAGAAACGACACATCGTTCTTCATGTTCATATACACGGCATCTTCGATGGTGGTATACCGAATTTGGGAGGCGTCGGTATAACTGGAGCCGTTGATGGCATTGTACAGGCTCAGCGTCCAATCCCGGTTCTCAGGGTTCCCAAAGATGAACTTGAACAGCCGGTCCCTGTATTCCCGGTTGGCCTGGGGCATGGCGAACCCCTCCCATTGCTTTTCCTTCACTTTAATTATACCCGAAGCGCCAGGGAATATCAAGCCCTATTGTTCGCCGTAAACCCCGTTCAATGCCCCGCACAGCATCCCTGCGTCGATCTTCCCCGCCACATATTCCACCGCGATATCCCGCACCTTTCTAACCGTCTCATTGTCGTGCATGAAGGGGATGACCGCGTCTCCCACCTGCTCCCGATACCTTCTTATGGAATCGGTGGTGAAGCCCATGCCCGCCGCCCTGGCCAGCGTTTCGGGATCAGTGGTGAAGTCGTAGCACGCTGCCGCCGGCAGGCTCCCCTCGACCGCGGTCCGATTCATCGCCGCCAGCGTTTTCAGGTATTCCTGGGCTGTGGCCCGGCTGGTGCTGGCAGCAGGCACGAAGGCGAAATACCCGCTGGCCCGGGTGAGCTTCGGCGCACCTTCACGGATTCTCAGCGTGCGGCATCCGGCGCTCCCGTCGTTCTCCGAGGACAGGGGATTGTAAACGCCGGGGAAGGCCAGCGCCCGCAGGTCTACGCCGCCCTCAGGGCCTTCGCCGTAGCGTATCCCCTGCCAATCCACCTCTGCCAGGACCGCCAGGCATTCGGTGAACTCGGACCGGTTGAAGTCGACGTCCTCCCCCTGCGCCCGCCAGCAGCGCTCGAAGGCCTCGGCCATGTTCCACACCGTAAACATCTCGAACTGCCCCGACACATCCAGATTGACCCGCTCATAGCCTTCAAAGTCAATCACATACCGCCCCGCCGCTTCACTGCGGGAAAAACCTCTGAGCCAACGGGCGTAATCCAGCCAGGTTTCGGGATAGTCGGTAAAATCGCCCCTGACCGCTTCCCAGTTTTGCTTCAGGAACATCACGTCGGGATAGGCATAGAAGTCCACGGGAATGGCCGCGGCCCGCCCGTCGACGGACAGGAAGTCCCTGAGACCCCCGGGCAGCCTCTCCCACTCGGCGACCAGCGCCCCATCTGTCAGCGGCGCGATCAGCCCCGCGTCCCGCACCCGCCGGAAATCGTGATATTCCAGGGTCACCACGTCCCCGGAGGTCCTTCCCGAGAGCATCAGGTCGGCGTAGGCCTCCCCGATCGCGCTACCGGGGTCGCGGACCACTGCGGTGCCGGGGTGTTCGGCGATAAACTTCTGGGTGACGGCGTCGTTCCAGCTGTCGCCGTCCACCACAAGCTCGTCCACCTCGCCCAGGGGCGCGGTCAGGTCGAACAGGCGTAGCATCACGGCCTCCACCACGTCCTCCGCCGCCTGCCGGTCGCGCACCATGGATTGGGCCTTGCGCAGCATAAGGGCATAGTATTTCGTGTACAGCGATTCCACCAGCGACCGGTCGCCGTCATTTTCAATCGCTGCAATGGCCATGGCCAGCATATCATCACGCTCCGTTTATTGCGTTCTATCTATCAGACGTTTGGAAGAACCGAAAAGACACCTTAGAGTGTGTTTCTAAAATGCCTGAAGCGCAATTTCGGCGTCTTTGCCTGCATTTCTGCGTTGATTTCCCTTGACTTAGCTCCGGGGCCTGTCGGCCCGTTCTCGCTGAAAACTCTCCACTGGAGAGTTTTCCGGGCGCTCGAACCCACTAAGCCTGCAAGGCAACAAATCCAAAGGATTTGTTGGTCTGCCCGACGGGCAGACTGCCGAC
>CACYZW010000086.1 GCA_902778995.1 uncultured Eubacteriales bacterium
CACCATAAAAGTGGATACAGTCAATAAGAACGTTTATGAAATCGTGAGCGAAATACTGACGCTTTGATATCAACAAATTCCAGTTTGTCGATATGTTCCCGTGAGCGGGTAGGCAAAATTCGGTGGTTAGGTTCCTGGCCAATTTTTTTCGAACAGGCCAGGCAAATGACTATCTGTTTCGTTGACTCGTGCCACATGGAATCCGTTGTGAAGCTCTCCCGGACCGGGTCGTGATTGCAGCCCCGCTGACAGAAAACAACCGTTACACACAGAACCGTTGCCAGTGCTTGGTCAATGCGCCGAAGTACGTGATTTATCGGAAGAAGGAGCATGCAAATGAAAAAGCTATTTAGAATGCGCCGCCCGTCAATTGTGGATCAGAGCTTTCTGTCGTTGTTCTTGACCTTCTCGCTTATAGAGTTTACAAATCGCGGTTCAGGCATTATAGACGGACTGTTTGTCAGTAACTTTCTCGACGCCGATTCAATCGCATCGGTGGGAATTGCGAAATCGATCTATGCATTTATAGGCATCATTAGCGGGTTGCTTGCAGTGGGAATGCAGAGCAGATGCTCCCATGAGCTGGGCAAAGGGGATGTAAAAAACTTCAACAGAATATTCAATGCGATGTTCTATGTTTCCACAGTGGTTTCTTTGATATTCGGCATTGCGGTCTTTTTCTGCGCAAAACCCATGGCCGTGCTCATGGGCGCATCCGGAAACGGCTCTGTCCTGATTAAAGGTGCTGCGGATTATCTTCGCGGCATAGCGATCGGTATCCCCCCGACGATAATAGCCATGATGCTTTCCGTGGCGTGTCAGCTCGACAACGCGCAGGATAGGGTAAGAAAATCGACCCTTATATACTTTGTGAGCGATGTGGTCCTTGACTATGTGGCTATAAAGCTCCATCTCGGCGTATTTGGCATCGCAATCGCCACATCTGTGGCGTATTATCTGCAGCTTATATTCCTGCTGTTTCATTTCAAGACCAAGAACAGGATGCTTTTATTTGAGGAATTCAATATAAGCCCGGAAGAATTGCTCAACGTGCTCTCCCTTGGTACAGAAAAGGCTTTGCGGTCATTGAGCACTTTTATCTCGCCCGTCATCGTAAACAGGATCATCCTCCTGTTTGGCGGGGTCATTGCGATGTCCGCTTTTTCCATCCAGAGGGATCTCATCAACTTTACCGAGATCTTTGCATCGGGCCTCGCAAACGCCACGGCACTGCAGGCGGGCGTATACTATGGCGAAAAGAACAGTGAGGCCATGCGGGAAATGGGCAGAAGCGCGCATAAATACTGTGCCCTGTTTCTCGGGTTCTCCGCCCTGGTGCTGGTTTTTCTCTCAAGACCCATCGCAATGATGTATTTATCCGAGAGGGGAGAGCTGTTCAAAATGGTCGTGTTCGCATCTGTCATGACCGGTCTTTCTGCCCCTTTCAACGGACTTATCCGCTCGAGAATATCCTATCTCAATTCAATAGGAAAGGTACGAAATATGCAGATCATGACCTTCCTGTCGTCGATCGTCTATACGATCATCAGCGCGTTTACCCTCGGCAAGCTGTTTGACTCATATGGCATACTGGCATCAGACGCACTGCGCATATTGCTGCTCATGCTGACCGTATGGCTGTATTATGTTGTGAAGACGAAAAAGGTGTTACCCAGCCCCAATGACTATCTGGCACTGCCCGACACATTTAACGTTCACCCAGGCGATATCATCTCCCTGGATATAAGAGACACCGAAGACGTTTCCCTTGTCTCCCAACAGATACAGCTCTTTTGCAGGGGACACAAGATCGACCCCAAAACCGAAATGAAGGCGGCCCTCTGTTTTGAAGAGCTGACAGTAAACATCATCCAATACGGTTTCCCCAAGTGTAAAAAGGAACCATGTATAGACCTGCGGCTTGTCATTGCAGAGGATGACCTGGTCATACGCCTGCGCGATAACTGCCCCATGTTCGATGTCGAACGGTATATTGCGCAACAGTTAAACGATACCCGCGAAGATGGCGATCCGCATATCGGGCTGAAAATGATCGCGAGCCTGTCTGAAAACATCAAATATTTACATTCGCTGGAGAACAACAATGTGATCCTTCGGTTCGAGCTGCGATGATTAAGGAAACACCGCACAATGCTCATGGCGCATTGTGCGGCATTTCCTTAACCAGCAGAAGGCAAAACAGCCGCGCCTGAGTTGTGGCAAATCGCACGCTTCTGAAGGGCACATGATCCCTTGTTTGAGAGTCAGTTTTTTATACTTTCCCTTTTTTCAGGAACAGGCTTTCAACGCCATGGGTGATCGCCGCAAAGAGAAACAGTATGGAGAACCATGTGGCGATCGTATAGAGCAGGTTGGCCAGGCTGAACGGCTGCTGGCCATGGCTGCCGCGCTGTCCCTGCGCCGCAGCATTGCCGCCCTCCCGATCGGATGCCTGGTCCGTCGTTGCGCCCTCGCGCTGTCCTTCCACTTCAGTTCCGGCGGTCTGGCGCTCGCCCCTTTCCCCATGTTCCTCATGGGCGGTGAATGGCGCGACGACCCAGCGGCCAAAGCTGGAGGTGACCACCCGATAACCGCCAAATGCGAGGATCACGACGCACAGGATCACGGCGACGACCTTCGGGAGCCTGATCCGCTTTCCCATCCAGCCCCAGAAGTAATTCCAGTGCAGCCCAAAGTGGATGCCCGTCATCACCAGGGCCAGCGCGGCGGAGAAGAAGTGCAGCGGATTGAGGGACGATATCTGAAACGGGAACAGCTTCTTCGATACCAGCACGCCCGTCACCATGACGCAGAGCCACGACAGGATCAGCAGCGCGTTGACCACGAGGGTCACCTTCGATCTTCCCGTCTTTAGCTTTCCACTGAATACCCGGCTCACCCATTTCCGGTTAAAGATCACATGGACGACGAAGAGGAGCAGCAGCACCAGCCCAACCACTTCATGGTACATCAGTGAGATGACATTCTTGCTGAACAGGGTCGCGCAGATCGCGATCAAAACGCAGTCCAGGCCGATGCGCAGCGCCAGAGATTGTTTCGCTGTCATTCCAAAGCCCTCCTTCACTCGGCGTTCAGGCGTTCCAGCGCTGCGGCGGCGGCCTCGCTGCCATACTCCGCCGCTTCCTCGTACAGGGCAATCGCCCTGTCGACATCCCGTTCGACGCCCAGGCCCTGTTCATATAACCGGGCAAGCTCGTACCCGGCATCGACGACGCCCGTGGCGGATTTGTTTTCCGAAGCCGCGACGGATTCAAACAGCTCCGCCGCTTTCGCGTAATCCTGAGCCACGCCCAGGCCTTGCGCATACAACAGGCCCAGGTAATAGCCGCTGGTCAGGTCGCCGGCCATCACGCCCTTTTCATACCAGGACGCCGCCTGCGCACAGTCCTGTTCCACGCCCAGGCCCTGTTCATACAGCAGCCCCACGTAGCGCGCCGCCTTCCTGTTCCCGGCCTCATCCACTGCCAGGAAGCGCTGCATCGCCGCTTCATGGTCCTGTTCGACGCCGTCGCCGTTCATGAGCGCGATGCCCTCTTCCAACAGGTTCATGGCGCCATTGTCCCGGCCGCCCCTGTGTTCACCCTCGGCCATACACGCGCCGACGCAGAACAGCAGCGCCAGCACGATCACCCATATCCGCTTCATCATGCCTTCACCTGCCCAAACAGCCAGTCGCGCACGGCCTCGATCTTATAGGCGTAGTCGAAGGAGGTCATGTGCTCCCCCGCGCCGCCGCCGGAGGTCTGGCCCTCCGCGAGGGTCGTGCCCAATGTGAAGGTGACGAAGTTTGCGCTGTTGCCCTCGGCCAGCATGGCGGCTACCGCGGCATTCTGGGTCTGGGCGTCGTCCTGGGCGCTCCACTCAGCATGGCTGTAGGACGCGCCGTCGCCGTCGAACACCGCCATCAGGCCCGCCTGGCCGACAGAAGCCTTCGGGTCGCCCGCGGAGACGATGTAGAAGAAGCTGTCGTCCTCCAGCGCGTTCAGGATGCTGTTGTCCCACTGGCTGCCCACGAACAGCGACGCCGCGAACAGGTCGGGACAGGCGACGTTCAGGTAGAACGAGGTCATGCCGCCCATGGACTGGCCGGTGGTGTATAACCGGTTTTCGTCGATGCTGTACTGTTCCATCAGCGACTGGATCAGCCGCACAGCCACGTCGATCTGCCCGGAGTGGTTGAAGTTGTCGTCCACGATGGTCTCGGTGAACACGGGAACCACCACGAAGGCCGGATGCTTCGCCTGTTCCTCGTCGGTGGCCCAGATCAGGCCACCCCAGCCCTGGGTCAGCACGTAACCGGCGTCCCTGCCAACCACGCTGGCATCCGGGATGAACTGGAGCAGCGGGTAGCTCTGGCTCGCGTCATAGTTCTCCGGCACGTACAGCTGGTATTGCAGCGCCGTGCCGGTCTCCGCGTCCTCGTAGGTCAGCAGCTGGAACTTCGGCGCGACCTCGGCGATCATCGCTTGTAATTCTGTGTCGGAGGACTTGTCCGTCTGACCGCCGCCCATCCGGCCGCCGCCGCGTTCGCCGTTGGGGCCGCCGCCCATGCCCCCTCGGGGGCCGTTGTTCTCGGCAAAGGCCATCATGCCCGTTGCCATCATCGCAATCGCAAGCACCATGCAAATCAAACGCTTCATATTCGTTTTCCTCCCTTGAGGCATCCGGACTTACGCTTGCGCTGCACGATGCCTTGTCGTATTGTCGACATGCTCTCTCGCCTGCCATGATCGCATTATAGCGCACCTTGCTTAAATGAACCTTAAGGAGTATGTTTTTTTACACGGCATTCTGCCTGTGGATTCCATAGGGAAACGCCGCACAACACTCATGGCGCATGCTGAGCCATGGGCATTGTGCGGCGCTTCCCTGCTTCTGTCGGAATATTATTTCAGGCGGTATCCAAAGGAATACGCGCTATCCTGGGCTTCACCGTGATTCATCGCTTCGCCCGGATCGTTGATGCCGCCGCAGAACAGCGAACCGGCAAAGGACGCCTTCTCAAAGCACTCGACCCAGCCCTGCAGACCGTTGACCGCGCGGTCCGGGACGTGGGGGTCGTCCTCCGCCGCGACGGACATCATGTACACGTTGCGGAACCGATAGTCCGACGGGTACAGCGGATTGAGCCTGTCCAGCAGCGTCTTCATCTGGCCGCTCATCTCGTAGTAATAGATGGGCGTCACAAACACCAGCGTATCCACAGCCAGCGCCTTCTCCGCGATAATGTTCGCGTCGTCCTTCAACACGCATTTCCGGGTCTTCTGGCACGCCAGGCAGCCCTTGCAGAATTGGATCGTCTTACCCTTCAGACTGACGCACTCCACCTCATGGCCCGCGTCCTTCGCCCCGGCGACCAGCCGTTCGGTCAGGATGTCCGAGTTGCTCTTTGCCCGCAGGCTCGTTGAAATCACCAGTACCCTGCTCATATCCAGTCCTCCTTATACTATTCTCATTTAAAAATGGGACAAGATGTGGGATGGATTTTTCGTCCTGGCAACGCGGAACGGAGGGAGGCGATGCAGCGCATCGTTGCCCGGAGCGACGCACAGCCAGGGCGAAAAAGGCGCCCACAGATGTTACATTTTTATTTGAGAAGAGTATTAGAATGTGTGCTCGCGCAGCCACTCGAAAGCGCGATAGACCTCGTCCGTCACGTCCTCGCCGCTGGAGGCAATCAGCGTCTGCCGCGGCAGGTCCTCCTTGAAATTGCGGTGATATGCCTCGGCCACGGCGTTCAGCAGGTAGTTGTTGTCGTCTGAAAAGCCGGGGTCGGGCTGGAGCTGGCACACGCTGTAGCCCTCCATGATGGCCGTCACCGGCACGCCGTAGAGCGTCAGGCCCTCATATTTTGTGAGATCGGGAACGGGGCCCTGGGCGCGGTAGAGGCGGTTGATGTCCTCGGACAGCCACTTCATGTCGGCCTCGCTCAGCGGGTCGAGGGTCTGGTAGCTGTGGATGTTGTCCTTCACCTGCTCCAGGTTACTCATGCCGCTAAGCACGCAGATCAGCCCGTCCAGCGTGCCGCCGAAGCGTATCGCCCAGGAGGCCACGGAGTTCTCCGGCGCCTTGGCCTTCAGCGCCTTTTCCACGGCCTCCGGCACCCTGGCCAGCCCGCCGCCCTTCACCGGCTCCATTAAAACGACGTCCTTGCCGTGCCTGCGGATGACGTCGTAGCAGGGGCCGGCCTGCACCAGTTGGGAGTTCCAGTCCACATAGTTCGCGGCGATCTGTACGAACTCAAACTCCGGGTGCTCGGTCAGTATGCGGTCCAGCAGCTTCGCGGAAGAATGGAACGAGAAGCCCAGGTGTTTGATCTTTCCCTGCGCCTTCCACTTCAGCGCGTGCTCGATCAGATGCTCGGACTGTATCACCCCGCCCTTGCCGTCGTAGCCGTCGTACCAGCGGGTCTGGAAGTTGTGCAGCAGGTAGTAATCCACATAGTCCACGCCCAGCCGGTCCAGCTGTTCCTGGAAGTAGCCCTCGATCTTGTCCTCGTCGCCGGGCTGGAGGTTGAAGGTGGGAAACTTGGTGGCGATGCGGATGCGCTCGCGGGGATGCCGCTCCACCACGGCCTTGCGCACGGCCTCCTCGCTCCTGCCGTTGTGGTAGACGTAGGAGGTGTCGAAGTAGTTGTAGCCCGCCGCCAGGTAGGTGTCCACCATTGCGTTCAGCTGTTCATAGTCGAAGTCCGTCGGGTCGCCGTTCTTCACGGGCAGGCGCATCATGCCAAAGCCCAGGGTCGATTTCAGTGCCATGGATTTTTCCTCCTTGTCCTGATGGATGCTCACATGTCGTTCAGTTCTGCCGGTTCGCCTGGATTCAGACTATTTCATCGACAGGGTGACCGTCACGTCTGCGTTGCCCAGCAGTGCCTTCATCTGCGCCGGGGTCTGATCGGTGATGTGTCCCAGCCGGGTGTACGCCCAGGCGTTGCTGCCATAGAACACCACCAGCTGATTGCCGGAATAGAGCACGATGTCGCCGGAGGCGGTGGTCGTCTGCTGATCGTCCCGGGGCAGGCTCTGGCCGATGGTGCCGACCTGCTCAAATCCGCCGTACATGGACATCTCAATGGTCAGGCCTTCCGCAGCCAGCGCCTTCAGCGCTTCTACGGATGCGTTGTCCTCCCAGGCCACCGTCACCGGGGTTTCGCCGATCATCATCTGCATGTCCTCTCCCCCTTCGCTCGCCATCTCCGCAGATGCGGCCATTCCCGCCAGGCAGAGCATCAATGCGCACAGCAGCGCAATTATTCTTTTCATATTCCTGTCTCTCCTGTCTTCTTAATCTGTAAACCGAACCTGAATGCTGTCGCTTCCCACCGCCGATTCCAGTTCGGATATATCACTGATATGTCCAATGCGTGTATAGCTGTACTGCGTAGAAAAGCTCCTGTAGAACAACACGACACAATTATTGCCGTAGAGCATCAGGTCTCCCGCGTGAATCTGTCCCACGTGCTCCGGCGCGGAGGGCAGGCTCCCATCCAGATAATAATACTTCTCGTTGCCGTTCAACTCGCTCATATCGAGCGTCATGGGCAGCAGGCTGGCAAAAGCGCGGGCTGTGGCATTGTCCTCCAGCTTCGTGGTAAACACGCTGCCTGCAATGCTCAGCCTGATGGTTCCTCCCGACATTTGATCTGTTGGCGTCGGTGTGGGGGTGGGAGTGGGAGTTGGAGTCGGGGTCGGAGTTGGGGTCGGGGTCGGGGTTGGAGTCGGGGTCGGGGTTGGAGTCGGGGTCGGGGTTGAGGTCGGGGTTAAGGTTGGGGTCGGGGTCGGGGTTGGGGTCGGCTCAGAGGTCGGCACAGGCGTCGGCGTCGGCGTGGATGTCGAGGTTGGCGCAGTCGTATGGTTTACCTGCTTGACTGTGACCGTAAACACCGCTTGCACTTTCCCGGCAGTGGCCGTGATCCTGGCCTTACCGGGCTTGATACCGGTCACTTTGCCCTTTGCGCTCACACTGGCTATTTTATTACTGCCGCTTTTCCACTTGACGCTCTGGCTGGCGGTCGCCGGGGAAACCCTGGCAGTCAGTTGCAGCTTTTTGCCGACATAGACCGTCCCCCGCCTGCCCTCCAGGATAACCACCTTGGTGGGAACCGTCGGATCTACAATCTTCAGTGTCAGGGTGAGGGTTTTCTTCTTCGTCCGAATCGTTATCCTGGCCTGTCCGGCCTTCTTTGGCGTGATCAGTCCGGTCTTGCTGACCTTTGCGGTCTTTTTTGAACTGGATTTACATGAGATGATGGTATTTTTCGGCACCACGATCTGATATTGTGTGCCAAGCATGATTTTCTTTGACGTATCCCTGGTGACGGTTATCCGCTTCTGTCCGTTCAATTCGGACTCGCCGGCGTTGTCCGCCTCCTGTGACAGATGATCGCCTATAGCGACGTCCTCTCGGCATTCCAGCGCGTCTTCGAGGTCCAAGTCGTTCAATGCAAGCTCTGTCTCGTTGAGATAATCGTCCAATGATCCGGCCAGGATAATTTCCAGGACGTCATCAGCACAGGCAACACCCGTCAGTATAAAGAACATAACGAGCACCGCAAGCATTCGCTTCATATTCAACAGGCATCGTCCTCCTTCCGGTAAAGCCCATCCCCAAGCATCTGTGGTTCGGGGAAATGCGGCACGGAGAAGACTGCGCAAGCCGACAATCTTCTCCGCATATCTGTTCTTACTGATCCGGCTTGATCGTCACGTCATAGCTGCCATCCAGCGCGGCGATGTCCGCAGGCAAGCAGGTGATGGCGCCGATGTTCGCCTGATTGCCGCGATCTCCCGGTAACGCTCAATCATACCGTCATCACAGCCCGCGTCCCTCAGGTTCTCCAGGACACCCGCGTCCATCGCCATGGTCCTTCGCCCTCCCCGTTACAAGCCTATCATAGCGCCTGCGCGCTGGAATGTCCAATATCCATTTTGAATATCAATTGATGCTTTACAGGCATAGCAAAACCCGCTATAATACCATCAGGAATACAACCGCCGGAGGCATTCAAATGGATATTCGCGTTTTGCGGTATTTTCTGGTTGTGGCGCGGGAGGAGAGCTTTTCCAAAGCGGCGGACGCATTGTATATATCCCAGCCCACCCTTTCAAGACAGATCAGGGAGATGGAAGAGGAACTGGGCGTTCAGCTGCTGACGCGCACCAACCGAAATGTGCGTCTGACTCAGGAGGGCATGCGCCTGCGCCGCCGCGCCCAGGAGATCGTCGACCTGATGGACAAGACGAAGGACGAGTTCGCCCACCGGAAGGACGAGGTCGCCGGCGACATCTTCATCGGCTGCGGGGAGACGCAGACCATGCGCCAGCTTGCCCGGGTGATGATCCCGCTGCAAAGGGAACACCCCGGCATCCGCTTTCACCTGTACAGCGCCAACGCCGACGAGGTGACCGAAAAGCTGGATCGGGGCCTGCTGGATTTCGGCCTGATGATCGAGCCGTTCAACATGAAGCAATATGAATCCATCCCGCTGCCGGATGAGGACACCTTCGGCTTTCTGCTGCGCCGCGACCATCCCCTGGCACAGAAGGACGAGCTGACCATCGCCGACGTCGAACGCGAACCGCTGCTGATCCCCAGCCAGGGCAGCGCGGTGTCGGTCAACCTGCCCACGGACATCTTCGGCCTGGAGCCCACCCGGGCCCATATCGTCTGCCAGTACAACCTGCTGTTCAACGCCGCCATCATGGTGGAGGAGGGCATGGGCATCGCCCTGTGTCTGGACCGGCTGGCGGACACCTCCGAGCGCAGCGATCTCACCTTTCGTCCTTTGACGCCCAGGCGACAGTATCGCTTCCGCTTTGTCTGGAGAAAGTATCAGATTTTGACCCCTGCGTCGGAGCTGTTTCTGAAAAGAATGAAAGCCTGTTTTTACCATCCAGCATAAGGCAACGCTCATTTTTCGCTCATTTTTTCCCCCCCGGAATTCGGGCGAGAGGTTGAAATAACGCTTCATATGCGGTATAATTGGAACACGATGAATATGAGATGATGCGCTCAACCCTACAGGTTTTTGTTGAAAAGAGCCCGGAATCCCTTCTCTATCGGATCAATATACGCACAATGGAAATCAGGACAATACAGGTTCCAGAGGAATTTGACGGCTTTGGCAATCGAATCTTTCCCACGCGCAACGGCAACCTGCCGATAAATAACGGACACGGCAGCCTTCCTTCGACGATTCCGTCGGGCAGGCTGATCGCCCTGTATTGTACATTGCAAGAATGGCTCCCCTGTGATTCAAGCACAAGCGTTGTTTTTCAAGGGCAGTACGAAGCTGAAGGGCCATGTGTTCCCACAGCCCGGCGCTACAGCGAACGCGCCGCTCCGGGCGCTGCATGCGAATTTACCGGAAACGGGCCGCATGTTGTTTATCCGGCATAATGGGCAAAGCCAATAACATTTCTCCTGCTTCCGCACAATTCCTGCCTTTGAAGCGCTGCGAACGGCCGGACAGGGATATTCCGTGGATCAGCCCGCCAAAATAGCTTTGAGGGCGACTGTCCACTGACGCATCGTGCAAATCCCCTGACTACCCCCCAGTAACCCCAGGGAGGTGATTGATCTGTGAAAGACCGAATTCGCCGGTTGAGAGAAGCCATTGGACATATCGGCGCAAAATCGCTTGCGGCGGCGATTTTGGTGATTATCGCGACCACCGTGATCGCCAGCCTTATCGGCAATGCCAATTACGCAACCGAAAAGAAGGTTTTGCAGCAGCAGGGCGAATTGAACGCCAAGGAATCGGCGATAGAATACGACCGGTGCCTGCTCACGCGGGTCAACATCGTCACGGTGGTGGGCTATGCCGTGGATACGATGATCGCGTCCGGCAAGGACAATTCCGAGATCGTAAAGTTTATCACCGATGAAACGAACTAGAGTGTGTTTCTAAATGGAAGGAGATGCAGTTTCGAGTGGATTTGACTGCATTTCAAGGCGCTTTTTCGCAGCTTTAGTGGACCCTAAGGCAAGATCAGGCATTTTAGAAACACACTCTACATCATTGCTTCGCTGGACCCCTCCACCACCGGCATTTACGGCTGGATCAACGAAGAATACCTCGATGGCGCGGGCTGGGTGCCCGATGAGGACTATGTCGCCACCGAGCGTCCGTGGTAAATACAGACCCTGAAATCCGATCAGTAGATAACCTTTGTCGAGCCATATCTGGATATGCAGACGAATACCGTCATGATGACCGTCTCCGATCTGATGAGCGACGGTAAAAGCGTGGTCGCCATGGACGTCAGCCTCGATCCCCTCCAGCAAATCGTCGAGAAGGTCGCCTCCGCCACCGCAGGCAGTCAGGCGTTCATACTCGATACGAGCGGCATTGTGGTAGCCCATTCAAACATGGATGAGCTGGGCAAAAACTATCTGGAGGAGGCGGACAGCCTTGGCGGCGCCATCGCCAGAAAAATACTCGATGAAAAACAGATGCAATTTGACCTGAAAATGGACGAGGGCAATTATTCCGTCTACGTCGACCAGCTCCAGGGGGGTTGGTACAGCGTCAGCCTGATCGACTCGGACGTCTGGTATCGCCCCCTGCAGCGTACCACGCTCCTGTTTTCCGTCATTTTGGTTGTGATCGTGGTGTTCCTGTGCTTTGTCTTTTTGCGGCTCAACGCGAAAAACCAGGCCCTCCAAAGGCTCCACAACCGCGTGTATCAGGAGGAAAAGCGCGGAAACGAATTTCAGATGCTTTTAGAGACGGATCGCATGACGGGACTCTATGATCGCGTCTGCGGAGAGCACAAGGTCGAAGATCTCCTTGCCCTCGGAACCGGCGGCATGTTCCTCGTGCTGGACATCGACCATTTCAAGTCGTTCAACGACACCTATGGACACCAGTATGGCGACCAGGTCATTCTGGCCGTTGCCGATGCCCTGCGAAGCACGTTCCGCGCCAATGACATCACCATGAGGTTGGGCGGCGACGAGTTCGGCGTCTTTGCCGTCGGCATCGCCGACAGGGCGATGGGCGAAGCGATCATTCGCCGCCTGTTCGACCATCTTGACGCCGTTGAAATTGCGGAATTGCACAAAGAAAAGTTCAGCATCAGCGTCGGCGCCGCCCTCTGCACAGGCCAGGAGGATCTGACCTTCGACAAGCTGTATGCTTCCGCAGATTCTGCAATGTATGCCAGCAAGAAAACCTCCGGCAACAGCTTTGCTTTCTCCGGGTGAGATGATGAAAAATAAACTGCTGCGGACCATTTACCAGGAGGACAAAACCGTGGCAAGACTTAAGGAAACACCGCACAGTATACAAAGCGCGAGAAATATGGTAAAATAGAGTCATGGATAAGCAGATGACGATATCGCTAATCAGCGACGAACTACG
>CACYZW010000087.1 GCA_902778995.1 uncultured Eubacteriales bacterium
GCCCTATGGGCAATCGCCGGCAGCGCCGGGCTGGCATCCGCAGGATGCGCCCGGGCTGGTCGCGCCTGCGCGTAGGCGCAATGGCGCGACTGCTATGCGACAAATCTGCAAGGAAGACATTTTTACTCTGGTCGACATCTGTGGAATCGCGCGCGTTTCTCGCGCACGAGATGGCTTCCCGTCGCAAAAATGACTGCGACCCCGCCGCACATGTCGCCGGGGCCGATTGAACATCGGAGGGGCTGCTCCCCTCCGATACCTCCCTGCATAGTTTGCTTGTATGGTGAATGGTTACCCCAATTCTGCCCGTTGCCCTGGAACCGCTGGTTTTTGGCATTGACATTGCTTTGTTTGCGGGATATAATGAATGTGTTTAGATTTTACATCCCCGCGGAATGATCCGTTCGCGGCTGCGGTGGATAAATCAGGCTAACACAGGAACGGAGGAAATGTCGTGGGAGAAGTCATATTGACCATGAAGGGCATCGACAAGTCGTTCCCCGGCGTTCACGCGCTGGATCACGTCGATCTGGAGGTGCGAAGGGGCGAGGTTCACGCGCTGATGGGCGAAAACGGCGCGGGTAAATCCACGCTGATGAAGGTGCTGACCGGCATCTACACCAAGGATTCCGGCACCATCACCTACGAGGGGCGCGAGGTGGAATTCCACAACCCCAAGGAGGCCCAGGAGGCGGGCATCGTCATCGTTCACCAGGAGCTGAACATGATGGGCCACCTGACCGTGGCCCAGAACATCTTCATCGGCCGGGAACCCCGCAGCGGTCTGTTCATCCGGGACGCCGCCATGAACGCCGAAGCCCGCAAGCTGTTCCAGCAGCTGAACATCGAAATCGACCCCAAGGAGACCATGAGCAACCTGACCGTCGCCAAGCAGCAGATGTGCGAGATTGCGAAGGCGATTTCCCACGAGGCCAAGGTCATCATATTCGACGAGCCCACCGCCGCCCTGACGGACACCGAGATCGACCAGCTGTTCGTCATCATCCGCGACCTGCGGGCCAAGGGCTACGGCATCGTCTACATCTCCCACCGCATGGACGAGATCAAGAAGATCACCGACCGGGTTTCCGTCATGCGCGACGGCCAGTACATCGGCACGCTGATCACCGAGGACTGCACCAAGGAAGACATTATCAACATGATGGTCGGCCGCGTGATCTACGAGGAGCCCAAGACCCATTCAATGGTGGAGCCGGACGCGCCGGTGGTATTGAAGGTGGAGCACCTGAACGCCGGACGCATGGTGCAGGACGTGAGCTTTGAGCTGAAAAAGGGCGAGATACTGGGCTTCGCCGGCCTTGTGGGCGCGGGCCGCACCGAGACGGCCCGGGCGCTGTTCGGCGCGGACCCCAAGCAGAGCGGCGACATCTACATCAACGGCAAGAAGGTGGACATCCGCTCGCCCAAGGACGCCGTCGAGGTCGGGCTGAGCTATCTGTCCGAGGACAGAAAGCGCTTCGGCATCGTCCTCAAGAAGAACATCACTGAAAATTCCACGCTGGCCACCCTTCAGGAGTACACAAAGGGCGCGTTCATCGACAAGGCCAAGGAGGCCAGGGTCACCAAAAAGTATGTGGACGCCCTGAAGACCAAGACGCCCGGCATCGACGAGCTGGTGATGAACCTCTCCGGCGGCAACCAGCAGAAGGTGGTCATCGCCAAGTGGCTGGTGAATGATTCCCAGATCATGATCTTTGACGAGCCCACCCGCGGCATCGACGTCGGCGCAAAGCAGGAGATCTACGAGCTGATGAACCAGCTGGCCCGGCAGGGCAAGGCCATCATCATGATCTCCTCTGAAATGACGGAGATCCTGCGCATGTCCGACCGCATCCTGGTGATGTGCGAGGGCAAAAAGACCGGCGAGCTGGACATCGCCGAGGCCACGCAGGAAAAGATCATGTCGCTGGCCACCCGTGACATCGACATACAGGACCAGAAGGCATTGCAGGAGGGAGCATAATGAAGAAGGCGCTTGAAAAATTCAAATCCCTCAAACTCGTGCGCATGATGGGCTTCAACCGCGTGGTGCTGATCGGCGTCATCATACTGCTGTGCCTGATCTTCCAGGTGCTCAGCGCGGTGCTGAACCACGGCAACGTGTTCCTGACCTACGCCCGCTTCTCCAGCGCCATGAACTACGGATACTTCATCGGCTTCCTGGCCCTGGGCGTCACCTTCGTCATCGCCACCGGCGGCATCGACTTCTCCATCGGCTCGGTGATGTTCTGCGCGGCGCTGATCTCCGGCTACAGCCTGAACAATTACAATTTCCCCCTGTGGCTGTGCCTGTTGATGTGCGTGGTCATCGGCGCGCTGTTCGGCACGGTGGGCGGCTTCTTCGTGGCCTACTTCCACCTGCCCTCCTTCATCACTTCGATGGCCCTGATGCAGATCGCCAAGGGCGTCGGTTCCCTCTTCACCCACACGCAGAACGTCTCCTGGCCCAGCAGCACCGACCCCAACGGCTGGTACCGCAGCCTTTCCAACCTGGAGCTTCGCCTGAGCGAGGGGCAGAAGGTCAACATTCCCATGGGCCTGATCCTGCTGATCATCGTGGCCATCATATGCGCCATCGTGCTGAACAAGACCCGCCCCGGGCGCTATATGATCTGCATCGGCGCAAACCGCGAGGCGGTGCGCCTCTCCGGCGTCGACACCCGGCGCTGGGAGATGCTGGCCTACATCATCAGCGGCGCGCTGGCGGGCTGGGCGGCCATCTTCTTCGTGGGCTGCTACACCACGGTGCAGCCCGGCAGGGGCGACACCTTCAACAACGAAGCCATCGCGGCCTGCGTCATGGGCGGCACGTCCATGGCCGGCGGCCTGGCGTCGATACTGGGCACGGTAATCGGCGCGTTCATCATCGCCATCATGCAGGAGGGCATCCTCTCGATGGGCCTGAACATCTCCTATCAGTACGCCCTGACCGGCCTGATCGTGCTCGGCGCCGTCATCGCCGACACCCTCAGCCGCCGCCGCAGGAACTGACGGACACAGGAAAGGAGAGAGCACATGGAAATCACGAGCAAAAACAGGAAATCTTCTTCCGCGTCGTTCATTCGTTCCAGCGCGTTTCAGCGGGTGATCATCATCGCCGTGGTGGTGCTGCTGTATATATTCTTCTACGCCAGGAGCACGTCCTTCCGCAGGTATACGACCATCGTGCAGATCTGCAGCAACATGTACTACACGCTGCTGATGGCCATCGGCGTCACCTTCCCGCTGATCACCGGCGGCAACGACCTGAGCATGGGCACGGGCCTGATCTGCTACTCGCTGATCGGCTCCTACCTGATCCGCATATGCGGCTGGCCGCTGTGGGCCGCCATCGTCATCACCATCGGCATGGGCGTGTTGATGGGCACGATCAACGGCGTGATCATCGCCAAGCTGGAGATACCGCCCTTCATCATGACGCTGTCCATGATGATGTTCCTGCGCGGCATGGGCTCGATACTGACCAACAGCTACTCGGGCACCTGGCCTGACGGCGCGGACCCGGGCGCGGGCTTCCGCAACGTGTTCAGGCTCATCGTACAGACGCCGAGCGGGCGCATGCCGGTGCCCATAGGCATGATATGGATGATACTGCTGGTCATCATCATGACCATCGTGCTGAACCACACCCGTGTGGGGCGCTACATCATCGCCATCGGCTCCAACAAGGAAGCCCTGAAGCTCAGCGGCGTGAACGTGTTCAAGTGGCACGTATTCGCCTACGTGATCTCGGGCTTCATGACCGGCCTGGCCGCCATCGCCTACGCGGCCACCTTCCCGAACATCACCCCCGGCCAGGGCGCGGGCTTCGAGCTGAACGCCATCGGCGCGGCCATCATCGGCGGCACGTCGATGACCGGCGGCTCCGGCTCGGTGTTCGGCACCTTCCTGGGCGTGCTGCTGATCGCACTGTTGCAGGTGGGCCTGCCCTTCGTGGGTCTGAACGCCGACTGGCAGCTGCTGATCACCGGCTGCATACTGCTGGCCGCCGTCACCATCGACAAGATGCGCAACAGCTGATGGATTGTACTCAATCCCCGGATTGTCGGCGTCCTCCCTCTGGGGGCCGCCGACCCGGCCAACCGGCCTGCGGGCCCGGTTGCCTAATCCATGAAACCCCGGATTGTCGGCGTTCTCCTGCGGGGCGTTGACACTCCAATAATTCTGAATATGTTGCGCCCCTGAGGCGTGCATATAATATTTAAGGAGGTACTTATCATGAAGAAAGTACTCGCTCTCGTTCTGGCCATGATGATGGCCCTGGGCCTGGTCGCCGCTGTCGCCGAACAGCCCACCTACCACTTCGAGATCGTTTCCAAGGGCTTCCAGTCCACCTACTGGCAGGCTCTGTACAAGGGCGCCCTCGCTGAGATCGACGCGCTGAACACCGAAGCCGGCTATGAGATGATCACCATGCACATGGACGGCCCCGACTCCGAGTCCGACGTCGCCCAGCAGGTGCAGCAGTTCACCAATGCCCTGAACGCCAATCCCGACGGCATCGGCTTCGCCGCCGTCGACCAGAACGCCTTCAACGACCTGCTGGCCGAGGCCGTGGAAAAGAAGATCCCGATCGTCGGCTTTGACTCCGGCGTGCCCGGCGCTCCCGAAGGCGCCATCTACGCCAACGCCTGCACCGACAACTATGTCGCCGGCACCATCGCCGCCGACAACCTGTTCGCCGCCATCAAGGACCGCATCGCGGCTGCCGAGGGCGTCGTCCGCGTGGGCGAGGTCAACCAGGACGCCACCGGTGAGTCCGTGACCAGCCGTGGCCGTGGCTTCATCGACAAGTTCATCGAGCTCGCTTCCGCCGAGGGCTGGGGCGTGGCCGTGACCGGCAACGAGTACTATGTGAACAACGCCCAGGGCGCTGTGGCCGAGGCCGACGCCAAGATCATCATCGAGGCCCGCGTGCCCGCCACGACCCAGGTTGACCAGTGCGCCAACGAGGCCGCCGTTATCCTGAACGAGGCCGACACCATCGCCATCTTCGGCTCCAACCAGACCGCCGCCGAGGGCATCATCGCCGCCAACAACAACCTGTTCGTGCTGGGCTCCGGCGAAGGCCAGATCGTGGGCGCGGGCTTCGACGCCGGCTCTGCTCAGAAGGCCGCCGTCGCCGACGGCACGCTGCTGGGCGCCATCACCCAGAGCCCCCTGGACATGGGCAAGGTGACCATCGACGTGCTGCTGGCCATCGTTCGCGGCGAAGAGTATCAGGAGCTGTATGATACCGGCTGCGCCTGGTACACCGCCGAGACCATGAACGATCCCAGCATCGCTCCCAACCTGTATGACTAATCCCGCCTGAACGCGGACAGAATCACACAGGCTGAAAAGCGCCGGCCGGAATGAGCATTCATTCCGGCCGGCGCGATTTTGGTTTTCACAGGGCGTCATAATAATCTCAATTAAAATGTGAAGATCCTTCGCTTCGCTCAGGATGACACCACGAGGCTTGTCATCCTGAGCAGAGCCGGCTTCGGCGGGTGAAAACGGTAAATTCAAGGGGGACGGGCTATCGCCCTTCCCCCGGTCCGGGGCGCTTCACGGCTGCGCCGCCGTACACGCCTCATCCGCCAGATCCCGCACGACCTGGGCGGCGATGGCCAGACCCATGGCGGGGGGCACGAAGGCGGTGCTGCCGGGGACGCTGCGGCGGGGGTGAAGGCCCGCTTCCGCCTCGATTTCGCCCTTTGGGGCCACAGGCGGCTCGGTGGACCAGGCGACCTTCAAGCGCCCGACCCCCCGTTTGCGCAGCTCCCGGCGCATCACCCGGGCCAGCGGACACACCGACGTCTCGTAGATGTCGGAGATGACCAGCTTCGTCGGGTCCAGCTTGTTGCCCGCGCCCATGGCGCTGATGACGGGCACGCCCAGCGCCGTCGCCCGCACGGCCAGCTCCAGTTTAGCGGCCACGGTATCCACGGCGTCCACCACGTAATCGTATGCGGACAGATCCACCGCGTCGGCGTTTTCAGGCATGTAGAACAGCCGATGCTTCTTTATCCTCACCTGCGGCGCAACGGCGGCGATGCGCGCGGCCATCGCGTCCACCTTGGCCATGCCCAGGGTGTCGTGGGTGGCGACAGCCTGCCGGTTCAGGTTGGTCAGGCTCACCGCGTCGTCGTCGAAAAGATCCAGCGCGCCCACGCCGCTGCGGGCCAGCGCCTCCGCAACGCTGCCCCCTACCCCGCCCAGGCCGAACACCGCCACCCGCGCCGCCGCGAGGCGCGCCATCGCCGCGTCGCCCAGCAGCCGCCGGGTCCTGGAAAACTGGTCCCGTCCATCCATGCGCACACACTCCCCATAGCGAAATACAGCCAATGCCTGAATTATAGCCTGTACATATTAAAAATATGTGTGCAGGTCGTTTTCAGCGCTGCTTCAGTCGCGGCCCTGAAGTCATACAAAAAGACTTGCAAATCCCGCCGCGGCAGGATATAATACGTTCATAACCGTGCGCCCGCACAAATCGAAAGGAGCGAACCTCATGGATATTCAGAAGATCATTTCCGACGTCATCATCCGGCTGTCCAGCCAGCCCGATCTGATCAATAGCTTTCTCAGCAACCCCGTGGCGCTGCTGGAAAAGACCTTCGGCATCGACCTGCCGGACGAGCAGATCAATCAGGTGATCGAGGGCGTCAAGGGCCAGCTCGACCTGAGCAAGTTTGATCTCAAGGACGCTGCCGGCCTGCTGGACAAGCTGAAGGGCTTCCTCGGAAAGTGACCCTTCAGTCTCCGACAGAACAGTCGTTTCGGGCGGTAGCGCAGGCGCTCCGCCGGGACCACACCCGAAAATTCGGGAGGCAGGGCTATGGCGCGTCTCCAGACAGTGCCCCTTGAAAAGGGAACCGGTGCAGAATCGCAGCGGCGGCAGATTGCCGCCGCTGCCCATTTTATGCATAGGTCTTATCCCAGCACAGCCTGGTAGATCAGCTCCCGCAGCCTCGGGTGGATCACGTCGTAGCAATAGCCGAAGTTGCGCACGTGCATGGCGAAGAAGGCGGAGATGTGATTGACCGGATCGATCATCATCCAGGCGCCCGCCGCGCCGTCCCAGCCGAATTCGCCGATCTGCCCGCGGCCGCCCACGGCGGTGGTCACCCGCGTGCGCACGCCCAGGCCGTAGGAATAGCCCACCCGGTTCCATTCGTCGAAGGTGGCCCGGCTCTTCGGGCCGAGCTGGTTGGCGTCCCACAGCTGTATCATCTCAGGGCTGATCAGCTTGCCGCCGCCGCAGGCGATGGCGTCGGCGAAGGCGATGCAATCCGCCACATTGCTGTACAGTCCTGCGCCGCCGCTCTCGTAATCGGGGCTGAACCGGAAGCTGTTTTCCTCCCGGCCGCAGGGAACCGCGCGGCCCTTTTCCGCGTCGAACACATACTGGGCGCACAGCCGCGCGGCCTCGTCCCCGGAAGGGAAGAAGCCCGTGGCCCTGAGGCCCAGGGGCTGGAAGATGTTCTCGCGCAGGTAGTCCGAGAATCGCTTGCCGGACGCGACCTCGATCACGACGGCCAGCACATCGTGGCTCAGGCTGTACAGGAAGTCCGTGCCCGGCTCGAAGCACAGCGGATCTTTTGCCTTGGCGTCCACCAGCTGGCGGGTGCTGGCAAGGCCTCCCGTCCGCTCGAGCGCCGCGCTGGCCTGCGGGGTGGTCATGTCGTAATCCAGGCCGCTTTGCATGCTCATCAGGTGGCGCACGGTCAACACGCGCCGCGCGGGGCGCACCGCGTCCCCCTCCCGCACCGTCAGCTGGCCGTAGGCCGGCAGGTACGCGCTCACCGGATCGTCCAGATTCAGAACGCCCCTCTCGACCAGCTGCATCGCCGCGCAGGTGGTGAACAGCTTCGTGCAGGAATACAGCCAGTACAGCTCGTCCCCCTGCATCGGCTCCGCGCCCGCTTCGTCCCGATGCCCCGCCCAGTGCCTGTAGATGGGCTCATGGTCGCGGTATACCGCCAAATCGCACCCCGGCACGCCCGTCGCGCCCAGGGAATCCAGATATTCCGTCAATGCCCTGAAATCCATATCCCTTGCCTCCCCGTGGGAAAATTCGGTTCCGTTCGACGGTATTTTACCATGAAACGCAACCGGTGTAAACGCGGGTTCGCCTAAAAATCACGGTCAACCCATGAATGGCAAAGAGGCGAAGACGATTCCCAGCGGCATTGGCTTCAATCGCAGGTACCGGCTTTGCCGTCGCCCGCTTGCCTGTTCGGGAACTATCGGTTATAATGAAACGGGTAAATTCAATCCGCCATCGCGGGAAAGGACATGCTATGCTAAAGAGATTTGCCCTGTGTCTTCTCGTCGCGGCACTGCTGTGCGGCGGCGCGCTGGCGCGAGCGAAGGACGCGGGTTTTTTCCGCATGGACAGGGACAGCCGACAGGCCTGGAAGGGGCCGATCGCGAATCTTCGACTGCTGACCAAGGGCCAGTATACCTTTGGCAAGGCCAAGCCCCGCTATCACATCGACGCCGACTACGCGCCCAGCGTCAAGGGGCTCAACCACCTGAACATCTCCGGCAGCGCCCAGTTTTCCGAGCCGCAGTTTCACCAGCTGGCGACGACCCTGAGAAAGCTGGCCAAGGGCAAGCGCATCTACGTGATCGATCTGCGCCAGGAGAGCCACGTATTTCTCAACGGCAATCCCATCTCCTGGTATGCCGAGCACAACTGGGCCAACGCCGGAAAGACGCTGGAGCAGATCCGGCAGGACGAGACCGAGCGTTTCGGCGCGACGATCGGCAAGACCATACGGGCCTACGGGGTGGCCCACGACCAGAAGAACGGCAAGACAAAAATCACCGTGCACAGCTGCGTGACGGAGGAGGAGGCGGTGAAGAGCGAGGGCTTCGGCTACCTGCGCCTGCCCGCGCCGGATCTGTCCTGGCCGCCGCCGGCGCTGATCGACGCCTTCATCGAATTCGTGAAGGGCATCGACATGAAGCGCTCCTGGCTGCACTTTCACTGCCACGCGGGCACGGGGCGCACCGGCATATTCATGATGATCTATGACAAGATGAAAAATCCGAAGGTATCCATGCGGGACATCGCCATTCGCCATACCCTGACCGGCAGCGAATACCCGCTGTACGATTCCGGCTCCGACAGCTTCCACGGGCGGCTGAACCGGGAAAAGGCCCGCATGATGCCCCTGCTTTTTAAGTATATCGACAAATACCACGCCTCCAATTATCCCGTGTCCTGGAGCGCGTGGCTGGCGAAACATGCGAATGGATGACGGAGGGCTGTTGTTCCCTGATTTGTAATGAAATCGTGCTGATTTATGCCACATTTCCGCCGGGGATTGTGATAAAGTATAGGGGGAAAGACCGGGTAAAAACAATGGCAAAGGAGATACAGCATATGAAGAGATTTGTTTGCGCGATGCTCGCGGCGCTGCTGGCCTGTCTGCCGGCGGCGGCCATGGCCGAGGCGCCGGTTGACAGGGCGGTGATCGACCGCTTCACCGACACCTGGGTCTGTGAAACAGCGGAGGGCTACGCCACCGAGATCTGGTATGAAAACGGCGCCTTCCAGTGCAGGGGCACCCGCTTCATCACCGTGGACGAGGGCTTGAGCTTTGACTTCAAGCGCTGCCACTATGACGCCAAGGCCGACGCCCTGATCTGCGAGGACGGCACACTGTATCACGAGAAGTTCAGCGCGGCGGAGGACAGGATCGTCCCCGAGGTGACGGCCTCCGGCTTTGGCGCGACGCTGACCGTGGACGAAAACCGCCGCCTGCACTGGACGGGCTCCGGCGACGCGATACCCGATCAGGTTTTTGCCAGCCTGGAAGAGGTCGGCGAGGCATCCTGGTACGATGAACACGGCGACGAGGAGGACGAAGACGGCGGGAACGACGGGGACGATGCCGGCGATCGGTTCGTGGGCGACTGGATGTGCGATCGCGCCACGATCTACATAGACGAGGACGACAACGTCTATAACGTGCGCGTCACCTGGGGCGCCAGCGCCTTTGAAGAGGTCATCTGGGCGTATACCTGCACGCTGGACAGCGCCACCGGCGCGCTCAACGGCGTGGGCAAAAAGAGCACCGAGACCTATAGCGACAATGGCGACCTGATTTCCAGCGAAATCGAGTATACCGACGGCTCGGCGACCTTCACCATCGACGGCGACGCCCTGCTGTGGGCCGACGCCAAGGAGGACGCCGCCCAGGGCATGCGCTTCGAGCGCATGGAGCCCGAGGGCGACAACGACGGCGGGGACGAGGATTGAGGTTGGCAGTGGTGAGTGGTTAGTTACTGAGTGGTTATGGAAACACCGCACAATGCGCACGGCGCATGAACGGCTGAATTTCAGTCGCCTGCTGTCTGCTGATTTCTTGACTTGCCGCCAACAAGCCTTCGAAATTTGCAGTTTGCAATCGTCCAAAATTCATCCCGCTACTGCACGACGCGATTGTGCGGTGTTTCTTTAACAAAATAGTAACTGTTCAGTCCTGCCTTGAAGAACTCCCTCAGTCTGGCCTAACGGCCAGCCAGCTCCCTCGGAGAGGGAGCCTATAGGTCGGGTAACTGCACCTAAAGCCTCCCTCTCCGAGGGAGGTGGCCCGCGAAGCGGGTCGGAGGGAGTATAGGACTGAATAGATACACAAAATATTTAATGTTCCAATCTGGAACACCGTATTGCGAAAAAATAAAAAATGCTATAAAATTACAGCAATGAATATCCTGGAAAGGGATGAGTGTAACATGAAGAAAAGATGGCTCAGTCTGGCAGTAGCGCTTCTGATGGTCTTTGCGTTGATATCGCAGGGCGTAACGCCGGTATTGGCAGAAGTCGAAGTCGAGATCGACCAGGCAGGAGACGCGTTGAATCTTGAAGGCAATCTCCCGATCGATGGGGACGAAGAAGGGCTCAGCTTCGGAGATGACTTCCCGGCGGATCAAATCGACGGCGGGTTGGCCGTCGAGCTGGGGGATTTGAGTTTGGATCTTGACGCATCCTCCAGACCAACGACGGCGTCCCGTATATCAGCAGGAGCTGGAACGGCTCGGAGGTCGTGTCGGAGACGCTGGAATGCACGGGCTATTCCAGGATCGACGACGACACGGAGGATATAAGCGGCTGGTATGTCGTGGATTCCCGTCTGGACCTGGACGACGAGCGACTGAATGTCGTGGGCACGGCCAACATCATCCTCGTGGACGGCGCGCGGCTGTACAACGAAGACGGCATCAGGGTCTCCCCCGGCGCGACGCTGAACATCTACGGCCAGGCGGGCGACAGCGGCGAGCTGTACCTGGACGCGGACACCAACGACAACGCGGCGCTGGGCGGCGACGAGGGCGAAGGCTGCGGCACGATCAACATCCACGGCGGCCACATAACCGCCGACACCAAAAACCTGGGCGAGGATGCCGCAGGCATCGGCGGCGGCGAAGACGGCAGCGGCGGCACGATCACCATCTACGGCGGCACGGTCACGGGCATCGGCGGCTCTGTCAACTCTAACGGCGGCGCCGGCATCGGCGGCGGCGGCGCGGGCAACGGCGGCACGATCACCATCTATGGCGGCAACGTCACTGGGCGTGGCGGCGCCAACGCTGCGGGCATCGGCGGCGGCGATGAAGGCGGCAGCGGCAATATCGCCATTTACGGCGGTACGGTCAACGCCCACGGCGGCTCCGCAACTGCCGACGGCGGCGCGGGCATCGGCAGCGGCAATGAGAGAAGCGTCGACAGCATAACCGTCCATGGCGGCAATATTACGGCCGTCGGCGGCTGCGACGGCGCGGGCATCGGCGGCGGCGACAACGGCGCCGGCGGAACCATCACCATCAACGGCGGCACGATAACGGCCAATGGCGGCGCAAATGGCGCCGGCATCGGCGGCGGCCAGGACGGAACCAGCGGAGTCATCACCATCAATGACGGTAACATTACGGCCACGGGCGGCGAAGACGCGGCCGGCATCGGCGGCGGCGACGACGCCGTATGCACAAAAATCACCATCAAGGGCGGCACTGTCAACGCCACCGGCGGCTCTTACGCGGCCGGCATCGGCGGCGGCGACAGGGACTCGGATACCGCGGGCGGCGAGATCACCATCAGCGGCGGCAATGTGACCGCGATAGGCGGCAAGGACGGCGCGGGCATCGGCGGCGGCGAAGACAACACCGGCGGTACGATCACCATCAGCGGCGGCACTGTCAACGCCACCGGCGGCACAAATGTGGACACTTGGAAGGCTTCGTTAAATTCCGGCGGCGCGGGCATCGGCGGCGGCGATAGCGCCGACGGCGGTACGATCACCATCAGCGACGGCAATGTGACCGCGATAGGCGGCTACGCCGCCGCAGGCATCGGCGGCGGCGATGGCGGCGACGGCGGTACGATCACCATCAGCGGCGGCACTGTCAACGCCAGCAGTGACAAACATGGCGCGGGCATCGGCGGCGGCCAAAACGGCGACAGCGGCAACATTACCATCAGCGGCGGAGAAGTAACCGTAAAAGGCGGCGATTTCGCCGGCGGCGCGGGCATCGGCAGCGGCGGTTTTGGCGAATGCTCAAAAATCACCATCAAGGGCGGCACCATCAACGCCACCGGCGGCTCTTACGCGGCCGGCATCGGCGGGAGCGCCGCGCTCGTAAGAACCGAGGGCGGCGAGGTCTCTATCAGCGGCGGCAATGTGACCGCGCAAGGCGGCAAGGACGCTGCGGGTATCGGCGGCGGCGAATACGTCACCGGCGGAACGATCACCATCAGCGGCGGCAATGTCAGCGCCACCGGCGGCTCAAATTTGAACATTCCTTCGAAACCGGATTCCGGCGGCGCGGGCATCGGCGGCGGCGATACCGCCTCCGGCGGTACGATCACCATCAGCGGCGGCACTGTCAACGCCACCGGCGGCTATACCGGCGCGGGCATCGGCGGCGGCGATGAAGGCGACAGCGGCAACATTACCATCAGCGGCGGAGAAGTAACCGCAACCGGCGGCACGCATGGCGCGGGCATCGGCAGCGGTGAAGAAGGCGATGGCGACAAGATCACCATCAGCGGCGGCAAGGTCAAAGCGACGGGCATAAAAGGCGCCGCGGGCATCGGCGGCGGCAATGAAGGCAAAGGCGGCAACATTACCATCAGCGGCGGAGAAGTTATCGCAGATGACGGCAGCAAATACGTCGGCTACAATTGCGGCGCTGGCATCGGCAACGGTTATGATGGCGAAAGCGCCACCATCACGCTGACACACAGCGGCCCGAACAGCGTCAGCGTGCAGACGCCCAGCTTCATCTCCAACACGGACAATAAAACCACCGTGACGATGGATAAGTCCTTCACGGACCTGAATACGGGAACCATCTACCAGGCGAAGGCTTACACCGACACAGAGCTTAACTGGATGAGGAATTTGAGCCTTGTGCCCGCGGACAACCCCTCCCTCCCCACAAAGAAGCCTTCCAGGATCACGCTGCAGCCCAAGACGGCGGTTTACACCGGAAAGACGATCAACATCGGGAAGGCCAAGGTCGTCGGTTCGACAGGGAAGGTGACCTACGCCTATTACAGCGACGCCAAATGCACGAAGAAGGTCAGCGCGCACAAGAATGCCGGCGTCTATTACGTAAAGGCAAGCGTGGCCGCCGATGCTTCCTACAGGGCTGCCACCAGCAAGGCTGTAAAGCTGACGATCAAAAAGGCGTCCAACCCCATAACCGTCTCTCCGAATGCGCTGACGTTCAAGAAGGACGCGCTGACAAAGGCGATTTACTTTGCCATAAAGGTGGAAAATGCAAAGGGCAAGGTGACATACAAGGCGTATTCCAAGGCCAGGAAAGCCGGCATCAGGGTGACGAAAGCGGGCTTTGTCACCATCCCGAAGCACTGCAAGCGGGGCACCTATAAGATCCGGGTTCTCGCTCACGGGACGCAGAAC
>CACYZW010000088.1 GCA_902778995.1 uncultured Eubacteriales bacterium
TATCTGCGATAATCAAGCAAAATCTGTGGGGGATGTCTCGAAGGGGGACCTGTCCCCCTTCGACAGTTACTGCGAAGCCGGAGGCTGAGCAGTAACACACAATACAGACGCCGATTGTGTGAGCACAGAAGTGCGCATTGACAACCGCCTGGAAAAATGCTACCATAAGCATAAGCTTAGATTTGGGCATGGCACCAACTGCTTCCCGTCAGATGTTGCGTCGCGGCCCGCGGACGCGTAAATGGCTATCGGCACGGGGGCGTGCTGCATTCCTGATTTTGGGCGTACAGACTGAGTCAACCGAGGAGGGATCATTTAATGAAGAAGTTTGTTGCCGCGCTGCTGGTGCTGACCATGGTACTCGCTCTGGCGGCCACGGCCATGGCATCCTGCGACATCAAGGTCGGCATGTTTGTGGAGTTCAAGAGGGATTCCGCCGCATACACCGCCGCCAAGTCCGGCAAGGAGACCAAGAACGTCGTGCAGAAGGGCTCCCGCGCCTACTGCGACAAGATCTGCGGCAAATTTGCCAGGCTGATCGTGAACGAAAAGGCCAATACAAAGCGCTGGTTCAAGGTTGAGGACCTGAAGCAGTCCGAGAAGGACTCTACCAGGGTCGTCTGGGCCAAGGGCGGCAAGGGCATGTCCTCCTGTGAGAAGGATCGCATCTATCTGAATCCCTATACTCAGGTCGTGGGATTGTACGTGAAGGTCAGCGGACACACCAACCTGCGCAAGAACCCCGGCATGAAGTGCAAGAGCCAGGCCGTCGTTGAGAAGGGCCAGCTGCTGAAGCTCGCCAGGCATGTCGGTATTGACGACCGCGACGTGATCTGGTACGAGGTGTGCTATAAGGGCAGAAAGCTGTGGCTTTCCAGAAATTTCATTTGCCGCGGATCAAATTACGCCTTCAAGTTCTACGACAAGGACGGCAATCGCGTCTATCCCGATTTCGACATATAATAGTATCCTGTTGCGAATCCGCGGTTCGTGAACAGCAAGATCCCCGCAAACGAAAATCGTTTCGGGGATCTTTAATTTATACACGTTTTCTTGTGGGCCTGCCCGAAAACGCCATCGGGCGCTATGACCTGATGTCTGCTCAATCGCCCGGGTATTTCAGGCTCACGCTCTGGGTGTACTGCACCGCGCCGCTGAGGTCGGTCAGGCCGAGGCAGTATTCGTATTCCCCGGCGGGCAGGGGCTGCCAGGCGAGGGTCAGCCCCTCCTGAGGCACGGTGATGGCGCTGCCCGCCCGTTCGCGCATCTGGCCGTCGTCAGACAGGGCGCTGTAGAGGGGCTCGACGTTCATGCCCGTCTCCAGCGGGATGCTGCCGCGAATCGCCATGCCGTTTTCGTCGTAGCCCTGGGTCGCGCCCAGCACCGTCGCGCTGCCGTCGGCATTCCGGGTGGCCAGCAGGTACATCTTCAGGCCGTTGATCCGGGCGGGAATCGCGAAGCGGACGCTGCCGTCCTCCTGGGTGTACAGCCGCTCGGCGCAGACCGGTTCGCCCGAGAGGGTGGGCCAGGCCCCGTCGAACATCGAGAAGATCAGGCCCGTGGACCAGTCGATGGTGGTTTGGCCCATGTCGCCCAGGCGCACCCGCTCGTCGCCCTCCCGCCTGAACAGCACGCCCGTGGCGGCGGTCAGGTGATCCAGATCCTGCCGGTTCAGCTGCAGGGTGTAGACCGACTGGGTGTCGAGGTCGGACGCGGAGAAGTAATCCTGGGCGGCGGTGATCACCGCGTTCGGCGGTACGGCTTCGCTGATGCCGGGCTGCACGTTCTCGTTGGGCGCTTCCGGCTGATAGTAGTCCTCCGAGGTGTTCACAAAACCCGCCCAGATGTGTTCCAGCGCGTTGGCGGGGGGCTGTGCCGGGGCGGGCGTGGCCGTGGGGGCCTCCTGGGTGGACAGGCCCGACCAGATGCCCCCGGCGGCCTCGGTGGCGGCGGGCACGGCATTGCCCGGAGAGTCGGAAAGGCCGGCCCATATGCCTGCGGTGTCGCTGAGCCCCGTCCATATGCTGCCGCCGGCGCTCTGCGCCATTTCCCCGGCCGCGAGGGTATTGCCATAGAGCCCGTTCCAGATGGAACACAGCGCGCCGGTGGGCTCCGATTCCCCGTCGTAGCAGTAGAAGGGCTCGACGCTCTGATTCGCGGCGGTCATGGCGTAGTCGCCGCTGCCGAAGCTGTCGGCCAGGGCCGTCACCATGGCGGCATAGTCGCCCCGCTGATTCTGATAGCGGTCCATGATCACGGCATAGTCCTGCCGGGCGGTGCTGTAGGGCATGAACAGCGAAAGGCCGCTGGCCTGGCCGGCGATGTCGGCGGAGGTGGCGTTGCAGACCACGGCCTGGGCTGCGGCGGCCTTCAGCCGGGCGCACTCGTCGGGCAGCAGCGCGGCGTAGGCGTCGCACAGCGCCTGTACGTCCACCAGATCTGAGGCGGCGTCGTCTGCAAATTCGCCGAAGGAGACCAGCCGGTTCCTCAGGCGCACCACCGAGGACATCCGGCTTGCCATCATCGGGGTCAGCGCCGCGCCAAAGGCGTCCACCGCGCGGGTGACCCCGGGCATGGCGTCGGAGCGCACCACGGACATGGTGGCGGTCTGCGCGCTCCGGCCGGAGGCGCTGTCGGCGACGTAGGTCTTTGCCATCTGCTCGGCCAGCGTCAGCGCGTCCGTGCCGGGATGGGCCGCCAGGGGCGCGAGCCAGGCGTCGTAATCCAGGCCATTGCCGTTGACGATCTCCTGGCTCGCGACGGTGTAATCGGCAAAGTCCGCCGCCAGCGCGCACACGTCCACGCAGTTCATCAGGCAGGCGTCGAAGGCCAGCACGTCCAGCCGCCTGCCGTTCAGCCCCCGGGTCAGCGCATCCCGAAGCTCGGGCAGGGACAGGGGGTCGCCCGGATGGTTTTCGTCCTCGCACATGCCGAACACCGGCCCGCCGCCGTGATCCCACAGGATCAGCGCGCAGTGCTCGGCGGGAGCGTTGGCGAGGCCGTAGCGCACAAACGCCGCCAGCGTGTCGGCGTCGCCCATGTTGACGCGCCCGGCCTCGGCCAGCAGCAGCGGCGCGTCGCCCCGGACATTGTAATACTGCACCTGGCTTGAGGATATGCCGTAGCGCTGCCAGCGGGCGCTGCCGCCCGTGGCAGCCAGTACGCACACATCCTCCGACGCGCCCGCGCCGGAGCTGAGCATTTCCCCGATATCTTTGGAAGCCTCGCCCATCTCGCTTTCAAGGTTGGAACCGCAAAGGTAGACCAGCACCGTCCACTTTGCCCGCGCGGCCCGCGCCGTCGGCGGGATATGGACCAGTATCAGCAGCGCCGCCAGCAGGCAGCATCCCCATCGCCGAAACATAGGGCGCGTCCTCAGCCCGCAGGCTTGAAGGTGGCCAGTATGGCCTCAACCTGGGCCCAGTCGGCGTCCGACATCGGCAGCAGCTTGTCGTCGTCGTCATTGGCGACGTAGGCGTAAAAGACCACCGCGTAGCCGTTGGTCATGGTGTCGATGTAGCGGAAGGGGCCGTCCTTGTCCTCGGCGCTGATGACGATGAAAGGAATCCCGTTCACGTTCAGCGTGGTTTCGTACTTGGGATTGTCATCCTTCAGATCCTCCAGTGTGGCGTCGATGTAGTCCTGCATCGTCTTCTCATCGGCGTTCCACAGCGATATGTCTTCCATATCGGCGTAGTGCATCAGGCCCGCTTCCATCACCAGGCCGGGGACCTCAGGCGCGTACAGGCTGCCCAGCTCCTGAAAGTCCCCATCCTTTTCCAAATCCGAGGTGTCGATCTCCCAGTCCTTGGGAAGGGTCAGGGTAAAGTAGTCGGTTGTAAAGATCTTGCCCACCTCGGCCATGGCCGGGCAGAGTGCCAGCGCCAGCAGCAGCGCGGCGACCATCAGGGTAAAAATGCGCTTCATGTGTCCATCCTCCATGTCGTTTTGATTTATATGATAATAACATAAAAAGCCGATGGGCGCAAGGGAGACGCCTAAAAAAAGCCCTTTGGGGAAGAATTTTTATATTTGAAATTGGACATAGAGGACAGTGACAGATGCGATAAAGCCCCTCCCCGACAGACGCGAATGGCGTCACGGGGGAGGGGCTGGAGGATCGGCTATCGCTTGAGCCGAATGCGCAGGGGTCTGGCCGGGGGCCTGGGCGCGTCGTCTTTCTGTGTGGCCGGTTCGGGCGTGGGCTTCGACGCTTCTTCGAACACGGCCTGGGGAATCATCGGCGCGGCGTCCGCGGTTGACTCTGCGCGCGCCGGGGCTTCGTCGACGATCATCTGCGGTATTGCCGGGGCTTCGCCGACGACGGCCTCCGGCGCAGCGGGGGCTTCGTCGACGATCATCTGCGGTGTTGCCGGGGCTTCGCCGACGACGGCCTCCGGCGCTGCGGGGGTTTCGTCGAGTGTCATCTGCGGTATTGCCGGGGCTTCGGCGGGAACCGCTGCTGCAGGCGCTTCGCCGGGGGCGTCCGGGCCCTCCCCGTCCGCCAGTATCCCGTCGCCGTTCATGCCGGCGGCCTCCCGGATCATCTGGATCTCGCGGGCCTTCATGGTCTTGCCGTTGAGCAGGTCGTACAGCACGGGCACGATGAACAGCGTCATCAGCGTGGCGTAGGCCAGGCCGCCGATGGACACCACGGCCATGGGCTGCATCATCTCCGCGCCGGTGCCCCGGCCCAGGGCCATGGTGGACATGCCCAGTATGGTGGTCAGGGCGGTCATCAATATCGGGCGCAGGCGGATGCGGCCGGTCTCCACCAGCGCTTCCCGCTTCTCCATGCCGCCGATGCGCAGCTGGTTGACGCAGTCGATGAACACGATGCCGTTGTTCACCACCACGCCGGAGAGCACCAGGAAGCCCAGCATGCTGACGATGGACAGGTCCATGCCGGAAATCAGCAGCGCCAGCAGGCCGCCGGTGAAGGCCAGCGGTATCGTAAACATGACGATGATGGGGGATTTGAAGCTCTGGAACTGGGCCACCATGATCAGGAAGATCAGCAGCACCGCCACCAGCACCATCCAGACCAGATCCTCCATGATGCCCATGACGGTCTCGTTTTCGCCGGCCAGCTCGACACTGTAGCCCGCAGGCACGCTGTAGGCTTTCAGCTTTTCGGCGAACACGTTGCTGACCAGGTTGGCGCTGTAGCCGTCGGCGATGGCAAAGGACACGGTCACCAGCCGCCGCTGGCTGGCGCGGCTGATGGTGGACAGGCTCTGGCTGTCGCGGATGTTGGCCACGTCGCCGATGCGCACCAGCTTGTTCTTGTCCTCGCTGTCCACCTCTATTTCCAGGTTTTCGATGTCGGCGGGCTTCAGTTCCTTGTTTTCGCCGTCCTCCACGTAGATGCTCATTTCCCGTCCGTCCAGCGTGATCTGGGTGATCTCCACCCGGCCCGCCACCTTCTGGGCGATGAACTGGAGGATCTGGCCGGTGGTCAGCCCCTCGTCCGTGGCCTTTTCCTTGTCCACCTCAATGCGCAGCTCGGGTACGGCGTCCTCCAGGCCGTCGTCCACATCCACGATGCCCTCGGTCTGCCTTGCCAGTTCGGCCACGTCCGTGGCGATGGCCTGCAGGGTTTGCAGGTCGTCGCCGGTGATCTCCACCTGTATGCCGCTGCCGGTCATCATGGAGATGTCCATGGTGGTGGACTGTACGGTGAGGTCGGCGTTGAGCCTTTTGCCGATGTCCTCCATCTCATGGGCGATGTCCACGTTTTTGCGGCCCCTGGATTCGTCGATGTTGATGTAGTAGGACATGTCGCCGCTGGTTCCCATGGTGAGCACGCCGGAGCTGTTGCCCATCAGGCCCACGGATTCCACGCCCTCCACCTTCATCATGGCGTCCATGATGGCGACGGCCTGTTCCTTCTGCTGTTTCTCGGTCATCTCCGGGTCAAAGGACAGGGCTGCGCTCATCTGGCGGGAATTGACCTCGGGCATGAAGGAGATGCCCATCTTCGGCACCTGCATCGCCGCGAAGGCCAGCAGGCCCAGCGCCGCCAGCAGCGTCAGCGGCTTGAAGCGCAGCGCGCCGCGCAGCAGCGCGCCGTAGAAGCGCTGGATCGCGCCGAAAATCCTGTGCCTGTGGGGCTTGGAACGGCGCATCAGGAACGAGCACATGGCCGGCACCACCGTCATCGCCACGAACAGCGAGGCCAGCAGCGAATAGGCGATGGTCAGGCCCATGTCGGCGAACAGGTCGCGGGCCATGCCCTGTACGAACACGATGGGCAGGAACACGCAGATCGTGGTGAGCGTGGATGAGAACAGCGCGCCGGAGACCGAGCGCACGCCCTCCACGCAGGCCCTGAGCAGGGGCATGCGCTCCTCGTCGTGGAGGCGGTAGATGTTCTCGATGGCGACGATGGAGTTGTCCACCAGCATGCCGATGCCCAGGCTGAGGCCGGACAGGGACAGCACGTTCAGCGTGATGCCGGTGAAGTACATGCACACGAAGGCGATGACCACGCTGATGGGGATGGAAAAGGCCACGGTGATGGTGGGCCGGAAGTCCATCAGGAACAGCAGCAGTATCAGTATCGCCAGGCCGCCGCCGGAGAGCAGGTTGTTCAGCACCGAATCGACGATGATGCTGATGTATTCGCCCTGGTTCATCAGGTCGACGATGTGCAGGTTCGGGTTGGCCTCGGCCAGGGCCTTCGCCTTTGCCATCACGGTCTTGGCCACGTCGGCGGTGGAATAGGTGGACTGCTTGTCCAGGGACAGCAGTATGCCGTCCTGGCCGTTCAGCTTGGTGAACACGTCCTCCCGGTCGTCGGTCAGCTCCACCCGGGCCACGTCCAGCAGGCGCACCTCGTCCACGGAATCCAGGTCCAGCTTGAACAGCTTCAGGCGGCGCACGCCGTCCAGCGTGTCGAACTTGTCGCCTACGCGCACCAGCACCTGCTCGTCGTCGGCGTCGTACACGTAGCCGGCGGGCATGGCGATGTTCTGCGCGCCGATGAGCTGCGAGACGGTCTGGATGGTGATGACGCCGTCCAGGCCCGCGTTTTCCAGGGCCTCGTCCCGCTGTTCGTTGAATTCCTTGCGGGCTTTGGCCAGCTTGGCCTCGGCGTCCCGCAGCTGGGAGGAGGCCTTGGAGAAGGCGTCCTCCATCTGCTCGCGGCCAGCCTCCAGCTCCGCCCGGGAGGCGTTCAGGTCGGTGTCCTCGTCCATGCCCTGCACTAAGCCGCCGGGGATGATGTTCTTTTTCAGCTTTTCAAGGGCCTCGTCCATTTGGGCGATGCCCGCGTCAAGCTGGGCCAGGCCGTTGGTGGCCTCCACGTATTTGGCGTTCAGGCCCTCCGGATCCTCCAGCAGGAGTATGGCCTGATAGGCGTCGCTGCTTTCGATGGCGGCGATCTGTTCGTCGATCTGGGCGATGGCCTGGCGCAGCGCCTCGGGGGCGGCGGCAAGCTGGGCCTGCTGGGCGTCCAGCGCGGCCAGCTCCTGGTCCAGGGCTTCGATGCGCCGGGTCAGGCTGTCGATCTGTGCCTGGGCCGCATCCATGCGGGTCTGGATGTTCACGTTGTCCTCGGTCAGGGTGTCCAGGGCGTCCTGGCGGGCGGCGAGGATCTTGCGCTGCTCGTCCAGCTTCCGGGACAGCTCGGCGATCTCTTCAGACTTGGCCTGGATGTCCCGGTTCAACTGCTCCAGCGCCGCGTTTTCGGCGTCCAGCTGGGCGCGCAATTCCTCCTGAGAAGCTTCCTCGGCCAGCGCCGTGCCGGGGAGCAGCGCGGTGTCGGGCGCGGGTGTCGCCGTGGGCTTGGGTGTGGGGGAGGGCGAGGGCGTCGGGGTGGGTTCGGTGGGCTTTTCCCCTTTCTCGCCGGGGGCGCTCTGCGCGCCCGTATCGCTGTACGACGCCTCGGCCTTCCCCCCCGCGGCGGACGGGGGATCCGCATGCCCGGCTTTGTCCGGTTCTTCGGATGTGTCGCCGTCATCGGCGGATTTCTCGGGCTTCTTCTCCTTAGAGGATGCTTCGGTGCTCTGGTCGGCGTCGGACGCGGCATGGGCATCCCCGGCGTCGCCTGCCCCTTCGGAAGGCGCGCCGTCATCGGCGGATTTCTCGGGCTTCTCCTCTTTGGAGGGTGCTTCGGCGCTCTGGTCGGCGTCGGAGGCGGCGGAGCCGTCCCCGGCGTCGCCCGCCCCTTCGGCGGATTTCTCGGGCTTCTCCTCTTTGGAGGGTGCTTCGGCGCTCTGGTCGGTGTCGGATGCGGCGGAGCCGTCTCCGGCGTCGCCCGACCCTTCGGCGGGTGCGCCGTCGTCGGCTTGTTTCTCGGGCTTCTCTTCTTTAGAGGGTGCTTCGGCGCCCTGGTCGGCGTCGGAGGCGGCGGAGCCGTCCCCGGCGTCGCCCGACCCTTCGGCGGGTGCGCCGTCATCGGCGGGTTTCTCGGGCTTCTCCTCCGGGGAGGGTGCTTCGGCGCCCTGGTCGGCGTCGGAGGCGGCGGAGCCGTCTCCGGCGTCGCCCGACCCTTCGGCGGGTGCGCCGTCATCGGCGGGTTTCTCGGGCTTCTCCTCCGGGGAAGGTGCTTCGGCGCCCTGGTCGGCGTCGGAGGCGGCAGAACCATCCCCGGCGTCGCCCGACCCATCGGCGGGTGCGCCGTCGCCGTCGGAAGCGCCCTCTTCGGGGGTTTCCGAGGGCTTATCGGTCTGCGCGGGCGCTTCTGTTTCAGCGGGCGCTTCTGTTTCAACGGGTGCTTCTGTTTCAGCGGGCACCTCTGTTTCAGCGGGCGCTTCTGTTTCAACGGGTGCTTCCGTCTGCGCAGGGGCGTCGGTTTCATCCTCTGCTTTCGCGTCGCCGGGGGTGTCGGTCTCTGCGGGGGCCTCGGTATCGGCAGGGGCCTCGGTCTCTGCGGGGGCCTCGGTATCGGCAGGGGCCTCGGTATCGGCAGGGGCCTCGGTCTCTGCGGGGGCCTCGGTATCGGCAGGGGCCTCGGTCTCTGCGGGGGCCTCCGTATCTGCGGGGGCCTCGGTATCGGCGGGGGCTTCGGTATCGGCGGGGGCTTCGGTATCTGCGGGGGCCTCGGTATCGGCGGGGGCCTCGGTATCTGCGGGGGCTTCGGTATCGGCGGGTTTCTCTGTCTGCGCGGGGGCCTGGGTTTCCGCAGGCGCTTCGGTGGCCTTACCGTCGGTCTCGCCGGCTTCGATCTGCTTTTTAAGCGCGTCGATGCGCGCCTGGGTCTCGACCTGCTGGACCTTCAGGGTTTCAAGCGCCTCGTTGGCCGCCTGCAGCGCGGCCTCGCCCTCGGCGATCTCCCTTTCCAGCGCTTCGATATCCCGGCGCAGGGCGTCAGCGTCCAGCAGCTTGAGGTCGCTCAGGTACTGCTCCTGCTGGGCACGCTCCGCTTCCAGCGCATCCCGTTGGGCCTGAACCTCGGCGCGGGCCTCGGCGAGGGCGGGATCTTTCAGGGCGGCCTCCGCATCGGCAAGCTGCTGCTCCAGGTTCTGCTTTTGCAGCCGCAGCTGCGCCAGCGCCTCGGCCATCTGGGCCAGCTGTTGGCGCTGGGCCTCGTCCATGTTCACCAGGGCCTCGAGGTCGGCGACGCTCTTTGCCAGCGCCTCCCGCTGGGCGACGGCCTCGTCGCGCTGCTGGGTCAGCTGTTCGATGGCGGGCCCCACCTGGGCCTCGGCCTCGTTCAGGGCGGCCTCGGCGTCGTCCAGCTGCTTTCGGGCCTTCTTCTTGGCGCGGGAAAGCTGGCCCTTGCCGTCGGAGAGCTGGGCCTGGGCGTCGTTCAGCTTCTTTTCCACGTCGGAGAGCTCTTTGTTTACATCTTTCAGTATGGCGGCGTTGAGCACGTCGATGCGGCTCTGCTCGATGGTTACGTCCACGCGCTGCTGTATGACGCCGGAGGCCTCGGCGCTGGCCACGCCGTTGAGCGCCTCGAAGGCGGGCACCAGTTCGTCCTCCACGTAGTTGGAGAGGGCCAGTATGTCCATGTCGTCGCGGGTGACGGAGAGGATCGCCACGGGCAGCATGTCCGGGTTCAGCTTCATGGCCACCGGCGCGCCCACGTCGTCGTTCCAGTCGCCCCGCAGCTGGTCCAGCCGGGAGGAAATCTCGATCAGCGCGGTGTCCATGTTCGCGCCGTCGTTGAACTGCATGACGACCACGGAGACGTTGTCCCTGGAGGAGGAGGTGATCTTCTTCACGTCCGTCAGCGTGGCGAAGGCGGCCTCCATGGGCCGCGTGATGTCGTCCTCCACCCGCTCCGGCGTCGCCCCTACATAGGTGGTGTACACCACCACGTAGGGCAGGTTCATGCTGGGCAGCAGGTCGGTGGTCATGTGCTGGAACGATATGACGCCCAGCACGATCACCAGTATGATGCCCACGATCACCGTATAGGGCTTTTTGACGCTGTATTTGGAAAACATGCCGCGCCTCCCAACGGACAAAAATATCGAAACTATATCTATTATATTACAATTCTATCGCTGTAATATGAATTCAATATAAAGAAAATCCGACACTATTATATATTGAAGGGATGGGCGTTGTCCATTGATTTTTATATATTTAACCTTGGTGGAGCATTGCTGTTAGTGAAAGTGAACTACGGGTGAGGAGGATGATTGGGAAATGGGTAATGTCACACAAACAGAGAAAAAATGCAAGAAAGTATTGACTTATAGATTAAATAAGATATAATTCTATACAGTACCATTATCATAGAATGGTGTTATTACTTATAGGATATTGATATTGCTATCCGATTTATGGGCACGGAGAATCGCCCGGAGAATTGGTTTTGCTCAGTCATATAAAATCATGAAGGAGAGGGAG
>CACYZW010000089.1 GCA_902778995.1 uncultured Eubacteriales bacterium
CTTAATTCTAACAACGCTGCCAGGTCTGCGCAAGACCTGGCATTACTTTTTTCTCCTTCTTTATATTAAAGAGGCTGCCTCTCTTTTGAGACAGCCCCGCGCCTGATCGAAGGGGGCTTGTCTCCCTTCGACCGTTACAGCGAAGCGGCAGGCTGAGCTGTAACCCACAGAATGACAAACAGTCAATAATAATGAGTATTCATAATTGACAAAGCGTCATACTACTGCTATAATGTAAATATAAATAAGGCCGTCGTCCGGCGGCGGAGGGAGTATATACATGCCCAAGGGTTCATTGGAATTGACAAATGCGCGCAGGGAGGAAATTATATCAGCCTGCGAAAAGCTCTATCAGACCATGAGCTTTAAAGAGATCACGCTGAAGGACATCGCCGGGGCGACGAGCTTCACGCGCACTTCGATCTACAACTACTTTCAGACCAAGGAGGAGATCTTCCTGGCTCTGATGCAGAAGGAGTACGAGCACTGGACGGCGGAGCTGGATGCCATGGCCAGCGACTATACCACCATGAGCGTCGAGTCGTTTTCAAGTATGCTGGCCCATTCGCTGGAGAAGCGGAGCATGCTGCTCAAGCTCCTGAGCATGAATCTCTTTGACATGGAGGTCAACAGCCGTCCGGAATGCCTGGTGGATTTCAAGCGGGCCTACGGCGCTTCCATCGAAGCGGTGCGCGGCTGCCTCGTCAAATTCTTCCCGGACATGGACGCGAAGGCGCAGCAGGGCTTTCTGTACGCCTTTATGCCCTTCCTTTACGGCATCTACCCCTATACAACGGTGTCCGCGAAGCAGCGCCAGGCGATGTCAGACGCCGGGCTGAACTTCGTGTACATGAGCGTCTATGATATCGCCTTCAACTGCATCCGGACGCTGTTGGGATCAAAATAAAAAACGATTAACCGAATATTTAATTGACATCGTGTCAAATATAGTGTATGCTATGTATAGACACGATGTCAGTATATTTTCTGGACAGGAACAGGAGGCTGACTGAACCATGAAATATACACGACAAACCCGTGAACGCAAGGTACGTTGCGCACCGGCGCTGATCCGCGCAGAGGAAGCACCGGCAGCGCCGGGCTGGCATCCTCAGGATGCGCCCGTGCTGGTCGCGCTTGCCTTTGGCAGTAGCGCGACTGCGATCAGGACAACCGGCAATCAGAAAATCTGAGGAGGAAGAACCATGAGCAATCTGCCGAAAATCGCCCTCGGTGCGTGGGCCTGGGGCAACGATGGAACCTTTGGGAACAACTTTACCGCCGAGGGGCTGAAACCCATCTTCGACGCGGCGATGGCCAACGGCCTCAACCTGTGGGACACCGCCTACGCCTACGGCATGGGCACCTCCGAGAAGGTGCTGGCGGGATTCATCAAGGACCTGCCGAGGGAATCCTATCTCATCTCCGACAAGTTCACACCCCAGTGCGCCAACGGCAAGCCCACTGCGATGGCGGACATGATCGAAATGCAGCTGAAGCTGATGAACCTCAACCGCTTCGACATCTATTGGATCCACAACGTCTGGGACGCGCCGCATTGGACGGAGGCGCTGGCGAAGTATTTCGAGGGCCGGGACGATGTACCGCTGCTGGGCGTGTCGAACCACAATCTTTCCGAGATCAAACAGGCCAACGACATCCTGGAGGCCCACGGCCTGAAGCTGTCCGCGGTTCAGAACCACTACAGCCTCGTCAACCGTTCCTCCGAGGACTCGGGCATACTGGATTATTGCAGAGAGAACGATATTCACTTCTTCGCCTACATGGTGCTGGAGCAGGGCGCGCTGTCCGGAAAGTATGATACCCGGCACCCCATGCCCGAGGGCTCCGCCCGCGCCGAGACCTACAACCCGGTTCTGGACAAGCTGGAGGCGCTGAACGCCGAACTTAAGCGTCTGGCAGACAAGTACGGCGTGGGTCCCGCGCAAATCCCGGTGGCCTGGGCCATCGCCAAGGGCACACTGCCGATCATCGGCGTGACGAAGGTCAGCCACGTGGCGGACGCGGTGAAGGCCGCGAACGTCACCCTGACCGAGGAAGAGACGACCGGGCTTGAAAAGCTGGCTGACAGTCTGAATCTGAATGTCATACGCTTCTGGGAAAAGGAGATGAAATAAAAATGAAGCCGGTGCTGTTCGAGTTTCCGTCCTATGAGTGTTTTGTGACCGGCGAATAGGCGGGCGACTGCGGGAGGATAAACGCATGATGAAGAAACTGTTGATCGCTTTGCTGGCGCTTGGCCTGTGCTGCGCATCCGCGCTGGCGGCGGATTTGACTACGAATGGCGGCGTAGAGATCGACCTTTCTGCTCTGCCCCATCAGGATGAAGCCGCACCTGCCACGGTGTACTTCATCAGCGATATCTCGCCGGAGAGCCTGGTCAGGTCCTATCAGGCGCTGGGCGTTCAGCTGTCCGGCAGGGTGGGCGTGAAGCTGTCCACCGGCGAGAGCGAACGCACCAACTATCTGCGTCCCGCGCTGATCGGCGATCTGGTGCAGATGCTGAACGCCGCCATCGTGGAGTGCAACACCGCCTACGGCGGCAGCCGCGCCTCCACCGCCATGCACATGCAGCTGGCAAAGGACCACGGCTTTACCGACATCGCGGAGGTGGACATACTGGACGCCGAGGACAGCATGGAGATCCCGATCGAGGGCGGCAAACGGCTGAGCGTGGACTACGTGGGCAGCCACTTCGCCAATTATGATGCCTTCCTCGTGCTCTCCCACTTCAAGGGCCACGCCATGGCAGGCTTCGGCGGCGCCATCAAGAACATCTCCATCGGCTTCGGCTCTTCGATGGGCAAGGTGTGGATCCACTCCGGCGGGACCCGCACCAGCGGAAGCATCTGGGGCGATCAGGACCCGTTCCTGGAGGCCATGGCGGACGCGGCCAAGGGCGTGGATACCGCTATGGGGGACAACATCGTCTACATCAGCGTGCTGAACCGCCTGTCCGTGGACTGCGACTGCGACGGCAATCCCTCCGAGCCGGACATGCACGACATCGGCATACTGGCGTACACCGACCCGCTGGCCATCGACCAGGCGGCCATCGATCTGGTGTACGCCATGCCGGACAGCGCAAGCCTCATCGAGTGCATCGAGAGCCGCAACGGCCTGCACACGATGGACGCCGCCGAGGCCGTCGGGCTGGGCAGCCGGACCTACCATCTGATGAATCAGGATGCCTGATCGGTTGCGCCGCGAGGCGATCTGCCTCTGGTATTAAGGAAATGCCGCACAATGCTCATGGCGCATTAACGGTTGAATTTCAGCCGCCTGCTGCCTGCTGATTTCTTGACTTGCCGCCAGCAAGCCTTCGAAATCTGCAGTTTGCAATCGACTAAAATTCATCTCGTTACTGTGCAACAATGGCTGCTGGAGGGCATGAGCACGGGCAGTGCCTCGGCTTTCATGATAACCGATCCAGCGTCCCAAATCACCAACCTTGGCGCGATGAAGATCGTGCTGGGCTGGCGGCGATTTGTCATCTATATCCTGTTCACCCTGGCCTTCGCCTGGGGAACGGGCATGATCGTCAATCTTTTGATATGAGGAGGAAAAGAGAATGAAGAAACTGATTGCATGGACGATGGCGCTCTGCCTGCTGCTGGGCGCGAGCGCTTTGGCGGAAACTGACACGCTGGTGGTCTACTTCTCCTGCACCGGCACCACCAAAGGCGTGGCGGAGAAGCTGGCGAACGTGACCGGCGCGGACCTGTATGAGATCGTTCCCGCCGTGCCCTACACCGAGGAGGACCTGAACTACAACGACCGTTCCACCCGCGCGACCTCCGAGCAGGACCACCCCGACACCCGGCCGGAGATCGAAGGTTTGAAACCCGTACGGGTTTCAAAGTTTTTCCCGGAGGGAAAAACCGCGGACGGTCAAATCGAAGATTTGAGCGCCGCGCCGCTGGGCGAAGACGTCGACCTGACCGGCTATACCACCGTCTACATTGGCTATCCCATCTGGTGGGGCGAGGAGCCGCGCATCCTGTGCACCTTTGTTGAGAGTCACGACTTCACCGACAAGACCGTGATTCCCTTCTGCACCTCGGGCGGCAGCGGCATCGGCCGCAGCGGCGACGATCTGGCGAAGCTGGCCGGCACCGGAAACTGGCTCAAGGGCGCGCGCCACAGCGGCGGCATCTCCGAGGATGAGCTGAAGGCGTGGGTGGACAGCCTGAAGTAAAAGGAAAATAGAGAGGTGTTTTCCATGAAACGCGCATTGAAAATGATGCTCGCCGTCTCGATGGCTTTCGCGCTGCTGTTCGGAGCGGCAAACATTGCCCCCGCATGGGCGGCCTCCAAGACCGTCAAGACCACAAAGATCACGCTGTCGCAGACCAAGACCATCAAGCTGAAGGTCGGCGAGAAGGTGACCCTCAAGGCTACCGTGAAGCCAAAGAACAGCACCCAGAAGGTCAAGTGGTCGACCAGCGACAAAAAGGTGGCAACGGTCAGCGCCAAGGGCGTCGTCAAGGCCATTGGAAAGGGCACGGCGACGATCACCGCAAAGAGCGGATCGAAGAAAGCCTCCGTGAAGGTAAAGGTCAGCGCGGGCAAGGCGCCTGGCGGGAAGACGCTGGTGGCATACTTCTCCTGCACCGGCACGACAAGGGGCGTGGCGAAGAAGCTGGCGAAGGTCACCGGCGCGGACCTGTATGAGATCGTCCCTGCCGAGCCCTATACCGACGAGGACCTGGATTACGGCGACGACAGCACCCGCGCCACCTGGGAGCAGAACCACCCCGAGACGAGGCCGAAGCTGGGCGGGAAAGCCCTCAGGCTGAAGGGCTACACCACCCTTTACCTGGGCTATCCCATATGGTGGGGCATGGCGCCGCGGATTATGTGCACCTTTGTGGAGCGCTACAGTTTTACAGGCATCACCGTGATTCCCTTCTGCACCAGCGGCAGCAGCGGGATCGGGGACAGCGGCGACGAGCTTGCCCGGCTGGCGGGCACCGGTACCTGGCTCAAGGGCGCGCGCCACAGCGGCAGCATCTCCGAAAAGGAGCTGCGCGCGTGGGTGGAAGGACTGAGATAAAGGACGAACAGTGGGAGGACGAATCGTGAAGACGCGACAGGGAAATCTGCGGAGGATCATCGACATCGGCATGACCGTCCTCCTGCTTTTGCAGATGGCGTATCAGGTGATGGGCGAGGCCGCCCACGAATGGCTGGGCATGGGCATGACCGCGCTGGTCATCGTCCACCAGATCCTGAACCGGCGCTGGTACGGCGCGATGCTCAAGGGCAAATACAACGCCTACCGCGCCGCCTCCGCCTGCGTGAATGTGCTGCTGCTGGCGTCCTTCGCGCTGACGGCCTTCTGCGGCATGGCCATGAGCAACTATGCCGTACCCTTCCTGTACGGCATCGTGCGGGTGTCCTTCGTGCGGGTGACCCACCTGTCCATGTCCCACTGGTCATTTGTGCTGATGGGGCTGCACCTGGGCCTGCACGTGCCGGTGATGCTGGCAAAATTGAAGATGAAGGACGGAACGCGGCGCGCTCTTGACGGGGCCTGTGCGGTTGTAGCGGGCGTCGGGCTGTGGCTGTTCTTCAAAAACGGCATGCCGAACTACCTGTTCTTCCGGGTGCCCTTCGCCTTTCTGGATTACGAAAAGGCCGGGGCGCTGGTGCTGCTGGAAAACGTGGTCATGCTGTTGTTCTGGGCTTTTGTGGGCTGCCAGGTGGCGCTGCTGTGCAGGAAGAAGGACAATTCTCTCATACCGGTGACGCTGATTCTGGCCGCCGTGGTGATCGGCCTCGTATTGAACATGATCTGGCCTGGCAACAATGACATCGGCTTTGATCCCAACTGGGGCAGCGCCATGGAAACCCCATGGCAGGCGTCTGAGACAGAGCCCGCTGTGCTGCCGGAGTCCACAGTGGAACCGGAACAGGAAACAGCATCTAAGCCCGTTTCCATCGACGACGGTTTCATTCGCGTCGAGGGCGCTGCCTTCCAAATGGGCAGTCCGGAGGACGAGAACTGGCGCATCGACGACGAGACGCAGCACGAGGTGACGGTGGCTGGATTCTACATCGACCCTTACGAGACCATCCAGGACGAATGGGAGACTGTCATGGGGAGCAACCCCGGCACCTTCACCGGGGAAAAGCTGCCCGTGGAGAACATCTCCTGGCTTGACGCAGTTCAATACGCCAACGCAAGGAGCAAAGCGGCTGGCCTGACGCCCGTCTACGCCATCGACGGCGAATCCGTCACCTGGAACCGCGCCGCCGACGGCTATCGCCTGCCCACGGAGGCGGAGTGGGAATACGCCTGTCGCGCGGGCACGGCCACGCCCTTCAACCTGGAGCGCTCGCTGGACGCCGACGACGCCAACTTCTACGGCCACTATCCCTACGAGATCGAGGAGAACTACTTCGACGATTCCGTGCTGGAGGCCCGGCCCGGAGAATACCGCGGAAAGACCGTTGAAGTGGGCAGCTTCACGCCCAACGCCTGGGGCCTCTACGACATGCACGGCAACGTCAACGAGTGGTGCTGGGACTGGTATGGGCCTTATGACACCGAAGACGGCGACAACCCCGTCGGCCCTGAATCGGGCACCCGTCACGTCTATCGCGGCGGTGGCTGGAACGACTTCGGCAAGAACATGCGCAGCGCCTACCGCGCGGCGGGACAGGCCGACATGAAGAGCTACAACCTGGGCGTGCGCCTGGTGCGCAACGCCGGGGCGGGCATCGCGGGCTCGGTTGCCGTTTCGGGCGGCATTCCCTCCTCGTCCGATGGCAGCCGGGTACTGATCGCTTTCTTCTCCTGGGGTGGCAATACCCGGGGCATTGCCCGGGAGATCCAGCGACAGACCGGCTTCGACCTGTTCGAGATCGAGCCCATACCCGCCTATTCCGACGACTACAATACCGTGCTGATGGAGGCCCAGCGGGACCAGCACGCCCAGGTGCGGCCCGAAATCGCGGGGCAAGTGGACAACATGGCGGACTACGACACCGTCCTGCTGGGGTATCCCAATTGGTGGGCGTCCATCCCCATGCCCATCGCGTCCTTCCTGGAGCAGTACGATTTCGCGGGCAAGCGCATCATTCCCTTCTGCTCCCACGGCGGCGGGCGCTTCGGCCAGAGCCTGACGGCCATCGCCAAGCTGGCCCCGGCATCCAACATGGGGCAGGGCCTGTCCATCCACTATTCCGGCGGCTCAACATTGTCCGAGGATGTGACTGCGTGGCTGGAAGCCAATCACCTGAAACCGGAGGCATGAACATGAAGATCGTCATACTGATGGGGAGCCCCAACAGGAAGGGCTCCACCGCGATACTGGTAGACCATTTCGTCAAAGGCGCGATGGAGGCGGGCCACGCCTGCGAGGTCATCGACGTGTGCCACATGAACATCCATCCCTGCACTGGCTGTGTGCGCTGCGGCTACGAGGGGCCCTGCGTCCAGAAGGACGATGTGGAGACAATCCGCGCGAAGCTGCTCAAATGCGACATGGTGGTGTTTGCCACGCCGCTGTACTACTACGGCATGAGCGCCCAGCTCAAAACAGTGGTGGACCGCTTCTGTGCCTACAACAGTAGCCTGAACAGCAGGCATTTGAAGTCGGCGCTGCTGACCGTCGCCTGGAACGCCGACGACTGGACCTTCGACGCCCTGACGGCGCACTACAAAACCCTCGTGCGCTACATACGCTTCCAAGACATGGGCATGGTGCTGGGCTATGGCTGCGGCACACCGTCCATGACCAGTGGAAGTGGCTATCCTGAAGAGGCCTACAGGCTCGGCAGAAGCCTGTGAACGTATTAAATATGAGTCAGCCCATGAAAGAATTTTTGATCGGCAGGGCGCAGAGCGCGTTTCTGAATCGGCATACCTCGTCGTGGGTACACCGTGAATAATAGTCGGTGCGATCCTGCAAATCACGTACACCATAAGTATTTATTCTGCCGACTGTTACAGTAAGATGCCGATGGTTCCGTCGCAATCTTCACAAATCGATGTGGTTGACATTACAGAGCGTTGGACGCATGTGCTCATCTTCCATCTCAAATACATGACAGGGCATCCCATTTTGCCGCAGAGGCGCCATAGATGGTGCCTCTGCGGCTCCGTGTGTTCAGGTGGACGCAATATTCAGCGTCCCAACGGGGATTATTGCCCTTTTGCTCACGCCGCGTCAGACAGCGCGTAGGTATTCTCCAGCTCGCCCAGCACGGCGATGGAGCGGTCGAACAGGTTAAACAGGTCGGCCTCGGCGATCAGTCCGTCCGCGTTGGTCTTCACGCCCTCAAAGCGCAGATCGTAGCGAAGGGGCGGGTTGTCCAGGGTCAGCAGCTCGCCGCTGCGGATTTGCTCAGTGCTGCGATAGACCAAGCTCACGCGATACCATGCCTGGCCCTCTTTATCGCGACGGCGCTCAAACACCAGCTTCACACCGATGGGCGTCTTGGTCTCAATGCTCTCCGGCAGGGCGTAATCCTCCGATCCCAGGGCGGACAGGGTACCCAGCACGGTGCAATCGTGGGCGCAGAAGAAGGTGAACTTGCGACCCTCGTTTTTGAGTTCGCTCTCCAGCTCCCGCAATAGGGGATTCGTGACGTTGGCGGCCACCAGGGGAGCGCCGTGCTTCATCTCAAGGCAGGTGGTCATGAACTGGCCCAGCTCGGCCCAGTCCTCGTCCGAAAGGTCGTGACCGAAAGCGGCCTTGATGGCGTCGGGCTCTTCATAGTATTGCAGCAGCAGTGCATCCGCCACCTGATAGACAGGCTTGATCGCCCCGGTGATGTCCGGCTCCTTGTCAGGCTCCATCATATAGCCGTAGTCACTCGCCAGCACGTCGCCGTACTTTCCGCTCTGATAGGTTTCACTGTCCTGCATGTCGACGGTGTCCATGATCAGCTGGATCGTGTCCCGGTTCCGCCGGGCAATGCCGTCGAAGCCGGCTTTGCCGCCCATGGCCGCGACCTGCGCCGTGGCGTCGGCGGCGTAGTCGTCGTTGTAGAAATGCAGGACTGGCTGCATGAAGTCCTCGGTGCCCGCGGCGTCGCCGGGATGCTCCACCACGATATCCGCCAGCGGAAGCATGCCCGCGGCGAAATAGCGCGTCGTGGCGATACAGCGCTGCTTGCTGCGAGCGTTGAATCGCATCTCGCCCTCCGCCGGGACGCTGTTCTCCGGGATCAGGCCCTCCTTGTCCAGCCACTTGCGGAAGTACTGGCCCATGCTGGTCTCCTCGATGCCGCCCTTCAGGGTCAGCTCGCTGGAGCCCGCGGACCATTCGATCCATTCATAGGGCGTCAGTTCAGAGGGCACGGAGCCGTTGCTGGACAGGGGCGCACGCAGGTTGTGGCGGCTGAGGATCACAACCTGTTCGAGGGTGTAGTTTTCCTCGACAGGGTCGGCATCCTCGTAATCCTCCAGCCAGTGGAACGCGCCGGTCTTGTGGACGTCCTCGCCATAGATGGTCCTCCAGTCATCCCGCATGGAAATGACGTTATAGCCCATGCCCTGCCATTTCTCGGTCAGCGCATCGTGGTTGTCAGCGTTGCCGTAGTCCCGCACATCGTCATCGGCGATCACCATGAAGGCTGCGCTGCGGTAGCGGTTGTTCAGCAGGGCGTAGTTGTTCATGCTCACGTCGCCGCTGGAGTTGCCGAAGGACAGCACCGGCTGCTGGCCGATCTCCTGAGCAATCTGCACGACCTTGTTGGTCTTGAGATCCTTGACGAGCAACCTGTCTGTGCGAACCAGCTCGTCGTCGCCGGTGAACACGTACTCGATGCCGTCGATGTCGCCCTGGTTTCTCGCCTCCAGCGCCGTGTCGGAGCCGATGATGTTGTCGGCGGGGATGTCGAAAGTGCCCTCGATGAACGTGCGCACGATGAAACGGTCGCTGCCGGACACGACATAGCACTTGAAGCCGTTGTCCCGAAGATAATCGACCACCTCCGCCATCGGAAGGTAGTAAGCCTCGGCGTAGGTCATGCCCTCGAAGCCGTCCGCCTCGTGCACCAGGAAGCGGGTGATGAAGTCGGCGTACTCGGGCATCGTCATACCCGCGAAGGCCTTCGCCTGATGATAGGAGAATTCGTAGTCGTAATCGTCAGGGAAGGACTTGTCCAGGGCATGGTCACGGGTCATGCGGCCAAACTCCAGCATCTCTTCATCCGGCTGCCAGGATGGATCTCTGAGGATGCGCTCGGTCAGCAGTATTACTTCCAGGTACGTCGGGGCCAGCTCGCCCATCAGCGTACCGTCCATGTCGAAGGTGGCGATGCGATCTGCCTCCGGGATGAAGTCCGGGGAATCCGGGTCGGTTACGGCCTCCACGTAGTCGACCAGCGCGTTCAGCGCCGGGGCGTCCGGGTTCCACTGGGAAAACGCTTCCCCGGTCGTATCCTCCGCGAATGCAAAGCCGGTCAGGCTCACCATCGTCATTGCCAAGCACAGCAGTACGGTCAACAGTCTGTTCATCCTCATTGAAAACACCTCATTTCGTTTTTTCTTTCCATAGCTTCCCCGTCACCGCTATGTCCGAAAAGGCCGACGGAGATGACAATATTGCCTTCGAGGGTAAGACTTTTCTGCGCTGCAAGAAAGGCATCTTTGAACCTTGTGCTGCCGCACAGAGTAATGACTTTATACTTGCCGACCATAATTACCTCCGAAACATCGCTTTACTGGTTACAATCAGCATGCGGGTGGAAACGCCCCAACACCTGAAACCGCTTCCGTATTTTCACATCACACAAACGCAAGCCCTCATTATCATAGACGACCATACTGCCGGGGTTGGGTCCGCATCCGCAGAGATGGCCGCATTTGAAGGCCGGGGCAGGTGGTATGAGGCAAAGGGCGGTCATGGTGGGTCGCTTGCTATATGCCCGTCAAGTGGGTTTTCCGGGTGCATTAAAGCCAATCCATGAAGGCGGAACAACCACCGTCATTGTACCATAGATCGTCCGATGCGTCTACAGAAGATTTATGTCATTGGGCAGCTTGGTGGTAAGGCAGCAATTGCCATAGCTGAGATATTTCCGTCAATACAAAGTGCTGTAGCTTCTGATGCAGCTATAGGCGCTCCTTTGGGAAACATCGCACAATGCTCACAGCACATTAACGTCTGAATTTCAGCCGCCTGCTGCCTGCTGATTTCCTGACTTGCCGCCAGCAAGCCTTCGAAATTTGCAGTTTGCAATCGACTAAAATTCATCTCGTTACTTCACGACTCGATTATGCGGTGTTTCCTTAAAGATTGGAGTCGACCAGAGCCGTCCCCGATGTCATCTTGCCTGGTTTCCAAATATATGGTTTACTGTTTTCAGGCGGGGAAACAGGGCATCGCTCCCGCCCCCCGGCGGTGTCCCGCAGATACGAATGAAAAGTGAGGTCCTGACCATGACGAGAAAAAGCCTGCTTCTCCTGCTGACCATCCTCCTGCTTGGCACACTCGCGCTGGCCGAGCCGGAAGCCTTCTTTGACAACGCCCGGATCAACGACATGATCGACGAGAACTACGCCCTGGTTCAGCAGAACGGCTGGGCGGAGCTGGTCATACCCCAGGCGCTTCATCATTTCGGGAAAGACCGCATCAGCCCGAACGCCCTTGAAGTGGGACAGAAGCTGATCGACCACGGCTACAAGGCATATGTCGTGGGCGGCACCGTGCGCGATTTTGTGCTGGGAGCCACGGTCAACGATTATGATATCGCCACAGACGCGTCGATCGACGAGCAGCTGGAGATCTTCGGAGAGAATCTCTACCTTCACGGCAGCGGCAGCGGCAAGACCTTTGGCCTCATCCAATTTCCGGATGAAGCGATCGATCTTGCGACACTCCAGAACATTCCCGCGCCCTACTACGGCGAGCCGGGCGTGCCGGATTTCGACCCGTCCCTTTCCCAATCCGATTCCCCGCTGTTCGACAGCTTTCAGCGGGACCTGACGATGAACGCGCTGTACTACGACCTGCGCACCGGCGACATCATCGATTATCAGGGCGGTCTCTACTGCCTGCGCGAGGGCTTCATGGATACGCCGGTGGAGGGAAGCCTGGCACTGCGCACCAATCCGATCATCATACGGCTGCTGCGCTTCAAGGCCCGCTACGGCTTACGCCTGTCGGACAGCCTGGAGGCGGCGATGCGCAGCAACGCGAAGGATTACGCGCGGAACATCGAGCCTCTGGAGGCTGAAAACCAGCTGCGCAGGATGTGGTTCGGCGGCTATGCGGCGGATTGCTTCGACGTGCTGATGGACTACGACCTCTTTGGATACTTTCACCCGCCCGTGGCGGACATCTGTCACACAGAGGCGTATCAGGCCTACGCCCGGAAGGCGCTGGGGCGCCTGGACGCGGATAAGGCGTCCGGGAAGATCGTGGACGAAAACGAGGCGGTGGCCCTGCTGCTCTACCCTGCGGTACGGAAGCTGGCGGAAACCATGTCGGAGGAGGCGGCCATCAGGACCGTGCTGGATCAGGAGGAAACCGTTTACGAATGGTGGATGGACACTCGGTTGCTGAGCGAGCAATACCTGCGGGACCTGCTCGCCGCGGACCCGGAGCGCGCCGATCGGCAGGCGCCCGAGGCGGCGTTCCTGGACGCGCCCCTGTGGGCGAACGAGGACATCGCCTCCCTGATCGATGAAAACCATGCGCAGGTTCTGGAAAAGGGCTGGGCTGAGCTTGTGATCCCGGAATCCATGCACCACATCCCACTGAACACCTTCTCCCCCAACGCGGTGGATCTGGGACAACGGCTGTTGGAGCGCGGTTACAAGGCCTGCCTGGTGGGCGGCGGCATCCGCGATCTGCTGATGGGCAGACCGAGCAGCGATTACGATGTCGTCACCGACGCGCCCATCGAGGTGCAGCGGGAGCTGCTGGGCGACATGCTCGAGCTGCACACCGTGCCTGGCGGCCGGACCTTTGGCTTTGTGCACTATCCCAGCGAGGTAGTGGATCTGGCGACGTTCCAGAACATCCCCGCCGCCTTCCACGGGCTGCCCAACATCCCCGATTTCGATCCGACGGAGCTCACATCCACGCAGATGGTGAACGATTCCTTCGAGAGGGATCTTACGATCAATTCCCTGTATTATGACATGGAGACCGGCGACATCATCGATTATCACGGTGGCCTCTACGACCTTCGGGCGGAAATCATCAACACCATGGCCGATCCTCTGATCTGCCTTGAGAACGACACAATCATCGCCCTGCGGGCGCTGCGCTTTAAGGCGAAATACGACTTCGATTTCTCGGAAGCCATGGAGGCAGCAGTGCAGGCGCGGATTGCGGAATTCCTGGCGCCGATCGACCGGGAACCGCTGGCATTCCATCTGCCCAAGTTCTTTGCAGAAGGCTACGCGGCGAAGTGCTTTGACGTGCTGGTGGATTACGGCGCGCTGCCGGTGCTGTTCCCTGCGGTGGAGAACGCCTGGAAAGAGGAGTCGTACCAGCAGGCGGTCATGCGGGTGCTTCTCACCATAGACAACCGGCACGACGATCTGGAGGACGGCGACGCCGCCGTCATGGCTTACGCCGCGATCCTGGCCTACGCGACGCAGGATGGCGAGGTGGACGCCGCGCTGGATGCGCAGGCGGTGAAATACGCCTTCGCCGAGGGCGAGCGCGAGGCCGTCCGTCGGCACATGATCGCGCTGCTGGAGGTCGACATGCCCGCCGCAGCATAGCTCGGCGCGACACAGGCGGCACCGGATGGGACTGTTTCAAAACGAGACAGTCTCTAATACTAAACCTGCTCTAAATGGCAATCATCTGCGGGAATCTTTTCCGCCCTGTCATTGCTTCACTTCGGTCAACGATGCTACGGCATCGCCTCCCCCCGTTCAGCTTCGACAGGACGAAAAATCTTCGCCGCACCTGTTCACTATTTAGAACAGGTTTAGTATAAGACCGCTGACAAAGGCCGCAAACGCAGAAAATCCTTCCGATCAAAGAAGAGCGGAAGGATTTTCTGCTTGCTGTGTTGGCGTCGCCTGCAAAATGCGGTACCCCGGTTGGGTTCGGTTCCAACCGGGGAAAAAACGGATTACCTGTGGTCGCCGGGAATCTGCGGGTCTATTTATATTTCCTTACACCCATGCCATCAGGGATCTATAATGCGGTCGATATCAAAGTCGATGCCCGGAAATTTCTCTTCCAGTTCGCTCTCCAGCATGTCCACAGAATGATTTTTGCCCCGTGAATCAGGGTTCAAAGCCACAAGAAACGATGCTGTTTTCGCGTCATCATCATATGAAAACGCATAGGCACGCTGAATTTCCTGATGTGTTCGGACTGTTTCCAGAATTTTATCCCACATTTCTGCGTCTCGGGAATCCGTTCCGTAGATACCCACAGATGTAATCCTGACATCTTTCTCCGCTGCCCTTCGTCGTATTCTGCGTATCAGCCGGGTCGTCTCCGATACGCTCATCCCCTCGTCCACCTCGATATCCACAGACCCAAGACAGAGTTCTTCCCCATAGTTGTGGAGGGTCAGGTGAAATACGTTCAGGACTTCCGGCTCTTCCGCGACCATCTCCTTGATCTGGCGAGCGAGCTGTGGATCGCCCTTCGCTCCCAGCAGCTTGTTGCCGCATTCGCGCATCAATTCCACACACGCCTTGATAATGAAAAGGGAGATCGCAATACTCAGCCAGGGCTCCAAATCGACATGTGTGATGCGATAGATCGCGATATTCAAAAGAATCGCCGCAGATACAATAGAATCCCCGATGGTTTCCGTGCCACTCATGACCAGGGCGGTAGACCTGATTCTCTTACCCGTGTTTCGCGTAAGAAGGCCGTACACCACCTTTGCAACCAGGGATATTGCCATAAGGACGATGATCGCTGTGTTGTAATTCGGCGCGGATGCGTCTGCGTTAATCAGATCCCTGATGGAATCGTATATGGCATGCGCGGCCATGAAGATCACGAATACACTGCCGAACATGGATGTGATATATTCCAGTCGTCCGTATCCAAATGGATGCGTCCGGTCCACCCTTTTCCCTCCAAATAGCGTCGACAGTATGGACAGGATGGATGTGGCCATGTCAGAGAAACCGTTGACCGCATCCAGCATCACTGCTCTGGAATTGATCTTCAGGCCGATGATCAGTTTTGCCGCTGAAAGCAGCACGTTCATCATGATTCCGGCAACGTTAAACCGAATAATGACCCTGTTTCGATTCTCCACTTTTGCCTCCATTGTTTTTCTCCCTGTTATTTGTTTCGCTGCGCGCAATGATTATTGCAAGACATATATCAATTATAGCAGCATCAGGTTGGTCAGTCAATGGACAAAACGCTATGGCCCAGCCATCTGTGTGACGCTTCTATGACTCACATTCAGCTATACTCTTCTTAACGAAGAAACCAACAAGGGGGATGCTCACAATGACATCAATCATTCTGCTTGCTTTGGGCGTAGCTTTTATCGCCGCTATTCCAGCCTATATCGCGGCTGAATTGATCCTTCAGCACGGTAGTGGTCGAAGATAATTCCCCAATGGGTCATTCTGCTCCATGCTGAATTCACAATCTCCACCATTTACCATAGAGTGTGTTTCTAAATGCCTGAAGCGCATTTGTCTGGAAGCTCCGTTGCAGATACGACGTCAATGCTGCCACGGCTCAAATCTATGATTTGAGCCGTGGCAATCCGCGTCGAGGTCGGAAAGCTTCGATTTCCGACCTCGCCTGCATTTCTGTGTTGCTTTTCCCTAGAGTCGGATTGGTAATCGAAGGTTTTGCAGGCAGCAGGCGGCTGAAATTCAGCCGTTATACTATTCTCAATTAAAAATGGAATAAGATGTGGGATGGATTTTTCGTTCTGGCAACGCGGAATGGAGGGAGGCGATGCAGCGCATCGTTGACCGAAGTGACGTAAAGCCTGGTTACGCACCGGCGTCCGCGCAAGCGGGCCGCCGGCAGCGCCGCGCGGGCATCCAAAGGATGCGCGCGGGCTGGTCGCGCCTGCCGCAGGCAATGGCGCGACTGCTATCCGAAAAAGGCACCCACTGATGTTACATTTTTATTTGAGAAGATTATTAATGCGCCATGAGCATTGTGCGGTGTTTCCTTAAATATGGGTGGAAATTTGTTTGGGAATATGTTATAATCATTCCATGTATGTGGTGAGGCGGGGGGTTGGCGTGTGTTTCAAAATGCGCTTCAGGTATTTTTGAAACACACTTTAGCCTTTGATGCCATGAATCGGACAATTATGCGGCGTCCGGTTTCATTCCTGTCTGGGTATGTCGCCGCAACGACATGAGGAATGCTATGAAGATTGCCATTGTAGAGGACGAAATCAGGATCAGAGAAGGCATTGAAAAACTCCTTGTGAAGCTGAATCGCAATTATGAAGTCGTTGTCACCGCGGAGAACGGCGAGGACGGTTTGAGAATGATTCGCGAAAAAAAGCCGGATATCGTGATTACAGATATTCGCATGTCGGGCATGAACGGGCTGGAAATGTTGGAAAGAATGGCTGCGGAGGGACTGCATGCGAAGGCTATCGTGCTGAGCGCTTATTCGGATTTTGAATATGCGCGATCCGCCATGAAATTCGGCGTGACCGAGTACCTGCTCAAACCCACTTCTCTGACGGACTTCGCACAGGCAATGGCCCGCGTGGAAGAACAGGTGATGCTTGACAAGAATCGAAAGCCGGCCGAAATCGGCAGCGCCGATCAGGTTTTCAGGGACCTTCTCCTGGGAAGGATGAAAACCGCCCCGGAGCTGGAAAGATATTTGAACGAAAGCTACGGCATCGGCAGCGAAAGCCGGTTTACTTTGATTCTGTGCTGCCCCGGTGGTCATTTCGAAGACAGCGTTTCGGAATGCAGGCGCAGTCTCAGCCAGATTCTCTCGCTGTTTTCCGTGTGTAACCACGTCACAATGGATTTCGCCTATCGCAAGGCCCTGGCAACTGTCGTCTATGGATACGCAAGCCCGGGAAGCATCCTGGCGATTATGCAGAGCAGGCTTTCCGATCTGGGACCGGACGTGGCCATCGGCTGCGTGGAAACATTCGGGGTTTTTTCCCTGCATGATGCCTATGAAAACCTGTTCCCCTATATGGACTGGAGTATTGCGTTGGGCGGCGGGTCCGTCATTCGCTATCCGGAGGTCTCGCAGATAAAAACCGAATCCTGTATCTATCCCATCGAACTCGAAAACCAGATGCGCTCTGCCATGTATGCCTCCAATTATGGGGATATAACGGCGATACTGCGCCAGTTCAATGCTTTTTTTCAATCCGGCAGGATTTACCAGCCCCGCGAGGTAAAGGAATGCTATGTCCGCTTTCTCTGGCCCATCGTCTCTTTTGTCAAAGAGATCGGCGGAGACCGGAACCAATCCATAGATCGTCAACAACTGCTCTCCGAGATTATGGAGGCAAAAACGCGGCAGGAACTGGTGAGGATCTCCGAAGGCATCGTTGCGTGCCTTGCTCCGACGACAACCAGCCAGGGCGTGACCCATCTCACCGTTCGCAAGGCCATTGGTTTGATCCGTGAATACTATAAGGACGGGATCACGCTCGATGAGATCAGCCGGCGGCTTGGCGTCACGCCGGAATACCTTGGCACACTCTTTCATCGCGAAGTCGGCACGTCCTTCAGCGCCTTCATCCGCAACGTGAGGATCGACAAGGCGAAGGAGCTCCTCTGCGGAACACAGTTGAAGCTGTATGAAGTCGCCAGGCGGGCCGGCTACTCTGATCCAAAGTATTTCAGCAAGGTATTCAGGGAAACTACGGGTTTTTCACCCGCGGAATACAGGAACAATTATCATATATAATTATGCGCGCATCAGGATGGGCGCCTCTTTGTGCAGGGATACCGCGGATGATCCTGAAGCACGGGCGTCCCGCCGTGCCCATTCAAGGCTTGAAAATCCGGCAAACGACCTTTGATATTTCCCCCTTCTTAAGTTTTTTCACATTTCATTTATCCCCGGAATCGCTATCATGATAGGCGAAGGGGGTGTATCGCGTTGAGCCGTATAAAAGCGTTCTTCAGACATGATAACGTCGGGCTGCTGTTTGCATTGCCCGCGGTCGTCTACATGCTTGTTTTTGTCGGTTATCCCATCGTTCATAATATCGTTCTCGGCTTCCAGGATGTCGATGTTATGAATTTTTTACACGGGCAAAAGCATTTCATCGGCCTTGCCAACTACACGACGCTTTTGCACGACGAGGTTTTCATCAAATCGATTCTCAACACGTTTGTCTTTACGATCAGCTGTCTGGTTTTCCAGTTTCTGATCGGTTTCGCGTTGGCGCTGTTCTTCAACCTGAAGTTCTCCATCGCCAAGCCCGTGCGAGGCATACTGATGATGCCCTGGATGATTCCGATGACCGTTACGGCCCTGATGTTCAAATTCATGTTCTCGACCAAGGTCGGCGTCGTCAACAATTTTCTGACCGGATTCGGGATCATATCCAACAACATCGAATGGCTGACGGACCAGAAGATGGCGATGGTTTCCGTCATCATTGCCAACATATGGATCGGGATTCCGTTCAACATGATCCTCATTTCCACGGGATTGACGTCCATCCCCGGCGAGCTGTATGAAAGCGCCTCTATCGACGGAGCCAACGCCGTCCAGCAGTTCTTCCGCATCACGCTGCCACTGATGCGTTCAACCATCGAATCGATCCTGGTGCTCGGTTTTATCTACACCTTCAAGGTGTTCGACCTCGTGTATGTCATGACCTCGGGCGGCCCCGTCAATGCCACGCAGCTCATGTCGACCTATTCCTACAAACTTTCCTTCGACAATTTCCTGTACAGCAAGGGCTCGGCGGTTGCCAACGTGTTGCTGGTGATCCTGCTGTTGGTGGGTATTCTGTATCTGAAGGTTACCTCCGGAGGGGAGGATATCTATGAATGATGTCAAAGTGCGTCCCGGCCGCAATGCCTTTCGATGTGCGGTTGCGATTCTGATCGCGCTGGTTCTGCTTTTCCCGATGCTGTGGATGCTGAATACCTCGCTGAAAACGGAGGCGGAAATCTTTATGAATCCGCCGACGCTCTACCCGCATACGCTGAATTTGAAATCCTACATCTCCCAAATCGAAACCGGCGATTTCAACATGTTTCGCTCGTTCTTCAACAGCCTGATCATCTCCGTGGGCGCCATGCTGATCGCCGTGGTGCTGGCGGTGCCCGCCTCCTATGCCATCGCGCGCTACCGCTTCAGAGGCCGCAAGCCCATCCTCCTGGGCTTCCTGGTGACCCAGATGCTCCCGGTTTCGGTGCTGCTGACACCCATGTTCATCATGTTCAGAAACATGCACGCCTACAACACGTGGCTGGCACCCATCCTGGCGGACGCGACGATCGGCATTCCTTTCTCGATCCTTATCCTGAAGAACTACTTTGCCTCGATTCCTCATGAACTGGAGGAAGCTGCATACATTGACGGCTGCACGCGGTTCAGCGCGTTCATCAGGATACTGGTTCCGGTCGCGAAGCCGGGCGTCGCGGTTTGTGCAATCTTCTCCCTTCTGTACGCGTGGGGCGATCTGGCGTACGGCATGACCTTCATACTGGATCAGCCGAAGCGGCCGATCACCGCCGGAATCTTCAACTTCATGGGTCAATACGGGACCAAGTGGAGTTATCTGTCCGCTTTCGCGGTCGTATCCATGATACCCGTCGCAATCATATTTGTTTTCATGCAGAAATACATCATTGCCGGCATGACTTCAGGCGCAGTCAAGGGATAAACCGGCGGGTGATTCTCCGGCGCGTTTCGCGCCGGTTTTTCTATTGTGCTTTTCCCGCGGATGCGGTACAATATCAGGGAGTATGTCGACTTCTCAGACACATTCCAGGAATTCCGGGGGTGACATTCCATGTGCAAGGCAGATGGAAAGAAACGTTCCATGCGCAGTCTGCTGATCAACCGCTTCAGCGTCTTGACGGCCGTCATGATCACTGTCATCTGCGCGTACATGTCCTACAATATTGCCGTCTCGTTGAGGCACAGCACTGAGGAGCTCACGAACATCAATATGAAGGCAGCGGAAAGCATTCTGCGCATCCGCTTCGATGAGTTTGAAAACCTGATGTACCAGATGTATACCAACGACGACATGATCGTATGGTCGGACAATATCAACAACGATACCGATTCGGCTGTCAGTGTTGCCAAAATGCGCCGCTATCTGAGCACCGTATTGAATTCAAACAAATACATCCGGTCCATCATGGTCATTATGAGCAACGGACGGGTGATCACCTATGACCAGCTGACCTCCGCCATTCACGCGAATTCCTGGATCAGCCATTTCAGCCTGAACAGCGAGGAGATATACGATATTGCTTCGGCGGACTTCAAAAGCCACATATGGCCGACGGAATTCGGGACCCGCTTTGCCAACGATGATTACTATCTCTTCCACATCGCGCATCGAATGGTCAATTACAGGCAACTGGAAAAGCGGTACGGCGTGATCGTCATCAGCATCGATGAATCCCTCCTGGACGAAGTCCTGTCGACCATCAAGACGGAGGACAGCGAAGTCTACCTGACGGACGCAGAGGGGCGCATTGTCAGCTGCGCCGATAAAAGCCGGATCGGGACCACCCTCCGACCCTCCGCGAACACCCGCGTCGACGGATCAGAAAACGGCGTATTTGGCTGGAGCGTGATCCGCATACACGACGACAGCCAGTATTTGAAGAACCTGATCGGGAGGCTTCTGCAGATCGTATGCCTGGGACTTGCGCTCATGATTGCCGCTGTCTTCATCATCAGCAAAATCTCCTCGAAGCTGACACAGGACATCGACGGGATCGTCGAGGGCATGCACCGGAAGGGCGAATCCGGAATACCCGCAAGGCTTCCGAGAAAAGTGGAAATGCTTTCGGAGGTCGATGCTATCGCAAAGCAATATAACGACATGATAGACGATTTGGAAAAGGCGCTTTTACGGGAAAAGACAGAGGCGGAGAACAGCCGCGAAGCGGAAGTCCGAATGCTGGAAGCACAGATCAATCCGCACTTCATCTACAATATTCTGGATACCGTCAACTGGATCGCCATTGACAAGGATGAATATGACATCAGCAACGCCATCAGCACACTCGCTTCGATCCTGCGCTATGCCATCAGCAACAGCAATAAGCTGGTCACCCTTCGGGACGAGGTGGACTGGCTCAAGAAATATATTTATCTTCAGCAATTCCGGCTGAAAAACAAGTTCAACTTTGAAATCGACATTGATCCCGCGATATTGGACGTTCAGGTGCACAAGCTTATCATTCAACCGTTTGTGGAGAACGCCATCGTACACGGGTTTGATACAAAGCGGGAAACCTATATTCTGAAGATAAACATGATCGCGGAGGGCGATAACGTCGTCATCACCATCGCGGACAACGGCAAGGGAATCCGTCCGGAGGTGCTTGCGGCCATCGAAAGCGGAGATGTGAAGCAGATGCGCGATAACGCGGGCATCGGCCTGTCAAACGCCTTCCTTCGGCTGCACCGCTATTGCGAGGGGCAGGAAGAGGTAAACATACGAAGCAGGCCCGACGAGGGGACGACCGTCACAATCCGGTTCCCTTTCAAAGCGCCCACGGCGTCCGGAGACGATTCTTCTGATATTAGTTTATTACCCCCTATTTAAGATTTATCGAGTTTATTTTTTCTTTACCCAAAAGCATAATATAGCCATAGTCCAGAGAACGGACTGAATGAAGGAGGAGTAACCATGAAGAAGCTACTGGGGATTCTGCTGATGGTATGCCTGCTTGCCAGCATGCTGTCCGCCGTCGCGTTCGCCGAAGAAGCCTCCGGCGATGTGGAGATCTGGTACTACTGGGAGACCGAGGGCCATCAGAAGGCGCTCAGCCACATCATTGAAGAGTTCAATGCCAGCCAGGACGCCATCACCGTCAGCGCCAAGTACGTGCCCTTCGCTGATTTCAAGAAGCAGCTGTCCATCGGCGCGGCCGCAGACGCGTTGCCCGATCTCGTCATTCTGGACAACCCCGACCATGCCGCATATGCCGCCATGGGCGTTTTTGCCGATATCACCGACAAGTTCGATGTCAGCACCTACTATCCCGGCCCTGTCAACTCCTGCACGCTGGACGGCAAGCTTTACGGCGTACCGTTCGGAAGCAATGACCTGGTACTGTTCTACAATGAAGACATGCTCGCCGCCGCCGGCTGCGAGGTTCCCACCACCTGGGACGAGCTGCTGGAAGTCGCGAAGGCGTGCTCCAACGACAAGGTTTCCGGTTTCGCCCATTGCAGCCTGCCGAATGAGGAGGGCACCTTCAACTTCCTGACCTGGGTGTGGTCCACCGGCGCGACCGCTTATGAGATGAACTCTGAAGGCGGCATCAAGGCGTTGACGCAGGTCAAG
>CACYZW010000090.1 GCA_902778995.1 uncultured Eubacteriales bacterium
TTTCGTAAGCGATTGCCCTGTATCCCCGTGAAAATTACATTGACACAATACGATGTATGCCTTATAATCATTTCAAAACACAGCTTGCGCTGTATTTTCGCGGGAATACAATATATCAGGCATGGACTGTCATAAGGAGGTTGTGGGCATGAAGAAGACCTGGATCAGCCTGCTGGTCGCGCTGCTGATGGCGGCGGTGTCAGTGACCGGCGCGGTTGCGGAAGTGAACGCGGTCGAACTGGATATCGAATCCCTGGATATCGAATCCCTGGATATGGATGTCAACGTGGAATCCGGGGATGAAATCATCCTGGAAGGCGGCGATGGATTGCTCCTCGATCCCGCGCTTCCGGAGATCGGGAGCATCGACTTGGCGCTTGATTCCATTGAGGACAGTGTAGCGCCAGAGGCTATTCCCGCAAGCGGCGCCTCCGCGAACGACAGCAGCTCTGAGGATTTCGAGATCATCAACGGCATACTGGTGAAGTACAAGGGCACGGGCGGGGACGTGGTCATACCGGATGGGGTTACCGCCATTGGCAGTTCGGCGTTTTCCTGGTGTTCCGGCCTGACTGGCGTCACCATCCCCGACGGCGTCACAAGTATTGGCAACGGTGCGTTTTACAGCTGCTCCGGCCTGACCGGCGTCACCATCGGAAGCGGCGTCACGAGCATTGGCGAATATGCGTTTTCCGGCTGTTACAGCCTGACCGGTGTCACCATCGGCAGCGGCGTCACAAGCATTGGATACAATGCGTTTTCCGGCTGTTCCGGCCTGACCAGCATCGTCATCCCCAACAGCGTCACAAGCATTGGTGAATCTGCGTTTGCCGGCTGTTACAGCCTGACTGGCGTCACCATCCCCGACAGCGTCACAAGCATTGGTTGGGATGCTTTTGAAGGTTGTTCCGGCCTGACCAGCGTCACTATTCCCGACAGCGTCACAAGCATTGGCAGCTCTGTGTTTTACGGCTGCTCCGGCCTGACCGGCGTCACCATTGGTAGCGGCGTCACAAGCATTGGAAACTATGCGTTTTACAGCTGTTCCGGCCTGACCAGCGTCACCATCCCCGACAGCGTCACAAGCATTGGATACAATGCGTTTCTCGGCTGTTCCGGCCTGACCGGCGTCACCATCGGCAGGGGCGTCACTTACATTACTGCCGGTACATTTAAGGGCTGTACCCATCTGGAGGCCATCGTCCTTCCGGCCGGGATAACCGACATCTACGGGGACGCATTTGGCCAATGCTACAGCCTGATGGATGTCACCATCGAAAATGGCAAGATCAGCATTAGCGACAGCGCTTTCAGCGTGTGCCCCGCCAATATGACCTTCCACACCCCCTGCGATTCTCCCGCCACGAAGTGGGCAGAATCCAAAGGCTACAAGGTCGTGAAATCCGACCATACAGCGGTCACCGATGCTGCGGTTGAACCTACTTGTACCCAAACCGGCCTGACCGAAGGCTCCCACTGTTCTGCTTGCGACAAAGTGCTCACAGCCCAGCAAACTGTCCCTGCTAAACCACATACGCCTGTAACCGACAAAGCAATACCCGCTACGTGCACAGAATCAGGCCTGACCGAAGGTTCCCATTGCTCCGTTTGCAATACGATCCTTACCGCGCAAGAAACCATACCGGCAAAGGGGCATAGTATTGTTACCGATAAGGCGGTTCCCGCATCCTGCACCAAAACCGGCCTGACCGAAGGCTCCCACTGCTCTGTTTGTCCCACTATCATCACAGAACAACAGACGATTCCCGCGAAAGGGCATAAAGAGGTAACAGATTTCGCTGTTGCACCGACCTGCACCGAAACGGGCCTGACCGATGGCTCCCACTGCTCCGTCTGCGGCGAAATCCTGACCAAACAGGAAATCATCCCGGCGAAAGGGCACAAGGCTGTAACCGACAGGGCTGTCCCCGCCACCTGCACTAAAACCGGCCTGACCAAAGGCTCCCACTGCTCCGTCTGCGGCGAAATCCTGACCGAACAAAAAGTCATCCCTGCGAAAGGGCACAAAACTGTCACCGACCCCGCCGTCGCGCCGACCACCTCCAAGACCGGCCTGACGGAAGGCTCCCACTGCTCCGTCTGCGGCAAAGTGCTGGTCAAGCAAAAGACCGTTCCCAAGCTCATTTCCATCAAGAAGTGCGCCGTCACCGGCATCAAGGACGCGGTGTACACCGGCAAGGCCATCGCGCCCGCGCCGGTGGTAAAGTACAACGGCAAGAAGCTGGTCAAGGACAGGGATTACACGGTCAAATACGCCAACAACAGGGCCGTCGGCACCGCGACGGTCACGATCACCGGCATCGGCAAGTACGGCGAATCCGTCAAAAAGACCTTCATAATCAATCCCAGACCCGTGAAGCTGACCGCCGTCACACCCGGCACGAAGCAGCTGACGGTGTCGTGGAAGAAGGGCGCGGGCATCACCGGCTACGAGATACAGTACAGCCTGAAAAAGACCTTCGCCTCGGCCAAGAAGGTGACCATACCGAAGGCTGCCACGGTGAAGACCGTATTGAAGAAGCTGCAACCGAAAAAGACCTACTATGTGCGCATCCGCACCTACAAGACGGTGAAAGGCAAGAAGTATTACTCCGCCTGGTCGGGCGCAAAGTCGGCGACGGTGAAGGGATGACTGCCTCATCCGCTATGGGTATCTTTTCCCCCTCGTCCGCAGGGCAATCGCTTACGAAATGCCCATAAAACCGGATCAGTCTGAATGCAGCCAAAAACATGGCATAAAGATGCTTCGGCTACGCTCAGCATGACAACGTAGCGTCGTTTGTCATGCTGAGCGCAGTCGAAGCATCTGTACGAAATGTTTTCGAACTACATTTGGCAATGCGAAAAATGAGTGGAATTTTCGTAAGCGATTGCCCTGTATCCCCGTGAAAATTACATTGACACAATACGATGTATGCCTTATAATCAAAATTACATTGACACAATACGATGTATGCCTTATAATCATTTCAAAACACAGCTTGCGCTGTATTTTCACGGGAATACAATTTATCAGGCATGAACTGTCATAAGGAGGTTGCGGACATGAGGAAGACCTGGATCAGCCTGCTGATCGCGCTGCTGATGGCGGCGCTGTCAGTAACCGGCGCGGTTGCGGAAACGAACGCGGTCGAACTGGATATCGAATCCCTGGATATCGAATCCCTGGATATGGATGTCAACATGGAATCCGGGGATGAAATCATCCTGGAAGGCGGCGAGGGATTGCTCCTCGATCCCGCGCTTTCGGAGATCGGGGGCATCGACTTGGCGCTTGATTCCATTGAGGACAGTGTAGCGCCAGAGGCTATTCCCGCAGGCGGCGCCACCGCGAACGACAGCAGCCCAGAGGATTTCGAAATCGTCAACGGCATACTGGTGAAGTACAATGGCGCCGGCGGTGACGTGGTCATACCGGATGGGGTCACGGCCATTGGCAGCAAGGCGTTTTATCAATGCAAGAATCTGACCGGCGTCACCATTCCCGACAGCGTCACGAGCATTGGCGAAGATGCGTTTTCCGGCTGTTCCGGCCTGACCGGCGTCACCATCCCCAACAGCGTCACAAGCATTGGCGGTGGTGCGTTTGCCAACTGTTCCGGCCTGACTGGCATCACCATTCCCAATAGCGTCACAAGGATTGGCGACTGTGCGTTTTCCTACTGTTCCGGCCTGACCGGCGTCACCATCGGCAGCGGCGTCACAAGCATTGGCGGTGGTGCGTTTTCCTACTGTTCCAGCCTGACCAGCGTCAGCATTCCCAACAGCGTCACAAGCATTGGCGGTGGTGCGTTTGAAGGCTGCAAAAGCCTGACCAGCGTCACCATCCCCAACAGCGTCACAAGCATTGGTGAATATGCGTTTCTCAACTGTTCCGGCCTGACCGGCGTCACCATTCCCGACAGCGTCACAAGCATTGGCAACGGTGCGTTTTCCGGCTGTTCCGGCCTGACCGGCGTCACCATCGGCAGCGGCGTCACGAGCATTGGCTATCAGGCGTTTCGCGGCTGCTCCGGCCTGACCGGCGTCACCATCGGAAGCGGCGTCACGAGCATTGGCTATCGGGCGTTTTCCGACTGTTCCGGCCTGACCGGCGTCACCATTCCCGATAGCGTCACAAGGATTGGTAATAAGGCGTTTTCCGACTGTTCCGGCCTGACCAGCGTCACCATTCCCAACAGCGTCACAAGTATTAATTACGAAGCGTTTCGCAATTGTTCCGGCTTGACCAGCGTCACCATCGGCAGCGGCGTTACTTCCATACGTAGCCGTACGTTTAAGGGCTGTACCCATCTGGAAGCCATCGTCCTTCCGGCCGGGATAACCGAAATCGAAGAGGACGCATTTTGCCAATGCTACAGTCTGATGGATGTCACCATTGAAAACGGCAAGATCAGCATTAGCGACAGCGCTTTCAGCGAGTGCCCCGCCACCATGACCTTCCACACGCCCTGCGATTCTCCCGCCACAAAGTGGGCGGAATCGAAAGGCTACAAGGTCGTGAAATCCGACCATACAGCGGTCACCGATGCTGCTGTTGAACCCACCTGCACCAAGACCGGCCTGACCGAAGGCTCCCACTGCTCCGTCTGTGGCGAAGTGCTGGTCAAGCAAAAGACAGTTCCCAAGCTCATTTCCATCAAGAAGTGTACGATCACTGGCATCAAGGACGCGGTGTATACCGGCAAGGCCATCGCGCCCACGCCGGTGGTGAAGTACAACGGCAAGAAGCTGGTCAAGGACAGGGATTACACCGTCAAATACGCCAACAACAGGGCCGTCGGCACCGCGACGGTCACGATCACCGGCATCGGCAAATACGGCGAATCTGTCAAAAAGACCTTCAAGATCAACCCGAAGGCCGTGGCGCTGTCCGCCGTCACCCCCGGCACGAAGCAGCTGACGGTGAAGTGGAAGAAGGGCAAGGGCATCACCGGCTACGAGGTGCAGTACAGCCTGAAAAAGACCTTCGCCTCGGCCAAGAAGGTGACCATCACAAAGGCGGCCACGGTGAAGACCGTGATCAAGAAGCTGGTATCGAACAAGACCTACTATGTGCGCATCCGCACCTACAAGACGGTGAAGGGCAAGAAGTATTACTCCGCCTGGTCGGGCGCGAAGTCCGCAAAGACGAAGTAATTCAAAGCCTTCAAAACAGGGTAAATCAGGCCGCAAGCGAAGACAGTTTATGCCGTCTCCCCTGCGGCCTGTTGTTTTTTGCTCTATGGCATATATTTGATTATTGTCACATCAGCGCGGCGATGTCCGCCTCAAAGGACATGGGGTCGCTGGTGGGGTTGTAGCGCCTGACCACGTTGCCCGCCCGATCCACCAGGAACTTGGTGAAGTTCCACTTGATGTCATTGGGCTTTTTGCAGGTGGTGGAGATCTTGGCGATCATGGCCATGGCCGCCTTGTTCTTGATGCCCTCCACCTTTTCATCGGGCTGGGCGGCCTTCAGGAAGGTGTACAGCGGCTCCTCGCCTTCGCCGTTCACTTCGATCTTCGCCAGCTGGTCGAACTGCGTCTGGTATTTCATGGTGCAGAACTGGTGAATCTCGTTCTCGTCGCCGGGGGCCTGGTGCCCGAACTGGTTGCAGGGGAAGTCCAGCACCTCGAAGCCCTGATCGTGATACTTCTCATACAGCTTTTCCAGCCCCTCGTACTGGGGCGTGAAGCCGCAGCCGGTGGCCGTGTTGACGATCAGCAGCACCTTGCCCTTCATGTCGGCCAGGTTCAGTGTCGCGCCCTCGCGGGCCTTGACGGTGTAATCATAGATGCTCATGGTGTGAACCCCCTATTCATTTTTATCAATTTAATTGTATCAAATTAATCGAGGTCTGTCAAGTCTCTTCAGGGGCTCCGTGTGTGAAAATTTTATGTTATGGGAAAGCTCGGGGCACCGCGCAAATTGGCCGCCGTCTATTCGCAGATTTCGCAGCCGCAGCCCCCGTCACGCTTCACGCGGTACAGCGCCGCGTCAGCCTCGTGGAACAGCTTGTCGAAGTTTTCGTAATTCGCGCCGTAGGCCACGCCGCAGCTGACGTGGATCGCGGGAATGTCGTCCACCGGCCTGAGCAGCTCTTCGTTGATCTTATCCACCTTCTCGCGTATCAGCGCGCCGGAATCGGCGCCCACATGGGTCATGATCACGGCAAATTCGTCCCCGCCGATGCGGCACACATAGTCCTGGGCGCGGAAGGCGTTCTGGATGACCTTGGCCGCCCGTTCCAGGACCCTGTCGCCCATCTTATGGCCGTAGTTATCGTTCACCGGCTTGAAGCGGTCCAGGTCGAACAGCACCAGCGTCGAGGTATCCCAATCGACGTTGCGCTGAATGGAATCGTAGCCGTTGCGGTTGTAGACGCCCGTCAGGTTGTCGTGGGTCGCCTCATAGGCCAGCTCCTTCTTCTGTTCCTGGTTGGTTTCATGCATGATGTTGTATTCCCGCGCCAGAAACTGAAACTCCTTCGAGCCCTCCACGGGCAGCGGCTGATCCCTCTGAATGTACGTGACCGCCCTGAGCAGCGGCCTGACCACCAGCAGGACAAACAGCCCGATGGCTGCGGCAAAGGTCAATATGGCGGCGGCGATCATCACGCGCTGCTGCGACAGGATGCGGTTCATTTCCGTCTGCGTGGCGGTCTTTCGCGTCTCCATCTCCGCGTCCATGGCGTCCAGGCAGGCCTGTATGTCGCCGGAAATCGCCTCCTTCTTGGCGTGGTAGATCTCGTCGAATACCATCATGCGCGCCGTCTCGCGCTGCTCTGTCGCAGACGCCCCCGCATCTGCCGCAGACAGCTCCACCGCCTGAATCTCAGGCGGAAAATCCTTTAAATCATATCCGTATGCGGAAACGGCCAGCCGCATCGCGTAGTATTCGCGGTTCATCAGGTCGACCGATTCCCCCAAGGCGCTCACCAGCGATTCATAGGCCTCCGTCTCCCCCATGAGTTTGCGAACGCCCTCGACGGCCTTGTCCCTGCGCCGGGTTTCGTTGGCCTCCGTGAAATAGTTGTCGAGGTACTGCCGCTCCCCCGTGACCACAAAGCATCGAACCTGCTCCGTCAGGTAATCGGAGCCGATCTGCAAATCGCTGGCGTCCCGCTGCCACTGGACATATTCCTCCATATTGACGCTCAGCCGGGAATAACCGGCGTCCGCGTTGTAGGTCGCCGTCAGGAGCAACGCGGAGATGACCAGCATCACCAGAATCACGATGATGATGACGCTACGAATCGATACGTTCTGATATTCCTGATTCCTTTTTTCCATGCCGCTTCCCTCTTTTTGTGTCGTCTGCGGTAAGGAAACACCGCACAATGCTCATGGCGCATTAGAGTATGTTTCTAAAATGCCTGAAGCGCATTTTCGGCGCCAACGGTGCCGCGCCTCAAATCTGCGATTTGAGCCGTGGCAGTCCGCGTAGCGGACTCGGAAATCTCCGATTTCCGACCTCGACTGCATTTCTGTGTTGCTTTTCCTTGCCTTAGGGTCCACTAAAGCTGCGGAAAAGCGCCTTGAAATGCCACTAAAGCTGCGGAAAAGCGCCTTGAAATGCAGTCAAATCCATCCGAAACTGCATCTCCCCACATTTAGAAACACACTCTAATACTGCGCTATTCGATTATGCGGCACATCCCTGCTGTAACCATTATACATAATCTTTCGTTCGTTGTCTATAATAAATTGACATCACAAACAAATAAAATGTCCATACCTTAATCAACTGTTATCCTGCCGTCAAAGCTATGCGTTGCCGGTTGTGTTATTATAAAAAGAGCGGAGTTCGGCCTCTAAATCCTTCGCTATACAAAATAAAACCAAGGAGATTTTTTTTATGCGCTCACGTATCAAACACTTCATTTCCGACACCGCGCTGCTGCTTCGCAGCGTCCCCTCCCCCATCGTCACGTCCTTCGTGCTCTCGGTGGTGCTGATGAATCTGCTGGCCAACAAGACCATCTATCAGCGGGGCTTCCTCGCCGTGGACGGCGGCATCGTCGTTTCCTGGCTCTCCTTCCTGTGCATGGACATCATCACCAAGCGCTTCGGTCCCCGTGCAGCGACGCAGATCTCCATATTCGCGCTGGTTGTGAACCTGTTCGCCGTGGGCATTTTCGCCATCGTCAGCATCATTCCCACCGAGACCGATTACTCCGCCTTCAACGGCATATTCGGTGGCAGCTGGTTCATCGTGCTGAGCAGCTCGCTGGCCTTCCTGGCCTCGGCCGTCGTCAACAATGGCCTGAACGCCGCAGTGGGCTCGCTGTTTCAGGCGAACCCGGACGGGCGGGCCGCCTACTATACCCGCAGCTACGTGTCCACCTTCGCCGCCCAGTTCGTGGACAACATGGTGTTCGCCTCGCTGGTGTTCATGGTATTCGCACCCATCTACTGGGGCGGCTTCCGCTGGACCCTGCCCCAGTGCATTTGCTGCTCGCTGATCGGCGCGGGCCTGGAGCTGTTGATGGAGATCGTATTCTCACCCATCGGCTACGGCGTCACCCGGCGCTGGCAGCGGGACGGCGTGGGCAGCGCCTATCTCCAGGCGCACGCGGCATGAAGGTGGTCGTAACCGGGACGTCCCGGGGCATCGGTCGGGCTGCAGCCCTGAAATACCTGTCCCTGGGGCATGAGGTCCACGGCATCGATATCGAGCCGGCGACCATCGAATCCCCCATGTACCGGCATTACCCCGTCGATATTCGGCGCAAAGAGGCCCTTCCCGATATCGAGGGCGTGGCGATACTGTTCAACAACGCGGGGGTACAGCGGGGAGAGGGCGACATCGCCACCAACCTCGTCGGCGCGATCAACGTCACCGAAAAATACATCGCCCGCAACGACGCGCTGTGCGCCATACTGTTCAACGCCTCCGCCTCCTCCATAAGCGGCCAGGAATTCCCCTTCTATGTGGCCAGCAAGGCGGGCCTTGTGGGCTACATGCGCAACGTGGCCATCCGCGTGGCCCCCCGGGGCGTCACCTGCAACGCCATATCGCTGGGCGGCGTGCTCACCGATTCCAACGACCTGGTCATGAAGGACCCCGCCCTCTGGAAGGCCATCATGGATGTCACCCCCATGAAGCGCTGGACGACCCTGGACGAGGTATGCGAATGGATCGCTTTCCTGACCCTCGTCAACCGCTCCATGTCCGGCCAAAACCTGCTCATCGACAACGGCGAAATGCACCTGAACCCCACCTTTGTCTGGCCAGGCTGCGGACAATAGCGCCGACTTTGGGGCTCAAATAAAGAAAGCGCACGAGGGCGTTTTCATGGAACACCGCATAATCGCGCAGCGCACGATCACCGCGCTGCGCGATTATGCGGTATTTCCTTACGGAAACAGCACGGTATATTTGGAGGAGATCCAGGCGTCATATTCATTGAATTTCACCATGTACCACATCACACCGCGCTCGTCTATTATGGAATGGCCCAGATAATCCAGGGACATGCCGCGGCCCGCCACGCCCAGCTTTGCGGCGTTTATGTTGGGGGAAACGCGGACATTGGAATCGCTGTAAACCTGCACCCACTTGTCTTCGATCGGGCCGTCGTCCTCCTCAACATTGGCATACACCGATGAAACCCAACCGATCTTGCCGCCATAACGCACCTTGAACCACATGACGCCGCGGTAGTCTTCAGAATTCTCGTACATGTATTCCAGGAAATCGTCAGAATTGACAACGCCGAGGGATGTCGAGTCCTTCGATGGGGCACTTCGCAGGTGACAATTGCCCGAAATATACACGGTTGCCGCCAGCGCTTCGGCGCTCAGAAATGTCAGCAGCAGTATGAAAACAAGGACAGAGACGACGCGCTTTTTCATAACCGAAACCCCTTTCACATTCGTATTTTGTTATGTTATTCATTTTCTTTGCAGCATTGTCATATTATCCGGATTCAGTTGGCCTTGTAGTTGTAGACGGGCTTGACCCGCCGAACGACCTCCGCCGTCGGGCCGATCTGGGAGAGTATCGCCTCCAGGCCCTTATAGGCCATCGGCGATTCATCCAGCGTTCCCTCGGACACGCAGGTGGTATAGACGCCGGCCATCTGCCGCTGGAATTCCGCCACGGTGAGGGTATCCTGCGCCGCCTTTCGGCTGAGCAGGCGTCCCGCGCCGTGGGGCGCGGAGCAATTCCACTCCGGGTTGCCCTTGCCCACACAGATCAGCGCGCCGTCGCGCATGTTGATGGGAATCAGCAGTCTCTCGCCCTTCTGCGCCGAGACGGAGCCCTTGCGGAGTATGCGGTGTTCCGTGTCGATGTAGTTGTGGATGGTCGTGAACTGATCCGCCGCATGCAGCCCCATGCCCTCCAGGATGGTTTGCACCATCGCCTGCCGGTTCAACACGGCGAAGCGCTGCACCAGGCGCATGTCGTGGATGTAGTCCTCCAGGTTTTGGCCCTCCACATAGGCAAACCGCTCGGGAATATCGGTCGGCGCCCGGAATTGCGCGTTCAGTTCCGCGAGCGCCTGCTCGATCTCCGCCTCGCGCCCCTCCGCCTTGCAGCGCTGGATCACCGCCGCGCGCGCGTCATCGGGCACGCGGTTCATTGCATTCCAGCCCAGCTTCTGGTAATGGGTCGCCACCTGCACGCCCAGGTTCCGGCTTCCGGAGTGTACCACCAGATACAGCCCGCCATCTTCATCCCGGTCCACCTCGATGAAATGGTTGCCGCCGCCCAGCGTGCCCAGGCTCAACGCCGCCCGCTGGAGATTGATCGCCGACAGGCACTTCAGCGCCGTCAGGTCGATCTCCCGCGTCAGGGGGTGAAGCCATCCGCGAACGGACGTGCCCGAGGGAATCTCCTCGCGAATCACCCGATCCAGGCGGTCAAAGTCGATGGTCCCTTCCTCCAGCCTGACGGTCTCCATGCCGCAGCCGATATCGACGCCCACGAGGTTGGGAACCACCCGATCCCCAATGGTCATGGTGGTGCCGATGGTACAGGACTTGCCCGCGTGCACATCCGGCATGATGCGGATGACGGAATCGGAAAACACGCGCTGGTCGCACATATCCTGCACCTGTTCCCGCGCCGAATCTTCTATCTCGTCGCAATAGCAAATCGCGGTGTTATAGCGTCCCCGAATCTCAATCATATCAAATCCCTCCTTCGCAGGCGCCCTCCGGGCGCCCCTGTGTCTGAGATTCTAATCCATTTTCAGCTTCATCTCCAGGCAAAAAGGTTGCGAACGTCATCTGCCGTTCGATGCGCCGCTTCACCAGCTCCACGAAATGCGGCGGCTCCAGCACCCGGATGACGGGGCCGAAGGACAATATGCGAATCACCATCTCCGTTTCATCCTGGGAATCATAGTGCAGCGTCACGCGATAGCGGTTTTCATCCAATCGCTCGGTTTCCTTCTCCAGGTGGGAAAAGTGCAGCAGAACGCGCTCCAGGGCATTGCGCCGGTCTGCCAACTCCAGGGTCACCGTCAATGCCTTCTTTTCATATTTCGATGACAACGCCTGTCGGTCCCCGGGCGAGCAGGCGACGATGCCGGACAGGTTGATGATCCAATCCCGCCTGCTGTCCGAGGCGATCAACCTGAAACGGTCGTCCTTTTCCGAGTATTCCAGATGACGCGGCGTGACGGTGATGCGGATTGGCTGGTCCCGGTTGGAAATATATTCCAGGTCCAGTCTCCGCCTTTCCCGCAGGGCTCCGAGTATGGTACGGAAGTGCGCCGCGTAGGCCGGGTCGGCATAGTCATCCCCGTCATTGTACCGGTCAAACCACACGAACATGTCCGGTGTGAACAGCGGCTTCACATCCTCCAGGCCCGTCATGTCCGGATTGAAGAGCTGCATCCTCGGGTCCAGCAGCAGCGCCTTCAGCCACCGCTTTTGCAAAAGCGTGAGCGGCATGGTGGGGCCTTCCTGTATGGGCGTGGTCATGTCCCGGTGCAGCAGCCGCCACCGCTCGCCCTGCAGGCCCTCCGGGAGCGCCAGGACGCTTTCCGAAAACGCCCGCTTTTGAACGAGCTCCGTAAGCCCCTCCCGGGTCAGATTGTCCCTGACCGCCTCCCTGAGGACCAGCGCCGTGACCTGGTAATAGCTGCCATAGATTTCATTGAACAGCATCGCCGTCACCCCCATACATTCGGGCCAGGGCCGCCATATCCTGATAGAAGCGCTGCGTCACGCGCTCATCGTCGCACTTCAATGCCACGATGCGCCCGATAAAGGTCCTGATCCAGGGCAGCATTTCCAGCGCGTCGTAGACCCGGGCGGTATAGCGCCAGTGCCTGTCGTCAAGCTGCTCCACCTGTCCGCAGCGCTTTTCCCTTTCGAGCCGCCGGGGGATGTGCGCCTCCCCTTCCCCGGCAACGACCGTCATTTCGAGCGTATACAGCGTCGCGCTGTCCCCCCTGGAGACACCCCACACATGTCCCATGAAGTTGCCCAGCCGGCCTTCGATATCCTCCGGAAGCTGCACGGGGTCTCCGGGCTTCACGCCGTCGATGGAATCGATTCTGAAAAAGGCAAAGCCCTGGCTCCAGTCCGACCAGGCCAGCACATACTGCCGGCCGGTCTGCACGCTGATATACAGCCTGAGGGGGCTCACCGTGATTTTGCGCTTTCCCATCGTCAGCAGGGTCTTCCGATGCTGGTTGATGGCCTCGACCAGGGCCAGAAAGGCCTCGCTGTCCAGCGCGTTGAGGATATAGTGATGCTTGAACCTGAACAGCGAAGGCGCCGTTTCCAGCTTGTCCCGGCAGTAATCGCCGATCACGCCCAGGGGCGCGGCCTCGGAGAAGAAGTCGATGGCGTCCCGCCAGCTATCGAGGTCTACCGTCGCCTCCGTCCGGCGGTACAGGGTCTGCCTGCCCTGCTTTTCCTTTTCCACCAGCCCGAGCTTCTCACACTCGGACAGCTTGCGCCGGACGGTGGACTCGTCCGGATAGTCCGCGTCGTCAAAGGTGTTCAGCCGCTCCGCCAGCGCCTCCATGACATCGAAGACGGGCAGAGGGCCCGATACGGCCAGTATGTCCATCAGGTGGAAATGCAGCATGATGTCCCTGTCGGTAAAGCTCTTCGCCTTGAAGGCGCGATACAGCGGGTTGTGGGCCACGGCGCGGCTGTCCACGGAGAGGAAGAAGCGTCGGCCCGAGCCGTCCTGTCGGAAGCTCATGTACTCCCCCAGCCAGCTCTCGACCCGCCGCCGCTCGTCGTCATAGCCCCGGGCGCTCTTCTCGTCGAACTCGCCGCGATGGCGAAAGCCATAGACATAGAACGAGCGCATGTACGCCCGGATTCGGTTGAAGTTCTTTATCAATTCAGTATAGGCCATATCCGCCACCCTTGTATGCCATGGTCCGCCACATCCTGTCTTACCGGCTTTTGTATTTGCGCAGCCATTGCGAATCTGTGCACGCGCCGGCTTCATCGACCGGCACCCCGCTGTACAGATCGTCCGAGATCTCCAGAATCACATCCTTCAGCTCCAGCTTTTCCTTCCATTTCTCCTCTATCGCGTCATATCCCAGCAATGCGCCGAGGATATTTCCCGTCACCGCGCCGGTGGAATCGCTGTCGCCCTTGTGATTGACGGCGGCGATGACGCCGGCGGAAAAATCGTCGCGGTATTTCAGGGCGCAGTACAGGGAAATGCCCAGCGCTTCCTCCGCGATCCAGCCCTCGCCCAGCCGGTGAATGTTTTCCAGGTCAGAATCCGTGGATTGCGATGCGAGATCGACAGCGCGGTCAATGATGTCGCAAAGCCTGGGAAGGAAGGGATCGCCGGCAAAAACCTCCGCCGTCGTATCGCGCGCTTCCAGGATGATGTCCTTCAGGGAAAGGGACGGCTGTTCGGGGTACACGATGCGGTTGACGATATGAACCAGCACCGCCGCCGGCATGTAGCCCAGCGAATGGCCGTGCGTGATCGCGGCGAGCTGCGCCCCCTCATAGTCCAGCGCCCTGATATCCTGCCAATGCCTCAATCCCATCGGCGCGACGCGCATGACGCCGCCGCAGCCCTTGCTGTCGTTCAGCTCGGCGAGGACGTAATCCTCCACCCTTCCGGGCGCTTCGTTCTGCAGCCTCAGCGACCGCAGGCAGGTTCCGCCCGGCGCGCGCCGACGCCACAGGCCCTCAACGTCATTCAACCATGAAATCCCGCCGGGGCGGAGACTCGTCTTGCGGCCGTACTCTGCCTCCTGCGTGACCAGCCAGTCCTGGTAAGCCGTTGCCACATAGCGGCGCGGGGGTTCCGCCTGTCCGCGAAGGCAATTCATCGTTTCGCCGTAGAGCAGCCCGTTCGCCGTATACAGCGCCATCTGGGTATCGTCGGTGATCTCTGCTTCGCCGGCAGCATTCAAATCGTATGCTTCAATGCCGTCCGGCCAGTATCTGTTGAAGATCTGACGCTCGCCTTTGAATTCCACCGGCCATCCCAGCGCGTCGCCAACCGCGCCGCCGATCATGCAGCCGCGGATTCGGTCGCGCACGCCTTCCCTTTCTGCCGCAAACATTATCCATTCCTCCTGTATTTTTTTCTACCCAATCATTATACCCACCCTCTTTCAGATGGTCAATACGCAATATCCAGGAACAGAATAGAAATATTACGCCGCACCATAGCGTCGCACTGCCGCATATTTGCCGTATGTCGCGCATGGGGCTGCTCTGGCTGGATATGGGTTTATGTTGGACTTTCCGGAACAGCCATGGTATAATGTCTCATGTAAATCCCGCACAATGCGCATCGCGCACTACTGCCCGATTCGATTATGCGGTATTTCCCTGGGAAAACAAGTGCGGAGGGGGTAATAACATGCGAGAGATTCCTGTCACTGGTATTGGTCCTGTCTGCATCGGCCAAACTGAAAATGTCGAGGCCGCCACCGGCTGTACGGTATTCATCGCGCCGGACGGCATGCGCGCCGGGCTGGACGTGCGCGGCGGCGGTCCCGCCAGCCGGGAAAGCCAGCTGCTCAATCCCCTGATGGCCGCCCAGCAGATTCACGCCATCGTGCTGGCCGGCGGCAGCGCCTACGGCCTCGGCGCGGCGAACGGCGTCATGCAGTACCTGGAGGAACGCGGCATCGGCTACGATACGGGCTTTGCCCTGGTGCCCCTGGTGGCCCAGGCCGATATCTATGATCTGTCCGTGGGCAGCGCCTCTGTCCGTCCGGACGCGGCCATGGGCTACGAAGCCGCCCGCCTGGCTATGGAAGCCCTCAATTATCGGGATGGCAATTACGGGGCCGGGTGCGGCGCTACTGTGGGAAAGTCTGCCGGAATGAAGTACTGCATGAAGTCCGGCATCGGCAGCTATGCGCTCCAGATCGGCGCGCTGAAAATCGGCGCGATCGTGGTGCTCAACGCCCTCGGAGATGTCTTTGACTGGCGCACCGGAACCCAGATAGCCGGCATGCTGAACGAGGACAGGACCGGACTGCGCTCCACCTCGGCGTATATGCGCGGCAGTTACGCGGTCATCGGGAACAAGTTCACCGGCAATACGACCATCTGCGCCGTTTTGACAAACGCCCGCTTCGACAAGGCGCAGCTTTGCAAGATCGCCGGGATGGCCCACGACGGATTTGCCCGCTCCATCAACCCGGTACATACCTCCGCCGACGGCGACAGCATTTACGCGGCATCCATCGGAGAGGTCGAAGCGGATCAGGACCTGGTCGGGGTGCTGGCTGCGGAAGTCGTCAGCGAAGCGATCACGCGGGCCGTGACCAGCGCGGAAGGCGCGTATGGATATCCTTCCGCGCATGATCTTCAACGGTGAAACGCGCGCTATACCCCTATCATCCTCAGCGCGGGCACGGCGTTCAGGTCCAGCCCCGCCGTCTCGCCCGCCATCAGGCGGTAGAAGGCTGCGGAGCCGATCATCACGGCGTTGTCGGTGCAGAGGTTTTTGGGCGGTATGAACACCTTCAGCCCCGCCCTTTCGCCCCGGCCCTGCAATTCTGAACGCAGGAGCGAATTGGCCGCCACGCCTCCGGCCACGGCCAGCCGCTTCGCGCCGGTATCCCGGGCGGCGGCAAGGGTCTTGTCCACCAGCAGGTCCACCACGCTACGCCGGAAGGACGCCGCGAAGTTCTTCGCGTCGATCTCAACGCCCTGCTGGCGAAGGTTGTGGGCCTGGTTGATCACCGCCGTCTTGAGCCCGCTGAACGAAAAGTCGTATTTCCCCTGAGTGTGGGGATGGGGAAATTTATAAGCATGGTCGTCGCCCGCGTCGGCCAGCCTGTCCAGCAGCGGCCCGCCGGGATAGGGAATGTCCAGCACCCGGGCCACCTTGTCGAAGGCCTCCCCCGCCGCGTCGTCGGTGGTCTGCCCCAACAATTCGTATTCCCCGTAGCGGGTGACGTTCAGTATGTGGCTGTGCCCGCCGGAGGCCACCAGGCACACGAAGGGCGGCTCGAGGTCGGGGTGGGCGATGTAGTTCGCCGACACGTGCCCCTCGATGTGGTTCACGCCGATCAGCGGCACATCCATGGCGTAGGCCAGCGCCTTGGCCCAGCTGACCCCGGTCAGCAGCGCGCCCACCAGCCCCGGCCCGTAGGTGACGCCCACGGCGTCGATGGCGTCCAGCGTCACGTGGGCCTCGGCCAGCGCCGCCTCCAGCAGCGGGTCGATGGCCTCCACATGCATGCGGGACGCGATCTCCGGCACCACGCCGCCGTACAGCGCATGGGTGTCGATCTGGCTGGCGATGGCGTTCGCCAGCTGCTCGCGCCCGTTGCGCACCACGGCCACGGCGGTCTCGTCACAGCTGGATTCCACCGACAGGATCAGCGCCTCCCCCCGGCGCCGAAGGTCTTCGGCCTTTGCGCGGCAGCGCGCCTGGTAGCTGTCTCTATTGCCCATGCCAATGCTTCTTTCCGATTTTAATCACTGAAAATGCCTGTTCAAATCCTTTTCCGGATAACCATGTGCCCCGGGAAGACACCATATCAGCTGTCAATTCTGTACTTCTTCCCCGTGCCCCGGTTGTCCTTCCATCCCCTGTCGCGTCGCTGCCCGCCTCCCGGCCACAGCCCGCACACCGCCGTCGCCAATGCGGGCACGCCCAGCAGGGCGACAACGCTCCAAAGGCCTATGCGCAGACCCATCGCCGCGAACATGCTCTCCGGGCAGATGCGTATCAACAGGTCGGTGCGCGGATCCAGCAGCCACAGGTCGTTGGTGAACAGCAGCCGGTGGAAGAAGACGAACGCGCTGTCGAAATCCACCGCCGCCCAGATGGCAAAGGCCCCCAGCGGGACCAGCAATATCAGCGGCGACAGCCACGCGCACCGTCGGGCGCGCCTTCGATCCTGCAACAGCCAGGCCCCGCCCGCAATCAGCAGCACCTCCCAGGGCGCCAGCCGCGCGCGCACCTTCCGCAGCAGCGCGAAAAGCCGGAAGCAGTCCGCCATATGGGCCATCTCCCGGTCGTTAAAGGGCGGGTCGTCCTCCAGCGCCGCCGAGTCGCCCCCAAGATAGGCCGCCATCCTGTGATCCAGTCGGCGCAGTTCATCGTCGGTGATGCCTGCCGCCGGCAGTATGCCCGCCTTCGTCTGCAGGCGGTAATACAGTTCGCCGTCCGTGCCCACGGTATGAACGGCGGTCAGTATCAATATCAGCATCAGCGCGACCAGGCCCAACGTCAGGCCGATCGCGCCGCATTTCATTCTTGTGCTGTCCTTCATCGCATTGTCACGTCGCCGACTCGTCCAACGCCTCCAGCAGGAAGCTGACCGGCCGGAAGCCGTCGTTGCACGAAATCATGGCCGACCTCGGATTTTTCATCCAGCCCTCATAGAGGTCTTCGCCGCCGTGGGCCAGGGTCATCACGAAGGGCGACACGCTGTCCCAGGCGCTGTCGCAGAAGCCCTCCGGCTTGCGCCAGCCGTCGGCGACCCACGCCTGCCCCTCGGATACCGTGCAGGCGTGCTGGATCGGGTTTTCATATTTTTCAATCAGATCGTCGTACCGCGCCACGCGCACGGCGGTGATGCGAACCTTTTTCATATGACACACCATCCAATGTGTTCTACCCCAGGCTGATCAAGGGTTTTGCAGACAGCAGGCGGCTGAAATTCAGCCGTTATACTATTCTCAATTAAAAATGGAACAAGATGTGGGATGGATTTTTCGTTCTGGCAACGCGGAACGGAGG
>CACYZW010000091.1 GCA_902778995.1 uncultured Eubacteriales bacterium
TCGTCGTCCACCACGGGGAAGGCCCGGTGCTTGTTGTCCTGGGCCATCTGGCGCACGTCGTCCACGTAGTCGGTAAGACGCACCGCACAGAGGTTCGTGACGCGGCACACCCGCCACACCGGTATCGACTGGAAGATCATCCGGGCGGCGCGGTAGGGCTCCTGGGGCGTGGAGATGACCAGGCTGTTGGATTGCAGCTCCCTGGCCTCCTCGGGCACGGCGGCCTGGCAGACCACCACGCAGGGCACGCCCGCCTGCAGGGCGTCCATGATCACGTCGGGCTGGTTGCCGCAGACCAGCACCGTGTCGGGGGTCAGGCGGATGGCCTCCTCGCCGTTGGCGGGCAGGGCGATGGTCACCCGGCCGGAAACGCTGTTGGTGGGGTTTTCGGCATCCAGCACGATGCTGCCCTCCAGGGCGCTGACCAGGTTGAACACGGGGATGTCCTCGATCTCCGGGTACAGCACCGATTTCATGTCCTGGGCGGCGATGGTGTTGGTGGACAGCATGCCGAACAACGTGCCGTCCTCCTCCACCACCGGCAGGGCCACGGTGTTCTCGTCCCGGTGCAGCAGCTGCCAGGCCCGGTCAACCGTGGCGGCCTTGTTCAGCGCGGGGGGCGTGTCGAAGTTCAGGTCGCTCACCTGGGTGCGCAGATCGTGAATCAGCACCGGGGGCTCGAAGCCGAATCGGTCCAGCACCAGCTGGGTCTCGTCGCTGATGCGCCCCAGCCGCGCCGCCACATAATCCCGGTCGCCCAGCGCCGTGCGCAGCTGGGCATAGGCCATGGCCGATACGATGGAATCGGTGTCCGGGTTGCGGTGGCCCGTGACATAGATGGGTTCCATAGCGTCACCTCCTGTGTCAGATGACCACATTATAACATATTTTTGCGCGGGGGTGAAGGGAAGGCGATAAAAAACTATGGACGCGGGGCTTTATATTTGATATAATCGTGATAATCGTGGCGGCGCAGGATCTGCGCTTGCGCACACAGGAAAGGAGCCCTTCACCCATGACAGCATCCGACATGCTTGAAATCATACGCCGGCAGGACGAGGCCCTGCGCTTCCCTCGGCCCATAACCAACGGGGAGGCCCTCGCCATCGGCCTGTCCGCCATTGAACTGGCCCGCGACCTTGGCTATCCCTCCGCCGTCCGCGTCATAGCCAACGGCGCCATCGTGTTTTCCCACCACATGGACGGCGTCGGCCTTGAAAACGACTGGTGGATGAACAAAAAGCTGAACACAGCCCGGGAAACCGGGCTCTCCACGCTGCGCCTGTACGCTGAAATCCAGGCCGGAACGCGCCAGGCGCCCGCCTTTCTCGCCAACAAGGCCAGCTACGCCACGGAGGGCGGCTGCGTGCCCATGCGGACGGGCGACGGCCACGTCTTCGGCTATGTGCTCACCTCCGGCGCGCCCCACATCTGCGATCACGAGGTCGCCACCCGGGCCATCGCCCGCTTCCTGGGCAGGGAGGTGCCGTCGGTGCTCGATGACAACGGGTAAACGAGGGAAAACAAGGGTGCCGGGAGGCGCGAAGGCGCGCTCCCGGCCTTTCAGAAATACGGAGGCGTTTCGATATGGATCACTTTTTGCTGTTGTCCGCCATCGTGCTCGGCGTGATTGTGGTGGTCGGCTTTCTGAACGAGAAGTTTTTTCATCTGACCTATGAGATCGTGCTCCTGATCGCGTCGGTGCTCGTGGGCGCCTGCATGCTGTTGGGGGGAGCGGCGCTGAAAAACAGCAGCGCCGGCGAACTATTGCAGCAGGTTCAGCTCTTCAATCTCGAGGATCTGCTCATGAAGGGCGTGCTCTGCTTCATGCTGTTCGCCGGCTCCTGCCATTTAAAGCTGAGCCAGTTCAGAGCGCAGGCCCATGCCATCAGCGTGCTCGCTTTCTTTTGCACGCTCCTCGGCGCGCTGATCTACGGGTTCCTGTTCTACGGCGCCGCGCTGATCTTTGGAATTCCCCTGAGCCTGCCGGCCTGCCTGATGTTCGGCAGCATCACAGCGCCTACGGACCCCATTGCGGCGACGAGCATACTGAAGAAATTCGGGCTGCCGAAGAAGACCGGTTTTCTGATGGAGGGGGAATCCCTGCTGAACGACGGGGTCGGCGTGGCGCTGTTCGTGGTCTTTTCGGGGATGGTGACCGCCGGGGAGCGCGGCGGGTTTTTCGCGATCATGCTGCGGGAGCTCCTCGGGGCGGTCCTCATCGGCGTCGCCGTGACGCGGATCAGCTTCCAGGTTTTCAAGCGGCTGCAGGACAAAAAGCTGCAAATCATCACGGCCCTGTTTATGATCGCCTGCGCCTATGTGCTGTGCGAGGCGCTGGAATGCTCCGGGGCCATCGCGAGCGTGGTGTGCGGCGTGACCTTCTCCACCCTGCGGGAGCGGGAAGCGGCGAAGGCCCCGTGGAATCTGAACCTGTTCGACGAATTCTGGGAGGTTCTGGATAACCTCCTGAATTCGGCGCTGTACGTCATCCTCGGCATATCCTTTGTCCGGATCTGCCAGATGCCCCATGTGTTTGCGCTGTCCCTGATCGCCATACTGTGCAATCTTGTGGCGCGTTCGGGCAGCCTCTGGGCGGGCACCTACCTGCTCGGCCCCATCCCGGACGGGTTCAGCCGCAGGGGCTTCGTCACCCTGTTCACCTGGGGCGGCCTGAAGGGCGGGCTGTCCGTCGCCCTTGCCATGAGCACGGCGACCATGCTTCCGGAGGTGAGCTATCACATCCTGCTTGGATGCGTCTATGCCATCGTATTCTTTACCACCGTCGTACAGGGCCTGACCATCAAGGCCGTCTACCAAAGGCTGGTTGGCGCCACGGCTCACCCGTGAATGTGTGAGCCTGTCGCGCAAGAACTGCTGGTTTTGCGCGAGTGGAGAGGGAACGCGCCCTTCATTTTGCCCGGTGTCGGCAGCGTTGCGCTGTTCAAAACAGATCCAGGGCGCTGTCCAGGTATATCTCCTCCCGTACCTTAAGCTGATACGCCGGCTTTGTCATGTAATACAGCAAAAATTCCAGAATGACGGCGCTGCCCAGGCTCCGCCCCTCGATTTTGAAATGGGAAAACCCGTTCGGAAGGTAGGCCCGTTGAATGTCCCCGATGCCGATGAAGCCCGGATTTTGCATCGCGTCGGAGAAGCGATAGCCCCTCCGGGCGTCCGGCGAAACGCAGATGTGATCCGCGCAGCTCTCCCCGAGGTTCTTTCGGCTGACGTTCTCGTAGCACGCCTTCCTGTCGGGGCATTCATACCAGCAGCATTCGTTGCACAGGAATTCAACCTTCTGCTTCAGGGCTTCGGGCAGGGCGTTCAAGCGATCCCAGGCCTTGTTCAGCCTGAAATCCGGCACCACATACCGGAACGCCTTGCGGTTCAACTCGGCCTCAAACCGGTCGAATGCCGTCAGCACCTTCGTCGTCGACGACACAAGATACAGTCCCGGATACTTCTTCTGAAGATAATCGAGGAGCAAATCAGAGCTTATGATCACGCCGTTTTGTGTCGCACCCGATTCAAACAGGGCGCACAGGGCGTTGCATTTGGCGTCGGAAAGATGTTCCTCGCGAAGCAGCGAATTGCTGAAGGTGAGCCGCGCGGAAACCGCGTATTCCCCCATCAGCGCGGCCACGTCCGCCGGCTCCGCGTCCCCGAACCCCACGCGCCCGCCGCCCCAGAGGCAGTCAGCGGGCGCGCCGTATATGGAGCCGATCTCGCACCAGTCGTAGAACCACTCCCGGTGCTCGCGAAACAAGGGCAGAAATGCCCGGTACAGCTCATAAAACTCAAACAATCCGGGAAGGTGGTAGCGGGCCTTCATGCCGCCGCGTGCCGAACCATTTGTTTCGACGCCCGGCGACCGCGGCCCGCACGTATCCCTGTTGCCTGTGAATGCTTCATCTTTTATCATATTTCAGTATCAGCTTGCGTTTCCCTGAACCAGCGCCGGACCAGCCACCCCCCCTCGGCGGGAGTGCCCTTCAGCGGCTCATTGCCACGGCTCCAGCCGTTCGCCCTTCACCAGATAGGCTTTGCGGGCCAGGGCAGCCAGCGGGTCGTCGGAATGGGAGTCGGAATAGAATTCGTCGATTTTTCCGCCGGGGAACCGGGCGTGGAAGCGGACGACCTTCTCCATGCCGTGGCAGTTTGGGCCGTAGAAATGGCCGGTGCGCTTGTCCACCGGCGAGCCGATGACGCAGCCGATGCCCAGCTTCTCGCAGGCCGGGCGAATCAAAAACTCCGGCGAGGCGGAGATCACCACGTCGTCCGGGCGGTGCCGGGGGGGATACCAGGCCTTGACGCGGGACATGTTCTCCTTCCAGAAGGCGTCCACGGCGGCGTCCACATCGCCGATGAGCGCCAGGAAACGGAGCATGCGCTGCTTGAAGACCTGCTTTTTGCGCATGCGCAGCACGAACAGCAGACCGTTTGCCGCCTGGGCGGGAATGTCCCGCCGCATGCGGGGATACCGCCTCAGGCAAAAGGCAAAGAAGCGGGCGGTGCTGTCGCCGCGCAGTATGGTGTTGTCGAAATCGTAAACGTTCATGGCGTCGCACTCCGGCTGGAAAGGATCATATCCTCTATTCTGCGCCGGGCCCCGGGATTCCTGCCTGACGGAAATATCTGGCGGGGCGCCGGCAAATTTTGTATGCCCGCGCCCCGTTCATGGCCTAAAAATGCCGTTGTCGCACCCTCGCCCAAATTATGAAGCTGGTTTGAAGTGTATTTTGAGTTTCAAAGGGCGGGTTGATTTTATGCCCCGGCGCTGGTACAATAGCATGTATCACCGACATGGAGGCTTTCAATATGAAGAAGCATATAAAAAATACGGTCGCGGCGCTGCTGGCGCTGTGCCTGCTGCTTTGCGGCGCCTTCGGGGCGCTGGCGGAGCAGGACAATAAGGAGGACGTGGTGGGCGATTTGCTGCGCTACTTCCTGGGCGTGAACGAGGAGGATCAGGCGGTCGCAGGCGGCGCCCAGGGCGCGGACTATGACGACGAGGAATACGTGGTGGAGGGCGACGAGGAGGAGGAAGAGGAGATCGTGGTGGACGAGCACATCAACGTCACCGATCTCGCCGTCACCCCGGGCCTGTCCAAGGACTGGATGAACATACTGCTGCTGGGCACCGACGCCCGCGGCGACACCAAGTATCTGCGCACGGACACGATGATCGTGCTGTCCATCAACGCCAAGACCAACCAGATGAAGCTGTCCTCGATCATGCGGGACATCTGGGTGCAGATTCCCGGCTACGGCGGGCAGAAGCTGAACGCGGCCTGCGTATACGGCGGCCCGGAGCTGACCATCCGCACGATCAACGAAAACCTCGGCCTGAACATTGAAAAATACGCGCTGGTGAACATGCAGTGCCTGGTAGCGGTCGTGGACGCCCTGGGCGGCGTGAAGCTGGACGTCACTCCCGCCGAAAGCGGCGCGATCCGCCGGCTGAACGCCTCCAGCGTGGGCGCGAAGGACGGCTCCGGCAAGTACATATCCGACGCCGTGCCCTCCGGCGAACAGGTGCTGCTCAACGGCAAGCAGGTGCTGGCCTATTCCCGCATCCGCAAGAGCGATTCCGACTACGCCCGCACCAGCCGCCAGCGCAACGTGCTGGTGGCCATCGCCAGGAAGATGCAGGGCGTCAACGTGCTCAAGCTGACGGGCATCGTCACCACCATGCTGCAATACGTGGAGACGAACCTGTCCTTCGACGAGATCATGAACCTCGCAAGCGTGTGCATGAAGGCGGACATGAACAAGCTGTCCGAGTTCCGCGTTCCCGCCGACGGCACCTTCGACGCCGGCATGTTCGGCAGGACCTGGTGCATCAAGCCCGATTTCGAAGCCAACGCAAAGGCGCTGCACCAATTCATCTACGAATAACCCGGCGATCAGTCGCGGGGAACGGCATTTCGCGCCGTTCCCCGCTTTTTAATATGGTAGGTAATTCGTCTCCCCCGCCGACAGCGCCGCCGCAGGCCTATCCCGCCAGCATGTCCCGGTTCGGGTGATAGGTCTTGACGATGTCCATCAGGCCTTCCACGATGGCCTGGTCGTCGTCCCGGTCGGCGGCGGCCTTCAGCACGTCAAGCTGCCGCTGGAAGGCCTCCTCGTTGAAATCCAGGGGCGGGGCCACGAAGATCTTGTCGTGGGCGGTGCGGGTGACGCCCGCGCTCTCCCTGTCCATCATAAGCTCCTCGTACAGCTTTTCGCCGGGGCGCAGGCCGATGATGGTGATCTCCATGTCCACGCCGGGCTCGTAGCCGTAGAAGCGGATCAGCTTGCGGGCCAGGTCGATGATCTTCACCGGCTCGCCCATGTCCAGCACGTAGATGGCCCCGGACTGGGCCAGGCCTCCGGCCTGCAGCACCAGCTGGGCCGCCTCGGGGATGGTCATGAAGTAGCGGGTGATGTCCGGGTGGGTCAGCGTCACCGGGCCGCCCTTGCGAATCTGGGCCTCGAACAGCGGTATCACGCTGCCGTGGCTGCCCAGCACGTTGCCGAAGCGCACGGCCATGCACTTCATGTCGGTGTGGCGGGCGAAGGCCTGCAGTAGCATTTCGGTGATGCGCTTGGTGGCCCCCATCACATTGGTGGGGTTGACCGCCTTGTCGGTGGAAAGCTGCACGAAGCGCTTCACGCCGTGCCTGCTGGCGGATTCCAGCAGGTTCAGCGTGCCGAACACGTTGTTCTTCACCGCCTCACCGGGGCTGATTTCCATCAGGGGCACGTGCTTGTGGGCCGCGGCGTGGAAAACCACCGAGGGCTTCCAGGCCTCGAAGACCTCGTCCAGCCGCTTCCTGTCGCGGATGGAGCCGATCAACACCGCCACGGGGCAGTCGTTCCCGTAGCGCTGGCGCAGCTCGCATTCCAGCTCGTAGGCGCAGTTTTCGTAGATGTCGAACACCAGCAGCTTCTTCGGCCCGAAGCGCATGATCTGGCGGCAGATTTCGCTGCCGATGCTGCCGCCGCCGCCGGTGACCATCACCACCTGATCGGTCAGGTAACCCCGGATCATGTCCATGTCCAGGGCGACCTCGGCGCGGGAGAGGAAGTCGGAGGTGTTCAGCTCGCGGAAGGCCGTGGCCTTCCCGGCGCGATCCACGTCGTTGGGGTCGGAGAGTATGCGCGTGCGGCAGCGGGTGGACTTGCACAGGCTGATGATTTCGGTCAGCCGCTCGCCGTGGGTCCCCGGCACCGCCACGATGATCTCGTCGATGCTCTTTTGCTTCACGATCTCGGGGATGTCGTCCACAGTGCCGCAAACCGGTATGCCGCTGACCCGCATGTGGCGCTTCATCGGGTTGTCGTCCACAAAGGCCACGGGCGTACCGAAATTGGCCCGGTTCTGCTGGCAGATGCGCACGGCGTAGGCCCCGCCCTCGCCCGCGCCGACGATCAGTATGCGCGTCTGGCGCTTTTTGCCGTCACGGGTAAACGCGCCGCGCAGCCAGCGCCATATGAAGCGGGATGAGACGACCAGTATCAGCATGATGATGGCGGTCATCACCAGCACAGGCCGGGAGATGTGCCAGTTGATTACGGTGTTCAGCAGCAGCGTGATCAGGCAGGAAGCGCCATAGACCATGGCCAGGCGAAAGAACTCCGGCCCCCCGGCATAGCGCCACATCATATCGTAAACGCCGCCGGCGACGCTGCATATGGCATAGACGGCGATGATGGCGGGCATCCAGCGCATGGTATACCCGTACTGCATCTTTGTGATGTGGCCGTCGAAGCGCAGCAGCATCGAACAATAGACGGCGAGAAACACAAAAGCCATGTCCAGCAGGATCAGCGCCCCGCGCCGGATCCACTTGCCGGATCTGCCGTAAAAAAGTGACTTCATTTCGGTCTCCTGTAGGGATATCGCATTTGTGGGCAGCGCCCAAACCACCATTATATATTATAGACGGAAACGGGGAATGTCAAATTAACGATTTGCGCAGGCCATAAAAAGCATCCGCCCGCATAACGGGCGGATGCGCGAAGGTTTCATCGATCAGAACCGATCCACGTGGTAAACCGGCTTGGCCTCCTCGATCCAGGCGTTGATCTGGTTGTCGTAGGTTTCGGCGGTCTTGTCCTGCAGGGCGGCGTCCTTCACGGCGTCGGCGACGTCCTCAAAGGCCACAGGGCCGGGGGTGATGTCGCTCAGGTAGTAGATCACATGGATGCCGTTCTGTCCGTAGACGGGGCCGCTGATCTGCCCCACGGCTTCGATGGCCATGGCGCCCTCGGTGAAGGCGGGGTCCCAGGTGGTGGAGTTCGCGGACACGGCATAGCCGTTGGTGGCGGTGGGCTCGTTCTGCATGCCGGGGTCGGCGTTATACTTCTCGATCAGGCTGTTGAAGTCCGCACCGCCGTTGAACTCGTCGATCACCTGCTGGGCCTGGGGCAGCAGCTGGCTGTACAGGGCCTCGATCTCCGTGGCGACGTTGCCGATGTCGGTCTGAATCTCCTCGCGGCTGCGGGGCACCGGGGTGGGCTCGGGGGTCGCTTCAGCTTCGGCGTCCTCGGCGGGCGCTTCGGCGTCCTCGGCAGGCGCTTCGGCGTCCTCGGCAGGCGCTTCGGCGTCCTCGGCAGGCGCTTCGGCGTCCTCGGCAGGCGCTTCGGCGTCCTCGGCGGGCGCTTCGGTGGCCGGCGCGTCCAGGGCTTCCAGCTCTGCGTTCAGGCTGTCCAGGGTGCCGTGCAGCTCGCTGTACAGCTTGGACTGCTCGTCGTCAAACTTGATCAGCACATGCTTCACGGCGCGATAGCCCTCGGGATTCCAGACGATGGTCTCGCCGCCGTTGCGGGCGCTGTTGTAGCTGTAATCGTCGGCGTAGCTCTGCTGAGCTTCCTCGACCATGGCATCGTACTTCGCCTTGACATCCTCGTCGGAAACGGTGACGCCCTCGGTGATGTGGTTGTACAGCTGCTCATCGATATAGCTGTCGATGGTCTGCTGGGTCAGCGTGTCCTGGGTCATGCCGTACTGCTCCAGCGCGGCGATGGTCTGGGCGCGGGCGTCCTCTTCGGAAGCGTCCTCGGCGGCGAAGTAGCTCTTGTAGGAGGTCACGTAGCTCTCGAAGGTCTCCGCAGCCTCGGCCTCCAGCTTGGCGCGGGTCTCGTCGTCCACCTCGCCCAGGCCCAGCTCGGCGGCCTTGGCGTCGATCACGGCGCTCTTGACCAGCGATTTCAGGATGTCCTCCTTGATGCCGTCGGCGTAATCGTCGATGGACAGGCCGTACTGGGCGTAAGCGCTGGCTGCGGCCTCGTACTCCTTCATGGCGTCGTCGCGCCAGATGACGCCGTCCTCGCCAAATTCGGCCACGACCTGCTTTTCATAATAGGGCTTGTACTGCGCCACCAGGGCTTCCAGCTCGGCCACGCGGGCGTTGGCCTCGTCCAGCCGCGCCTGGAGATCGCCGTCGGTCTCCGTCTCCGCCAGCGCCATCGCGCTCAGCGCCATCAGCATGGCCAGGGCCATGCACAGCAGTTTCTTCATTTTCATTGCCTATGCCTCCATTTCATTTTCCGCGCTGTTGCGGAACATCGAAATGCATTATAGCACACGGGGGAAAAATGCACAATGAAAAGGGACAATTATTTATAGTTCATTTACAAATTTGAGTTACCATTCACCATACAAGCAAACTATGCAGGGAGGTATTGGAGGGGAGCAGCCCCTCCAATATTCAATCGTTCCCGGCGACATGTACGGCGGGAACGGAGGCATTTTTACGTCGGGAAGCCTGTCGACCAGAGTAAAAATGCCTTCCTTGCAGATTTGCCGCATAGCAGTCGCGCCATTGCGCCTACGCGCAGGCGCGACCAGCCCGGGCGCATCCTGCGGATGCCAACCCGGCGCTGCCGGCGATTGCCCATAGGGCAAACGCCGGTGCGTTCCCGGAATCCCGAAGGGGTTCAGGCAAATCTGTCAAAGGGGTGGTCTTGGCGGGGGAAGTGGGTCCCCCGCCAATTACCATTCGCCCGTAGGGTGAATG
>CACYZW010000092.1 GCA_902778995.1 uncultured Eubacteriales bacterium
ATTTTACTGTACGTCCTTTTGCGGCTTCGCCGCTGGACAGATGGTGGTGCAAGGAGAGAACCTCAATCAATTTAGAAATCGGGCTTCTTGCCCATAAATTACTCGACCTTCGCCGTACCCTTAGTATACTACGCTTTGCGGTATGGTGCAAACGTTACAACCTGTGTTTCATTCATGGTGTACCCACACTGCGGGATGCCGATTTAGAAACACACTCTAGAGCTCAGCGTCAGTGAAATACGGGAATGTGCGAGACGAGGGAACAGGGAGCGGGGAACAGGGAACAGGGAACAGGGAGCGGGGAACAGGGAACAGGAATAGTGGCTACCGCCCGTTCTGATGAATCCTTTGGAACAGAATATATCAAAGGACGCAGAGCGGTTACTTCGGTGATGCATCCGGTTATGCTTCGCAATCCTGAACCGTTCTGAAAACCACGCCAAGACAAACACCGCACAATCCCCGCGGCGCTTTGACGGGTGAATTTCAGCCGCCTGCTTTCTGCGAAAACCCTGGGCATATCAATCCGGTAGCCTGCGATTTTTCGCGATTCGCTTCTGACTGAAACTCATCTCGTCGTCACCAGGTTTAATTATGTGGTGTTTCTCTGAGATAAACGGGGCGTTTGCTTACGACTGGTCCGCGGAGGCTTCGCTGAGCGCCTCCCAATCCTCGTACAGCGCATCCAGGCGCGCCTGGGCGTCCCTGTGTTCCCGAGCGACGCGCGCGGATGCTTCGGGGTTGGCATAGACCTCCGGCAGGCCCATTTGAGATTCCAGGTCGGAAATCAATTGCTCGGTGGCGGCGATGTCGTCTTCGGCCTTTTTCAGCTTCGCCTGTATTGCCTTTGCCGATTCCCTGAGCAGCCGCTGACGGCGCTTTTCCTTGTCCTGCTGGGTGCGGGTCGCGCCGTCCAGGGCTTCCGCTGTCTCGCCGGCGTCCTGAACCCGCTTTTTTTCCAGATAGTCGTCGTAATTGCCCAGGTATTCCACCGCGCCCTCGGGGCTCATTTCGATCACCTTGGTGGCGACGCGGTTGATGAAGTAGCGGTCGTGGCTCACGGTGAGCAGCGTGCCCTCGAAATCCTCCAGGGCGGCCTCCAGCACCTCCCGGCTGTCCATGTCCAGGTGGTTGGTGGGCTCGTCCAGCAGCAGCAGGTTGTCCTGCTTGAGCATCAGCTTCGCCAGCGCCACGCGCCCGCGCTCGCCGCCGGAGAGGGTGCCCACCGGCTGGAACACGTCGTCGCCGGTCAGCAGGAACAGCGCAAGCACGCCGCGCACGCGATCCGGCTCCAGGCGGGGGAAGTCGTCCCACACCTCGCTCATCACGTCCTTTTCCGGGTGCAGGCTGGCCTGCTGCTGGTCGTAGTAGCCAAGATCCACGTTGCTGCCGAAGTTCACCGTGCCGCAGTCGGCGCTCAGCTGGCCCGCGATGATGTTCAGCAGCGTGGACTTGCCCACGCCGTTGGGCCCGATGATGGCCACCCGGTCCCCGGCGCGCAGGTGGAGGTTGAAGTGCTCGAAGAGCGTGCGCCCCTCGAAGCCCTTGGAAAGATCCTTCAGCATCAATACATCGTCGCCGGTGCGCCGGCGGGCGGTGAAGTTGAAGCGCACCTTCTGTTCGTTGATGGGCTTTTCGATGCGCTCCAGCTTTTCCAGGCGCTTCTCCCGGCTCTCGGCCAGCTTGATGGACTTCTCCCGGTTGTACATGCGATAGCGGGCGATGATGGCCTCCTGCCGGGCGATCTCCGCCTGTTGCAGCTTGTACTCCTTGAGCTGCCGCTCCAGGTTGGCCTGACGTTGGGCGGCAAAGCGGTCGTAATTGCCGCTGTACTGGGTGATGCGCTTCATCGAAAGCTCGGCCATGCTGTCGCACACGGCGTTGAGGAAGTAGCGGTCGTGGCTGATGACCAGCACCGTGCCCCGGTACTTTTTCAGGGTCTCCTCCAGCCATTGCGTGGCGGCCAGATCCAGGTGGTTGGTGGGCTCGTCCAGCATCAAGAGATCGGGTTGGGTCAGCAGTAGGCGCGCCAGGCACAGGCGCGTCTTTTCGCCGCCGGAGAGCAGGTTCGCGGGCTGGTTTTCCCGGCCCCGGGCAAAGCCCAGACCCGCCAGCACGCCCTGTATGCGGCTGGGCCATTCGTAGCCGCCGGCATCCTCAAAGCGATCCACCAGCCGGGAATAGGCGCGGGAGAGCTGGTCGAAGGCCTCGGGGTCGCCGTGCTTCTCGGCCATCTCGTGCTCCATCTGCCGCATCCTGACCTCCATCTGTCGAACCGGCTCGAAGACCCGCTCCAGCTCCTGTTGGATGGTCAGCTCGCTCTGTATGTCGGCGTCCTGGGTCAGCATGCCCACCCGCATGCCCTTGACGAGGGAGATCGTGCCGCTGTCCGGGACCATGTCGCCGTTGATCAGCCGGAAAAGTGTGGATTTGCCGCTGCCGTTCACGCCGACCAGACCCATGCGCTGTCCGGCCTGCAGGGTCAGATTCACGTCCTTCAGCACCTCGTTCATCGCGAAGGATTTGTTTACGTTTTGTATCGTCAGGAGTATCATTGGGAACCTTTCTTAATTGAGGAATGAGGAATGGGGAATGGGGAATGAAATCCTGGGGGATTTCTTTATGGAAATACCGCATAATCGAGTCGTGCAGTAACGAGATGAATTTTAGTCGATTGCAAACTGCAGATTTCGAAGGCTTGCTGGCGGCAAGTCAAGAAATCAGCCGTTAATGCGCCATGAGCATTGTGCGGTATTTCCTTATATTACATTCGACATTCTACACTCTGCACGCTTCACTCTGCTTTCTTCATAATCCGCATTCGCACGCCGGTATCCTGTATCAGCAAATCGCCCTTCATGCGCATCAGCGCCCAGACGGTGTACATGTCGCCCGCAGAGCCGGAAAGGTTGGAAATTTGCACGATCCAAAGCGGCCAGAACCACTCCGGTGGGAGCATGGCAATGGCGATTTGCAGCGCGACGCCCCACAGCACCACCGGCGCGAGGGCCGTTATCACATGGAATTTCCGGTCGAACCATACCGTGCTGCCCGCATAGGCGTAGGGTAGCTTTAATCCGTACTTCGGCCTCACGCCGGAGAGGGCGTACATGGAAACGCCATGGGTCAGCTCGTGCAGCGGTATGTAGGCGACGAGCGCGAGCCCAAGCCCTGGCCACATGTACCAGCGGGACGCCATCAGGCGCCAGGAGGGTCCCACCGGCACGAGAAGCAGCCCGCCGATGACCGGCACGATCACCAGCCCCAGCGACAGGATCAGCACCGCCTTCATCTGCGCACGGCTGCGCATGAAGTCCAGCGTTCCGGCGTACCGGTATCCCTTCGGCAAAACCCTGAAGTTCATCGCATACCTCTTACATATCTTCGCCGCTCCACCGTCCGCTGGCCCCGCAGGGCAGCACGCCCCCGGCAGTGACGGGGAGCACGATTTCGTCGGCGGCGACGCTGCCGCCCCGACCCCGCGCCACGGTCATGGTCAGCATGTTGTTCAGCACGGCGGGCTGCAGGCCCGTGGTGTAGCTGTTGATCAGCATGAAAAGGGCGTCCCCGGCCAGTACCTTTTCGCATGCGTCCACCAGGCCGTAGAGCTCGTTTTCCAGCTTCCAGACCTCGCCGCCCGGACCCCGGCCGTAGCTGGGCGGGTCCATCAGTATGCCCTGGTAGGCGTTGCCGCGACGGGCCTCCCGCTGCACGAACTTCAGCGCGTCGTCGATGATCCAGCGCACCTGCGTCTCGTCGATGCCGCAGAGCCTGCGGTTTTCCCCGGCCCACTGCACCATGCCCTTGGCGGCGTCCACGTGGGTCACCTTCGCCCCGGCCATCGCGCAGGCGCAGGTGGCTCCGCCGGTGTAGCCGAACAGATTCAGCACCTTGATCGGGCGCTTTGCCCTTCGAATGAGCCCCGCCATCCAATCCCAGTTCACAGCCTGCTCCGGGAACAGGCCGGTGTGCTTGAAGCCGGTGGGACGCACGTAGAACTTCAATTCACCGCAGTTCACCGTCCAGCGCTCCGGCAGCTTCCTGAAGAATTCCCACTCGCCGCCGCCCTTCTGGGAGCGGTGGTACCAGGCGTCGGCCTTTTCCCACAGCCCCGGCGCCTGCTTCGGCCAGATGGCCTGGGGGTCGGGACGGCGCAGCAGGATGTCATTCCAGCGCTCCAGCTTTTCGCCGTCGCCGGTATCGATGACCTCGTAATCCTTCCAGCCGGATGCAATGAACATGCGAAACACCTCTCATCAGCCTTAATTATAAGGGCTTTTGAGAGGCGCTGCAATCAATTTGGGTTAAATCGACGAAGCGGTGGAGAACGGCGTCCCTTCACCCGGCTTTCATAGAGTATCGAACCCGGCTCGCCGCAGTATTCACGGCATAGCAGGCTTACAGCCATAACATGTATGATGATCAAGGGGTCGCCGGGCGACCCCTTGATCATGGTTTTTCGCTATTCCTTCACTTGCAGTCCGTATATTGCACTAAGGCCGTTGGCGGTTTTCACCCTAATGCTGACCCTCCCCGCCGAGAGGCATGTCACAACCCCTTCGTCAGTGACCGTTGCCACCTTATTGTCACTGCTGGTAAAGGTAAGCGTGGTTTTAGCGTCATCTGGGGTCAGTTTTACGATCAGTTTTAAGGTCTCTCCCTTCCTGCGTTTGCCCTCACACCTGAGCGATATCTTTTTGGGCGCCGTAGGCACGATGACCTTGCAAGTCGCGCTTTTGCCGTTGGACGTCTTCACGGTGATGGTGGCGGTACCCTTCTTCAATCCCTTCACCACACCTTTGTCAGACACCGTCACAACGCGCGCATTGCTGGTGGTCCAGGTGAGGCCGGATTTTACGCCTGAAGGGCTGATGGTTGCCTTCAGGGTCAGACTGCCGCCTACAACGACCGTCGCCTTTTCCATGTTGAGCTTTACCTCTAAGGGCTTTGTGATGTTACTGGACACCGAGATCTTGCAGGACGCGCTTTTGCCGTTGGACGTCTTCACGGTGATGGTGGCAGAGCCCTTGGCCAGCGCAATCACCGTGCCCTCGTCTGACACGGTTGCAACGCGCTTGTCGCTGGAGGCCCAGGTGAAAACGGTCTTGGCGTCGGAGGGGCTGAGCGTAGCCTTCAGGTTAAGGCTTTCGCCTCCTTTGAGCGTTGCCTTCGTCTTGTTCAAGCGCACGCTCTTGGGCGCGGTAGGCACCGTGATCTTGCAAGTCGCCTTCTTGCCCGCGGACGTCTTCACGGTGATGATGGCAGTGCCCTTGGCCAGCGCCTTCACCACGCCCTTTTTAGATACCATCGCCACCTTCTTATTGCTGCTGCTCCAGGAGAGGTCGCCCTTGGTGTCGGAGACGCCTGTCCTTGCCGTTAGCGTCAATTTACAGCCAACGCACAGCGTTGCCGAATTGCCTTGCACGATGTGGAGGCCAGCGGCTTCGACTTCAACGGGTATCTTGTATTTCTTTGCGTAAGCTTCTGCTTTCGATCCCTTGACGACATGGAGCACCAGATTTGGGGGCAGCGATAAATCGCCCTCCAGGACATAATGCTCGTCCCTCTCATATGAATACCCCTTCCTGGAATGCGACCGGTTATCGTCCATTCCTTCATTGTCCACTTCCGTTCCTTCATCGTCCTCTTCTTCAGGGGTGGGCCAGTAATAGGTATCACAGATCGAGAAGGCATTATCTCCGATATTGTTGACGCTCTTTGGAATATTGACTCGCTGGAGCGCGCCGCACTGGGCAAAGGCGAAGTCGTCGATCTGTTTTGCCCCGGAATTAATGTTGACGGTTTCAAGGCTGTAACAGCCGATAAACGCGCCCTGACCGATGCTTTTTACGCTGCCGGGTATCGTGACGGATTTCAGGGACACACATCCGTCGAAGCAACGGGGGGAGATTGCATTGACGCCTTCCGCGAAGGAAACACTTTTAAGACCCTCGCAGCCAATAAACGCACCGAACATATCATCGACGCTGTTGGGTATGCTGATTTTTTTCAGGCTTGTGCAGCCGAAGAAGGCATCGCTCATGTGCGTTACGCTGGAAGGGAGGGCAATGCTGTTCAGGGCGGTACAACCGTAGAAGGATCTGTCAATGTGCGTTACGCTGGAAGGGATGGCAACGCTTTTCAGGGCGGTACAGCCTTTGAAGGCCTCGAACATTTCGGTCAATCCGTTGGGAAGCGATATTTGTTTGAGGCTGGTGCAGTTGACAAATGCTCCGTCAATGCGCCTGAGGCTCTTAGGCAGGGTTACCTCCTTTAGGCTGGTGCAGTTTAAAAAAGAGTCAGCGATCACCTCTACGCCGTTGGATATGACCACCTTTTCAAGCCCCGTGCAGCCCGCAAAGGTTCCACCCATATCCTCAACGCTTCCCGGAATCGTGACTTCCTTCAGGCCGGTACAGTTGGTGAACGCCTCATCCATTTCAGTAACGCCGTTTGGAATCACAATGCGCTTCAGGCCAATACAGCTGTTGAAAGCCCCGAGTTCAATTCGTTTGAGGGAATCGGGAAGGTCGATGCTGGCCAGGGCTTTGCACCTCCAGAAGGCCGATTCCCCGATGTCGGTGACGGTGTTGGGAATGACAACCTCTTCCAGACTGGTGCAGTATGAGAATGCTGATTCCGGTATTTCTGTAGCGCCTTCGACTATGACGGCCTTTTTTAAGCCGGTACATCCAGCAAACATCTCTCCGGATAATTTGCAAACAGATACCGAAGCCAATTCCGCGCAGCCTGCAAACATCTCTCCGCCCAAATTGGTCGCGCTTGCGGGAATGGAAATGCTCGCCAATTTTGTGCACCCGGCGAACGCCCCTTCGCCGATGGTTTTCAGGGTGTTCGGAAGCTTGATTGAGCGCAGTTTTTTGCTTTCCCAAAAGGCACGATCGCCAATCCCCGTCAGGCCGTCTGAAAGCGTTATTTCCTCCATTTTTTCACGATACCGAAAGCATTCGAACGGCAATTCATATTGTCCGTCCGATACGACAACGATCTTTTTTGCGTCAAAACCGGCTTCCAGTGCTGAAACAGGCATTGTCAATTCTTCCAACCCGTCGCAACCTGCAAAAATAGCCTGGCCGATAGACGTCAGGCCTTTTGAAAGCACCACGCGCTTCAGGGAAACGCATCGTTCAAATACAGACAAGCCGATGGTCGTCACGCTGTCCGGGAATATCAGGCTCTCAAGTGACGTACATCCACTAAAGGCGCGTTCTCCGACGGAGATTACGCCTTCGGGCAGCGTCAAATTGGCCAGTAAGGTGCAGCCGGAGAATGCTGAGTCTCCAATAGCCGTCAGGCCATCGGGAAGCGTTACATTTGTCAATGACGTGCAGCCAATGAATGCAAGTTCTCCTATGGAGGCCAGGCCATCGGGAAGCGTCACGCTTGTCAATGATGCACAACCTAAGAACGCATTGTATTTTATGGAGACTACCGGGAAGCCTTCGACAGCGGAGGGAATCACAATCGCCACGGGTTCTTCTCCATCATAACCCGCCACAACGGCCCCGGCATCGGTGATTTCATAACGAATCCCATTCTCGGTCACTGTGTCGCCGACGACTGCGTTATTGGCGGGCCCTGTCTCCGACAGTTCCACCTGGATGTTCTGGTCCACGTCCGACAAATCGAGCGGCGGGTCTTCCATATCGTCAATTTCGAGTGACATGTCGAGCGACAGGTCGGGGTCGTCCAGCACAAAATCCAGCGCTTCTTCGTTGATGCCGGGTTCTTCCGGGTCCAAATCGACATCCACCAGCACAAGGTCGTTTTCTGCCAAAGCGCCAAGCATCCCAAAGAGCAGCAGCGCCAGCAGCAGCGCCATCCTTCGCTTCATACCCATTCTTTTCCCAACTCCTTCATGTGATATAACAGAATAATAACAGGAATTGCTATTCTTGTCAAGCAAATACTTGCCATATTTGCCGGAATTTCGTCATATTTGAAAAAAAGCGCCCAAGAAGGTAGATTGTTAAGGGAAAATGTGTTATAATGGATCATCAAAGCTGTATCTGGAGGCGCGCCCATGAAGATCGGCATACTCGGCGGGACCCTGGACCCCGTACACAACGGCCACATCGACATCGCCCTGGCGGCGATGTCGGCGCTGGGGCTGGACCGGGTCGCGCTGATGCCATCCGGCGATCCGCCCCACAAGACCCGGGCCACGGACAAATGGGATCGGCTCCGCATCGCCGAATTGGCGGCGGAGGGACATCCGGGCCTGTATGCCAGCGACCTTGAAATACAGCGACAGGGCCCCACGTATACGGTGGACACCCTTTCGACGCTGACCGTGGAACACCCCGAGGTGGAATGGACCTATATCCTGGGCGCGGACGCCCTGAACAAGCTGGATACCTGGCGGGAATTTCCCCGGATTGCCCGGCTGTGCGCATTTGCGGCGGTCAGCCGTCCGGGATGCGACGAGGACATGGCCCGCCTGCGGGCCCGGGCCATCAGCAGCTGTTACCACACCCGCGTGGATCTGTTGCCCGTCAGCGGCCCGCCGCTGTCCTCCACAGCGGTGCGCCGAATGGTTGCCGAGGGGCAGCCCATTGACGATTGCGTTCCGCCCCTGGTTGCCGCCTATATCCGGGATAAGGGGCTCTACCTTTGCAAGTACAGCGAGGCGCAGATCCTCGAGCGGCTGAAGGGCATGCTGAGCGAGCACCGGTTCGCCCACACCCTGGGCGTGGCGGATACGGCCACCCGCCTGGCCCCGCGATACGGCGTGGATGTCCGGCGGGCGCGATTGGCGGGGCTGCTGCACGACTGCGCAAAATCGATGCCGGAGGAGGATATGCGGGCGCTGGTGATTGAAAACCTGCCCGACCTGGACGCCCAGGAGCTGGAGACCCGGGCGATACTCCACGCGCCGGCGGGCATGATACTGGCGCGGGACCTGTTCGGCGTCCGGGATCCTTCGATACTCAGCGCCATTCGCAAGCATACGGTGGGGGACGGCCATATGTCTGCGATGGACGCGCTGATCTATGTCTCGGATTTCATCGAACCGGGCCGTGAAGCGTTTCCCGGCCTGGAAAAGACGCGGAAGCTGGCGGAGAAGGACATCTACAAGGCCATGTGCTACTGTACCAGGCTGTCAGCCAGACATCTGAAATCCAAGGGTCAGACCATCCATCCCCGTTCCCAGGCACTGCTGGACAACTACGATGCGCAATGAATAAAGACCGCTGTATACCGACAAAAACAAATTACAGGAGGTACGCAACATGATCGATTCCAAGGCATTGGCCGAGAAGATCGCCGGGATTCTGGACAAAAAGGGCGCGACCGACATACAGATACTGGAGGTCGGGCACATGACATCCATCACCGATTTCTTCGTGGTCGCCAGCGGCCGGAATGTGCAGTCCGTGCACACCCTGGCCGAGGACGTGGAGGATCACCTGGCCGAGGAGGGCATCGAGCCCAGGCGCAAGGAGGGCAAGAACGGCGCGCGCTGGATCGTGCTGGACTATGCCCACGTGATCGTGCACATCTTCCATCCCGAGGAGCGCCAGTATTACAACATCGAACGGCTCTGGCAGGACGGTACGAACGAGGAACACTTCGAGGGCGGGAAGGAATAGACCGCGAATCAACGCAAGTTTAACTTGCGGGGAATGGGATATGATGTTATACTTCGGATAATGCAAGGATGGAGATAAGTAAGCCGTTTCCTACGCATCAGAGAGCCGCCGGCGGGTGAAAGGCGGTTGCGCGACAGGGCTGAATACACTCCGGAGCACCGCACCGAAGGGCTTTGTGGCCTGTGTAGGCTGCGGCGGGCGCGCCCGATACAGCGCGGGAACGGCGTTGGCGCGGTTCCGTGAGGGCGTCGGCCGCAAGGCTGCGCCAAATAGAGGTGGTACCACGGGTATGCTCCCGTCCTCTGCGCAAGCGGAGGACGGATTTATTATTTTACTGGAGGCCGATTCACATGCCAATTACCGAGATTCTTGAAAAAAATGCCAGAAAATACGGGCCCGAGATCGCACTGGTGGAGATCAATCCCGAGGTGCGCGAGGATCGCCGGGTGACCTGGAAGGAGTACGAGCTGATCGAGCGCGGCGCTTCCGAGGAATTCCGCCGGGAGATCACCTGGGGCGTATTCGATGAAAAAGCCAACCGCTGCGCCAACCTGCTGCTGAGCCGGGGCATCAAAAAGGGCGACAAGGTGGCCATACTTTTGATGAATTGCCTGGAATGGCTGCCCCTGTATTTCGGCATACTCAAGACCGGCGCGCTGGTGGTGCCGATGAATTACCGCTATTCCGCGGATGAGATCCAGTATTGCGCGAACCTCGCCGATGTGGACGCCATGTTCTTCGGGCCGGAGTTCATCGGCCGCGTGGAGGAAAGCATCGACAGGATGCCCCGGGTGAAGCTGCTGTTCTACGTGGGCGACAACTGCCCGACCTTCGCGGAGAATTACCTGCACCTGGCTGCGAACCAGCCCAGCAGCGCGCCGAACATCGACATCGAGGACGAGGACGACGCTGCCATCTACTTCTCTTCCGGCACCACGGGCTTCCCCAAGGCCATACTGCACAACCACGAGAGCTTGATGCACGCCTGCCGCACCGAACAGAAGCACCACGGCCAGACCCATAAGGACGTATTCCTGTGCATTCCGCCGCTGTACCACACCGGCGCGAAAATGCACTGGTTCGGCTCCTTCCTGGTGGGCGGCAAGGCTGTGCTGCTCAAGGGCGTGAAGCCGCTGACCATCATCAAGACCGCCGCCGAGGAAAAGTGTTCCATCGTGTGGCTGCTGGTGCCCTGGGCCCAGGATATACTGGACGCCATCGACCGGGGCGAGATCAACCTGGACGACTACGACCTGTCCGCATGGCGGCTGATGCACATCGGCGCCCAGCCTGTGCCCCGCAGCCTCATAAAGCGCTGGAAGGAGAAATTCCCGAATCACCAGTACGACACCAACTACGGCCTGTCCGAGTCCATCGGCCCCGGCTGCGTGCACCTGGGCGTGGACAATATCGACAAGGTGGGCGCCATCGGCATTCCCGGCTACGGCTGGCAGGCGCGCATCATCGACGAGGCGGGCAACGACGTGCCCCAGGGCGAGGTTGGCGAGCTGGCCGTGAAGGGCCCTGGCGTGATGACCTGCTACTACAAGGATCCCAAGGCCACCGCCGAGGTGCTGCACGGCGACTGGCTGTGGACCGGCGACATGGCCATGCGGGACGAGGAGGGCTTTATCTATCTGGTGGACCGCAAGAAGGATGTCATCATCACCGGCGGCGAAAACCTGTACCCGGTGCAGATCGAGGACTTCCTCCGCGCCCACAACGACATCAAGGATGTGGCCGTCATCGGCCTGCCCCATCCGCGCCTGGGCGAGATCGCCGCAGCCATCATCGAATTGAAGCCGGGAGCCGAAACCACCGAGGCCGACATCGAGCAGTTCTGCCTTGCGCTGCCCCGCTACAAGCGCCCCCGCAAGATCATATTCGCCACCGTGCCGCGCAACCCCACCGGCAAGATCGAAAAGCCCAAGCTGCGCGAAATCTACGGCGCGAAGCAGCTTGTGGCCGAGCAGGTAGGTCGGTAAGGAAACACCGCATGATTGGATCGGCGATGGCGGGATGGTTTAAGTCAAATGCGAACTACTAAGCCGGGGAATTGGCGGCAGACTGCCGTCAATTCCCCGGCTTTTTCGGAATCCTTTAAAGAAACACCGCACAATGCTCACGGAGCATTAACGGCTGAATTTCAGCCGCCTGCTTTCTGCTGATTTCTTGACTTGCCGCCAGCAAGCCTGCGAAATTTGCAGTTTGCAATCGACTAATATTCATCTCGTTACTGCACGACTCGATTGTGCGGTATTTCCTTACCCGTCAGTCAAATATGATCCGATATGGTGGATGCAACCTTCGTCATGCCTATGCCGCCTGATACAGCACCTCCTTGCCGTTGGTGAGGGTGGTTTGAGGGCTTATGATGATGCCGTCGGTGTACTCGCCGTCGATCGTGGCCTTCCAGCCCACGGCGACGTCCTCTGTCCACTTGTCGCCATTCGCAATGTAGTCCCTGAGGATTGAGCAGTTCTTCAGGTCGATGGTTTCGATCGGGCTGCGAAATGTATACATGTATTTGAGATTCGGACATTTCGACACGTTCAACGCGGTCAGCTGGGTGTCAAAGCAGTTGAGCGCCTGCAGCTTTGTATTCTGCGTAATTGTCAACTTTGTCAGCGGGTTCTCGCCGCATATCAACTGAACCAGGTTCGGGCATTTCGTGACATCCAGCGCCTTGAGCTGGTTTGACTCACAATACAACTCCTTCAGGTTCGCGCATTGGCTCACATTCAGTTGTGTCAGCTTGTTTTCCCATGCGTACAGCGTCTTCAGATTAGTGCATCCGGACAGATCAAGCTTCTTTATCCTGTTGTTGTTGCACTCAAGATTGCTCAGCTTTTTGCTCACGGGCATTAACAGTGTGTTCAGCTTGTTATCAAAGCATTTCACTTCCTGCAGCTTTGTGAATGGACTCAGATCCAGCGATGAAAGACTGTTGTTCTGTCGCTCACATCCAGTTCCGTCAGGCTGTTGTCGCGGCTGTTGATATCCTTCATCTTCTTGCAGCCGCTCAGATTCAACGATGTCAGCTTGTTGTTGTTGCAGCTCAGGTATTTCAATTTTTTGTTCCCGCTCGCATCCAGCGATGTCAGCTTGTTATCTTCACAGTGAAAATCTGACAGCGAAGCGTTCCTGGGCAGCTTCAGTGTTTTCAACTGGTTGTTCTGGCAGCACAGCGCTTCCAGCTTGACACTCTTGCTCAGGTCCAGCGAGGTCAGCTTGCAGTCCCATGCGTACAGCTGGACCAGTCTGGCGGCATCGCCCAGCTTCAGTGATTTCAGGTTCGGGCATTCGTAGCAGTGCAGCTCCTTAAGGTTAGGATATGTGCTCGCATCCAGCGATGTCAGCGGGTTGCCGTTAAATATGAGATATTCCAGCGCGTCGCCCGCTGGAAGTTTCAGCGTCTTGATCTTGTTTTTCTGACAATCCAGCGTCTCCAGCTTGGTGCACTTGCTTACATCCAGCTTCGTCAGCTGGTTCTTTCTGAGGCTAATCGAAACCAGCTCCGGATTGTTGCTCACGTCCAGCGTCTTCAGCTTGTTGTCGATGATGATGAGAATCTCCAAATGCTTGTTGCCGCTCACGTCCAGCGACGAGAGATTGCAGCCCGTGCATTCCAGCTCGGACAGGTTCGCAAAGTATTCGAGGCCCTTCATGTTCGGGCAGTCTATCTCATTCTCGCCATTGTCGAGGTCCTCCTCTGTGCGCAGGTGAATGCTATCCACCGCGCCGGCTTCCTTCTTCGACAGCTTGTTGTCGCCATTCTTGTCGATATTCTGCTTTACATAGTTGCGGAATTCCTTTGCAGGGAAATTATCCGCATCGATGGGGACGGGCCATCCCGCGCCGTCGTTCGCGTCCGCAGGCTCCTCCCCGGGTACGTTCAAGGCCGTTGCCGGGCTTTCGACGCTGTCAGCGTCCTCCATCAGCGTCGAAAGCGACAGTTCGATGTTCTCCAAGTCCGGCACTTCCAGCGCGTCAAACGGCTGATCAAGTGCCAGCCCTTCCTCCGCAGGTATATTTAGTGTGGCGCTATTATCGTCAAGTTCCAATACTACCTCTGAGGACGCAGATGTGCAGAGCAGCATTGCCAATGTCAGCAACAGTGCTAGCGTGGATCTGAAATGAAAAAACCTCATGTGAGTTCGCTCCTTTTCTGTAAAATATTAGCATTATGATTATAATGCGCCAAAACAATGGTTGTCAAGAACTTTTTTACAGAAAATTCACGAGAAAATCCTATCCGGCAAAAGGAAAAACCGCACAATGCTCATGGCGCATTAACGGCTGAATTACAGACGCCTGTTTCCTGCTGATTTCTTGACTGGCCGTTAGAGTGTGTTTCTAAAATGCCTGAAGTGCATTTTCGGCGCATTTGACTGCATTTCTGTGTTGCTTTTCCTTGCCTTAGGGTCCACTAAAGCTGCGAAAAAGCGCCTTGAAATGCAGTCAAATCCATCCGAAACTGCATCTCCTTCCATTTAGAAACACACTCTAGAGTCTGTTTCTAAATTCGGAAAGATGCACTTTCGGCGTCAACGGTGCCGCGCCTCAAATCTACGATTTGAACCGTGGCAGTCCGCGCAGCGGACTCGGAAATCTCCGATTTCCGACCTCGACTGCATTTCTGCGTTGATTTCCCTTGACTTAGCTCCGGGGCCTGTCGGC
>CACYZW010000093.1 GCA_902778995.1 uncultured Eubacteriales bacterium
AGGAGAATGGGAAATCGCTTCAGCGCGAAGGGGCCACTTGCCTCCAGGCTCGTATGCGCTGACTGCGGTGCATTCTTCGGAGCCAAGGTGTGGCATTCTAACGATCCGTATAAAACGGTGATCTGGCGGTGTAATGATAAGTATAGCCCAAACGCGAAGCGAGTCTCCGGCGGGGAGAAGTGCAGAACAGGACACGTTACGGAAGGACAGGTTTATGAGGCATTTCAGGGGATTGTCGATCAGCTGATTGCGCAGCGACCGGAGGTGGTGGAAGCATGCGAAGCGGTGCTGGGCGATCTAATGAATACAGCTGATCTGGACGCAAAAAAGGAACGGTTGGAAGCCGAACAAAAACGTATCACGGGGAAAGTTGAAGCCCTGATGAACAAGGCGAGCAGAGAGGTTGTGGGAGACTTCACCGAAGCATACGGCAAGCTTGAAGCAGAGATGGACCGGCTGGCTGGAAAGCTGGAAGCGGTAGACCGGGAGAAAGGGGAACGGGGATACCGGGAGCGGCAGTGCAGGCTGTTTTTGAAGACAGTCTCCAGCCTTGGAGGTTGCGACGGGGCTGACGAAGGGGACATTCCGGGAGAGAGGTTTGTTGATAAAGAAGTATTCTTGGCCCTGGTGGACAAAGTGGTCGTGGGGGAGCAAATGAGATTTGTATTGCGGGATGGAAGCGAGTGGACGGTGTAGTCGGCGTAGCCGGGACGGGCAGGTGATGAGCCTGCCCTGTTTTTTTGCGTTTTGGCCTCGGGAATACGATCAGTCAAAATGTTGGTGACTGGAATCAGAGGGGCTTTTCCCATATTGCTTTTCTGTGATTGTTCGCATATAATGTTTGTTGAGGAATTGTATGGAGTCGGGCCATGAAAGAATAACCGTCAGTGCGGGAAATATCAAATAAGTGGAATGCCTCCGAGCGGTGGGTCAGCAAGCTAGCCCAGGACGGCAGGATTCCCGGCGTGGAGCAGTTCAACTGGCTACAGGCGATCTCAAAGTACGCGGAGAAGCATGCCGATGTGAGCCGTCCCTTCTGTACTGTGGATGACCACAGTATACAGCGAGAAGGTGCAGATTTGAAGGAACGATATTATATACCCAATGTGAGATAAGACCTTTTTCGAAGGGAAGATTGCGCACAGAGGGACATTTCAAAAGACATTTGTCAATGTTGGATCTGACCAGCTTCGTTATCATAATGCGCATCTCTCCCTGTTTTCCATTCATATCCTTGTCCGTCTATCATATTCAGTTTTTCACTCCCTGATGGTATCATGCAGGTGCGCCATGTGACGCTGGCGCACTGCACCTTGACAAAAGAATAAATGAATGGGCGTTTTCTGCGTTTCTCTACGCTACTTCTTCTATGCTGCGTAGGGCCTACGCTTTGATAAACTCATTGCGTAGGGATAATATGTCCTTTGGGTACTGACATTTTTAGCTCACAGGGAGACAATATATTTGACCGGTATGGAAAGCCGGAAAAGCGCAGGAGGCGAACGAAGATGAAAAGAGAGAATTCTCAGCAGAAGCAGGCAGATAGCCTTGGTTTCGGCAAACACCAAACCAGAGAACAGTGTGTCGAAGGAAGGGTTTTCGGATATATTCGTGTATCCAGCCGTGAACAAAACGAAGCAAGACAGGTTATAGCCTTGAGGGAATTCGGAGTCGATAGAGTGTTCTTGGACAAGCAGAGCGGAAAGGATTTCAATAGACCGGAGTATCAAGCTCTCCTTCAGCATCTTCGCTTTGGAGACGTTCTCGTGATCAAAAGTATTGACCGTCTTGGAAGGAATTACAATGAGATCCTGGAACAGTGGCGAAGGATTACCAAAGAGATCGGCGCAGATATTGTGGTTCTCGATATGGATCTTTTCGACACACGACGTGGGCGCGACCTGACTGGCACCCTAATCGCGGATATCGTCTTGCAGCTGCTCTCTTATGTTGCTCAAACCGAGCGAGAATTCATTAAGCAGAGACAAGCAGAGGGAATCGCGGCGGCGAAGAGCCGAGGAGTTCGGTTTGGACCGCCGGAGAAGGAGAGGCCGGTGGGGTTTGAGGAACTGGCTGAAAAATGGAAGAGAGGAGACATCAGTGCACGTGAAGCTGGTCGGCGACTCGGAGTACCGCATCCGACATTTTTGCATTGGGCACGCGGGGAACCGTGGGCGAGGGCCAAGGAGTAGGTACACTGAAGTCATATATGTATATTAAAAAAGTCTTAATGAGTCATTTTGATGGTTTTTGGATGTAGACAAAGCAATCCGATTGTGATAAAATTATGACATGTAAAGTAGTGGTTTGCTTTGGACGATTTCTGCTTCAAGAAATTGTGATAGTTGATAGAGAATACTAACTTGAATTGCAATTCTTCGGGCGGTGTTCAATTCCTACCATGCACACCACAAGAGAGTTAAGCCTCACAAGAGAGCATCGCTTACGCTATTTTACCATTACAGGACTAAGACAATCACGCTAACAGGAGGGCAGACCATGAAACACACCTTGCGGAGAATGATGGCACTGATTATCGCTTTGATGATCGCGGTACCGAGCATTGCGTTCTCGGACGAAGTGCAGATCGATGAAGTGATCTTCAGCGACGACGGGGCGTTGGAAAATGTCGTCTCAGATGACGGCATATTCATCGAAGACACAGACCTGTCCGTTGACGAGGATATGGATGCCTCGCTGGGCGATCTACTTGATCTTGATCTGAGTGGACAGCTTGTGAGCAATGAGCCTGTGGCCTTTGACGAGACTGTATCAGTAGGGGACGTCCAGTTTACTGTGACGGCGGACGCAGGAGTGTTTCCGGCGGGGGCCGGGCTGAGCGTGACTGAGGTCGACGCTGAGGTCGCTCAGGCGGCGGCGCTGTCGATCGAGTCAACGCTGGAAAGCGCGGTCATGCATCACCTGTATTCCATCAGCGTTCTGGACGCGGAAGGTAATCCGCTGGTGCCGATTAGTGACATGGAACTGCCTCTGGTGCGCGTGAAGGGTTTGTCCCTTGACGGTGCACGAGTGTTTGTCTATAATCAGATATTGGATGGGAATTATGAGATCGGTATTGAGGAAAAAACCCAATTCCGCTTCCAAGGATCGGCGATATATGACATAATTGAAGTGAGCTATGCTGAGGAGCAGCCTACCGCTGATCCGGAACAGGAGGCAGCACCTTCCGATGAACAGGAAGGGCAACTCGAGGAAGCGCAGCAGCTTGCTGAGGAACAGCAGCCGGAGGATGTGGAACAGCCTGCGGAGGAGCAACAGTCCGAGGAAGCGCAACAGCCTGCGGAGGCGCAACACCCCGTGGAGGATGAGCAGCCTGAGGAGGCGCAACAGCCTGCGGAGGCGCAACAGCCTGCGGAGGCGCAACACCCCGTGGAGGATGAGCAGCCTGAGGAGGCGCAACAGCCTGCGGAGGCGCAACAGCCCGTGGAGCAGCAGCCCGAGGAACAGCAGCCCGAGGAACAGCAGCAGCCCGAGGAGCAGCAGCCCGTGGAGGATGAGCAGCCCGAGGAACAGCAGCCCGAGGAACAGCAGCCCGAGGAACAGCAGCAGCCCGCCGAGGAGCAGCCCGCCGAAGCTGCGGATCCCACGCTTCCCGTCGCCAACGAGCTGACCTACACCGGAGAGGCGCAGGCGCTCGTGCGCGCGGAGGGTACGTTCCTCTATTCCCTGGATGGCGAAACCTACGCCTCCGACATTCCCACCGCGATCAACTCCGGGGAGTACACCGTGTACTTCGTGCCCGCGGACACCCCCGACGCGCAACCGCAATCGCTTTCCGTAACCATCGCCAAGGCTGAAGCGGAGTATACCCCACCGGTTGCAGCCAGGCCCGCGGAATGACGCGATTGCGCAGCACGACGAAGAAGGAGGCAGACAGGATGAAATACTTGGCGAAGCATTTTCTCGCGTTCCTGCTGGCGCTCGTGATGACGCTGGGAATGCTGCCCGGCGCGCTTGTCGCGGCGGGCGCGGAGGATATACCTTCTCAGCTTGAACTCGATGGCGATATTGACCAGGTTGCCGAGATCCCGGACGATCTCTCCCAAACTGTCGACATCGCCCCTCTGCCGGAGGAGCTTGAAACGCTCACGAACGCGCGCTCGAACGCGCGCTCGAACGCGAACGGGGAAGGAACCATAGACGGCGAGCCTTTCCTCGACTGGGGCAGCCGGATCGAAACCGACTATAACAGGATAGACAGTAAGAACTGGATGGCAGGCATTTCCGGCGAGCGGTACCTGCACGAGATCAACATCCCCTACACCCACGATTCCGCCATGAAGGAAGCCGACACGAAGTGGGATTCCTCCTTCGGCTCGCTGGCGGGAAAAGAGGGCTATGCCAGGACGCAGCTGCTGTACATCAACGAGCAGCTGGAAGCCGGCGTGCGCATATTCGACCTGCGCCTGAACAACCGTAACCTGGTCAGGGACAACTGGTATTCCAGCTCCGTTTTCAGGGACGACGGCTACAACCTCTGGCTATGCCACGGCAAGAACCCGCTTGCCGGCGTATTCTACGGTGAGGACGACCAGGGTCACCATCTGACCATCTCCAAAGTATTCGCCTGGGTCAAAGATTTTCTGGAGGGGCACCCCACGGAAACCGTCCTGCTGAACTTCGACCTGGAGATATTCGATGACGACGATTATGACAAGAACAGGGATATCTGCATCTCCCGTCTGAAGACCCGCATGTGGGATCTTCGGGAGACGAATTCCGCCACCGGCAAGCCGTTCCTGTATACGGAGCCGGGCAGAAAAATGTTCCAGCCCTACACCCACGAACCCCTGCTGAAGGACTGTCGCGGCCAGGTGGTAGTTCTCTATTCCGTGGATGAGATGCGGGACGTCATCGGCGGCATGTATTACGAGATCAGTCCGATCGATAACCTTTACAGCGTACCGGGAAGCAACGACGTCGGCGCGTCAGAGAAGATAAAATATATAAAGCAATTTTATAACGACAATGGAATTCCAAATATTCAAACTGATTCCGTAAGTCACCAGAATTACCTGTATATGTGCGCAACCAACAGCAAGGCGAACAGTCTCCCGGACACATTCGATCCGACCATGAAGCCCCTGAGCATCGCCGAAGAAGTCCATAAAAGAGTATTTACCGATAATGGCGTTTTCGACGCACGCAATCAATCGGGATGTGCCGTTTATTTCGGCTGGGTCAAGATGGACGGCGCCACAGAGAAAGCATGCCGATATGTCTGGGAAGCCAATTATCCATCACCTCATGGTCCACAGTTCAATTATGTCACCATAACCGTCGACCCGGGCAACGCGGCCGACGAGCACAGCGCCGCCCACTATGCCGATTTCAAAAAGCAGGAGTGGAAGGTGCTGAAGGGCACGCAGCTCACCGTGCCCGAAGACGTGTACGACGTTCAGCGCTACGCTTCGCCCGATAAGATCCCCTGCTTCCGGCACTGGAACATGACCGACAGTTCGGGCACCCGTATCGTGAATCCCGGCGCGGCCATTACGCTCACCGAGGACGTGACATTTGCGCCGGAATACGGCAATGAAGGAAAGTATACGATTATCAATGTCAACTGGCAGGACGGCGATAACGCGGACGGGCTGCGGCCGGACACCCTGTCCATCGTATGTGAGACTTACAACGCGGGGGATCAGCCTCTTGATCTGTTGGGCCAGGTCGGCGGCGTATACTACGGCTACGTCGGGCACTTCGTCGGCGATCTGACCGGCATTCGCCCCGACTGGACCGGAGTGCGCAGTACCGCCGATGCCCCGCAGGGCACCGACGCAGCGGGCCTCTACCGCTACGAGGTCAGCGGCGAGCCGGGCAACCGTATGACCATCACGATGATCCATACGCCCACCGTGAACAGCACGATGGACGTCTCGGGCGTCATCGCATGGAACGACCACGACAACGCCGACGGGGTACGCCCCGCCGAGGTTACGCTGCACCTGCTTGCAAACGGCGTGTCCACAGACAGGGACGTGACGGTCACGGCCCAGGACGGCTGGAGCTGGACGTTTGAGGATTGCCCGATCTACGAAAATGGGAGAAAAATCACATACAGCCTGAGGGAGGATGCCGTGCCTTCCTATTACACCAGGATCCAGGGCCTGAATGTCCTGAACCTGCACGACACCCAAAGCATCACCAGGCGCGTCAAGGTGGTATGGGTTGACAACAATGACGAAAGCCGGATGCGCCCGTCCAGCGTAGAAGTCCAGCTGTTTGCAAAGCCCGCCGGCGCGGATACGGAGGCGAATGTCGGCAGCGCACAGATCAGCGAAACCGGCGGCGAATGGGACGCGTATATCACGCTCTGGGGGAAGGCTTTCACGGACGAAACCATACAGTACCGGCTTGAACAGGCGGCCGTCGAGGGCTACGAGACCAGTGTCGAATGGAAAGAAGAGGAAACGACTGTCGGCGGAATCCTCACCACTGACAAATACTACCGGATCACCAACACATTGTTGCCGGAATCCAAGCCCGCCGCCCTGAACGGTGTCTATGCGATCGGCGATACGTTGGATTTCGGCACGGGCACGTACATCATCACGGACGATGCCGGTACCCCGCCGCAAAAGACCCGGTTGACCGGACGCCAGACGTTGGGATATAGAGGTCAACTCGACAACCAGCATTATTTTAAGGTCGGCGAGACGGAGGTCCGCGTCGGGGATACGAACAACAGCAAGCCCTGGGGCATCATGGTGACCGGCGGCGACGGTTTGGCGGAGAATCCCTACACCTTCACGGCGCTGCACAGGGAGCCCGTCAGCTATTATGAGGCCAGCTACAATTCTGATAAAAAGCTGGTGACCTATAAGCAGAGGTACTGCGTGGATTACGAGCCCGTCACCAGCTATATGACGGAGTTGGAAGCCGGCAAGTGGTACGTGGTCGACGATGATGTCATTATGCAAAGTCGCCTGAACGTCCAGGCCGGCGGTCCGGTTCACATTATCCTGAAGCGCGACAAGACGCTGGAAACCCAAAATAATGGCGGCTCAAATAGAGTTGGTATTGAATTGCCCGAAGGCGCAACGCTGTGCGTCTATCAGGAGCGGATCGGAGAAGGAGGTTCCATTGATGCCGAATCCGATCAAGGCGCTGCCATCGGCGGAAAAGGCGACGAAGGCTGCGGCACGCTCATTGTCCACGGCGGTATAATACGTGCCAAATCTTTTTCCGACAACTGTTCTGCCATCGGAAGCGGCAGTCTGTCGAACTCCGGCGGCGCGTTGATCGTTTACAGCGGCCGTGTATACGCATATGCGTATGCAAACAGCGCCCAGGTGCCCGCCATTGGCAAGGGCGTGGATGTCACTGTGTATGGCGGCGGACTGGTAGCCGTAGGCAGCGCGGGATCTGCCGGCATCGACGGCGGAACGATCACCACCGGCGAAGGCATATACGTCTACAAAGGCGAACACCCGGATGGCGATCTGCCCACTGATGCTGATCTGGCAACGTTCGAAAATGGCGATTACGAGCGCACACAAGCAATGACCATCCGGGAAGGCCATCTGCACCAGTTCTTCTATACAAGTGACGGCGATACGATCACCGCCACCTGCAAAAAACTCCACGAAACCACGGGCAATTGTCCGCTGGCCGATGTCGGCAGCAAGATTTCAATAAAGCTCGCGCCTCCCGCAATGACCAGTTATGGCCAGCAAGGTGCCAGCGCCAGCGCGAGTCTTGAAGGGCTGGATGCTTTCCTGGCGGCCACGCATGAAAGCTTCAGTGAGGATGACATCCGCTATTACAGGGCCGCGGAAGACGGCAGCGGTTATACCGTCGGCCTGACGAGTGCCCCCACGGAGCCCGGGGATTACAAGGCGGAGCTCAAGCTGCCGGGCAGGACTACCTCTATTGAATTCATGGGTGATGGCGCCAGCCAATATGAGAGGTACACCACCGGGACGGTGCGGGCAGCCGTATATTACACCATCGATAAGGCGCCCGTGCAGATCACCACGGACCCGAAGGCCGCCGCCATCACCTATGGCCAGACGCTTGCGGACAGCGCGCTGACCGGCGGCGCTGCCAGCGTGGGCGGCGCGTTCCAGTGGGTATCGCCCGCCGTGGTGCCCACCGCCTCCGACAGCAAAAACACGCTGTTCAGCGTGCTCTTTACGCCGGATGATGCGAAGCATTATGAAGCCGCAACATGCTATGTGCCGCTGGAGGTGGCCAAGGCGGATCCCGGAATGAAAGCGCCCGCCTCCCGCAGCCTTACGTACACGGGCGAGGCGCAGGCGCTGCTGGAGGCCGGAGGTGCGCGCTATGGCACGATGATGTACGCAATGGGCGACGCAGCGCCGCAGACGGACGACGGCTGGAGCCTTACTGTGCCCACCGGCACGGAAGCCATCGACTACAAGGTTTGGTACAGGGTGTTTGGCGACGCGAACCACTTGGACACCGAGGCCCTTTCACTCACCGCGACCATCGATCCGGCGCAGTCCGGCGGCATCAGCAGCCCGGACACCCTTGTCTACACCGGTGAGCCCCAGGCGTTGGTGGTGGCCGGTACAGTGGAAGGCGGCACGATGCAGTACTTCGTGGGCGAAAGCGCGCCCGTGAATGAGGCGGACTGGAGCGAACAGATTCCCGCCCGCGCGGATGCCGGCGTATACACGATCTGGTTCCGGGTGAAGGGCGACGCCAATCACAACAATTCCGAGCCTCAGCCCATCACCGCGACCATCGCGAAGGCTTCCATATCGCCCGCCTTCAGCATCGCCGGCTGGACCTACGGCGAGGCCGCCAACGCGCCCGTGGTGCTCTCCGGCAATCCCGGCGGCGGCGAGGAGAGCTTCCTCTACAGCAGCGCGAGGGACGGGGACTACGTCGCCGCGGTTCCCACCACGGCGGGCGTCTGGTTCGTAAAGGCCGTGATCGGCGAGACCGCCAACTATCAGGGTGCCACGGCCGGGCCGCTGAGCTTCGTCATCGCAAGGGCAAATATCAGCATCATCGCGGACAACATGGACGGCGTATACGCGGACGGCATCGCTACGCTGACCCACCGGATCGGCGGCAATGTCGCGCAGGGAGACGACCTGGGCATCGTGCTGTCCACCACGGCAACAAGCTCCAGCGCGCCCGGCGATTACCCGATCAGCATTCAGTGGAGCGAGAACCCGAACTACAACGCCATCGTGATGGACGGCGCTTACACCGTCAAAAAGCGCAGTGCCGCCATTGCGGCAAATGCACAGGCCATAGAGGAAGGCGGCAATATCGAAACCGGCGTGGACAAGGTGTCGGTGACCGGCCTGGCGGAGGGACACGCGCTGCAGTCCATAACGCTGACTGCCGACGGCGCTGCCGGCAACGGCATCGCCTCGAACGCGGCCGCTATCAGGACGATAGCCCCGAGCGACGCGAAGATCGTCGACGCCGGCGGCAACGACGTGACGCAGTGCTATGCCATTACATACGCGGCCGGCACGCTGATCGTGAACGAAAAGGCGGAACCCGGTCCCGAACCTGAACCCGAGCCTGAGCCCGGTCCCGAACCTGAACCCGAGCCTGAGCCCGTGACCCCGACCGCCAAAGTCAAGATCAGCAAGTGCACGATCACTGTGAAGGATCTGACCTATACCGGCAAGGCGGTCACGGCCAAGGCGATGAAGGCCGCCGTGACGGTCAAACACGGCAAGCAGACCCTCGAATGCGGCACGGACTATAGCCTGACCTACGACAAGGCGCTCAAGGATGTCGGCCCGGCGGCGGTGACC
>CACYZW010000094.1 GCA_902778995.1 uncultured Eubacteriales bacterium
CCACAAAATCGCTGTGGACGGCCTTCAACAAATCCTCCTCGATCTCGCCCAGCATCTGCAGCGGCTCGATGACCTTCAGCCGGTGCTGCTCCAGGCCCAACGCCCCGCGCAGCCGGTTCACGGTGGTGACATTCATCCCCGTCTGCCCGTTGCTTCCAAGGTCGATGGGACAGCGATCCGGGGTCTGGTGGTTCAGGGCGGCAATTACCCGTTCTCTCGAATTCATGGTGACATCTCCTTTTTCCCGCGCCCGCATTCTCGTTTCAGGCGACGATATGCCGTTCGGTCCGATGTGAATATGCAGCGCATATCCTTCCATAATTTATTATACCGCAACGGGTGGTATCTGTCCACCAAAAAAAGTCCGTCGCCCACGATGTAGCCGCAAAGCCGCTTTTCCATCTGTTTTCAAAGCAAATACCAGTGGACGAACGGGTAAATCTATGCTAAAATGGGAATGAAGCAGGAGACGAGAGCGAGGGTTTGCCATGTGGGATTACAGCTTTATGTTCCCCAGCATTCTGGTACTGTTCATTTTGCTGGTGTTCTTTTTCTCAAGGCCCCGTCTGCCCATTCGCATGAACCGAACCTTCCTTGCCATCCTTCTGCTGGAGCTTTCGATCATGGTGACGGACATCATATCCAGCGAGATGGACAACAATTACCGCCAATTCTCTGGCGCCGCGCTGTACCTGATGAACACGCTGTACTTCGCCCTGTACATCTTCCGCACCTACCTCTTCTTCCGCTTCACCACCGACGCGCTGGGCCTGGGCTACCGGGAAAACCGGCTTCTGCACGGTCTGCTGGGCGTGCCCTTCCTGATCGGTGAAATCCTGAGTCTTTCCAGCTTCGCCACCGGCGCCGTCTTCCGCATCGACGGCGCGGGCTACCACAGCGGGCCGTGCTACAGCATCCTCTACATTTGCTTCTTCTTCTACATACTGGCCTCGCTGGTTCTGCTGATCGTCTACCGCCAGCGCCTGAATCCCTACCAGCAGGTCAGCGGCTTTGCGTTCAATCTGATGCTGCTGGCGGGAAACGCCATGCGAATACTCTTCCCCAGGCTCTTGGTGATGAACACGTTCTGCCTGGCCGCCGTGCTGACCATCTATCTTTCGTTTCAGAACCCGGATCTCTACCTGTCCGACAGGGGCGACGCCTTCAACATGCGCGGGCTGCGGGCGCTGCTCTCGGAGTACTACCGCCGGAGCGATTATTGCATACTGGGCTTTTCGATCCTGAATTACAACCAGGAGCGCTCGATCCTCGGCGGCCGCCAGACGGATCAATGCCTGAAGCAGATCTCCCAGTATTTGATCGGCACCTATCCCCGCTTCCTGCCCTTTTATCTGCGCAGCGGCAGGTTTGCCCTCGTCGGCCCCGCCTCCGCCCAGTGGCGCGAAATCCTCGATGCCATCAACGCGCGCTTCCAGCATTCCTGGGGCGTCGACAACACCGCCGTATACCTGAACGTGAGCTTTATGCTCCTCAACCCCAATAGCCGCCTGGACAGCGCGGACCGCATCGTGAACAACCTGACCGTCGCCTTCGAGGTCACGGGCAAGCCCGACGCATCCTCCCACGACGATCCCCTCGGCATGCAGACCATGCAGCAGCTCGACGCGCAGGTGGACGTCCTGCGCTCCATAGAAAGCGCCCTGGAGCGGGACGAGGTCGAGGTCTTTCTGCAGCCCGTGTTTGACAGCCGGACCCGGCGCATCGTCGCGGCGGAGGCCCTGGCCCGCATCCGGGACGCCACGGGGCGGATCATCTCCCCCGCCCTGTTCATCCCCATCGCCGAAAAGACCGGCTACATCAACCGGCTTGGCGAGGCTGTCTTTGAAAAGACCTGCGCCTTCATCCGCGAAAACAGCCTGGCCTCCCTCGGCCTGGCCTGGATCAACGTCAACCTGTCCCCCATACAGTGCATGCAGCGGAACCTGTGCGACCGCTTCAGCGCCATACTGGACAAATACGGGGTGTCTGCGGATCAAATCCACCTGGAGGTCACCGAGCAGTCCATCGCGGACTTCGCCCTTGTGGAAAACCAGATCGACAGGCTTCGGGAACGCGGCTTCCAGTTCGTGCTCGACGACTACGGCAGCGGGTATTCCAACCTGACGCGCGTCAAGCACTATCCCTTCGTCAACATCAAGCTGGACATGGAAGTCGTATGGGATTACTGCCGCGAACGGGACAAGCTCATACCCACCATCGTTCAGGGCTTCCGGCAAATGGGCTTCTCCATCACCGCCGAGGGCATCGAGACGGAGGAGATGGCGGAGGCGCTGACCGGGATCGGCTGCGAATATCTCCAGGGGTATCTGTTCGACAAGCCCCTTGAAATGGCGGCGTTCGTCGCCAGGTACGGGGCAGGGCAAAATCCTTTCGAACAAGACAAAACGAAACCAACGGGGAAATGACGTATGAAACACAATGCAGAGAACTACACCTTGTTGACAAAACTCTTTTTCAGGCTTCTGCCCTACCAGATACTGCTCATCGTGATCAACGCGGTCAACGGCATCGTGGACAGCCTGTACGCCAGCAACGCCATCGGGAAAACCGCCATGAGCGCCATCGGCCTGTTCGGGCCGTTCAACCATTTTCTGTACGCCGCCAGCATCATGTTCGTCAGCGGCTCGCAGATATTGTACGGAAGATACCTGGTCAAGGACCGGCATCACATCCTCGGCGTATTCTCCGTCGACCTGCTGATCTCCCTGGGCCTGTCCGTGGTGACCAGCGCGGTCATGGCGCTGGGCGTCGCCACCGGCGCGACCCGGCTGCTCGTCTCGCAGGAGCCCGACCTTCACATGCTGAACCAGTACATCCTCGGCCAGGTCCTGGGCATACCGGCGCTGGTGCTGGGACAGCAGCTGTTCGCGTTCCTCTCCCTGGAAAACCAGACGAAACGCACCATGGTTGCCAGCATCGCCTGCTTCGTCGTCCACTTCGCCCTCAACCACCTCTTTGTCGTCATCTTCAAAACGGGAACGTTCGGGCTCGGGCTCAGCGCCTCCCTGGCGACCTGGGTGTTCCTGGCGATACAGGCCGTCTATTATCTGCAGGGAAAATCCGAATGGAAGTTTTCGATGGGCGCCTGCCATTGGAAGGACGGGCTGCAAATCGTCAGGCTGGGCTATCCGGGCGCGCTCACCCGTTTCTTTGAGATGCTCCGCTGCCTGTTCGTCAACTACCTGATACTGAAATTCGTAGGCAGCGTGGGCCTTTCTTCCTTTGCGGCCTCCAACGCCCTGATGGCGCTGTTCTGGCCCATTCCCTACGGCATGATGGCGGTGTCGAGGATGCTGTTCAGCATCAGCATCGGCGAGGAGGACCGGGCGTCCATGGTCAACGTCATGCACATCGCCATGACCAAATGCATGCTCCTGATTTGCGCGGTGGCGGCGCTGATCATACTGGCGGCGGAGCCGCTGACGCAGCTCTACTATCGCAACCCCGCCGACCCCGTATACCAGATGACCGTCATGGGCTTCCGCATACTGCCGCTGTGCATGCCCCTCTCCCTCATCAGCCTAAACTTCACCTGCTACGCCCAGAGCATGGAAAAAAAGAAGCTGTCGATCCTCCTGGCCTTTGTCGACGGCGCTTTCGGCGTCTGCCTCTTCAGCTTCATACTGATTCCGATGATGAAGATGAACGGCCTTTACGTCTCCAACGTGCTGAACGGCCTGCTCTGCTTCCTCGTGATCGTGGTCAACGCCTGGATAGAGCTGAAGCGGTTCCCCCATACGCTGGAGGATCTGATGGCGATTCCGCCATCCTTCGGCGCGGCGGAGGACGCGCGCATCGACATCACCGTAGAGAGCATGGACGACGTCATGGAGGTTTCCCGGCAGATCATCGACTTCTGCCGGCTTCGGGGCATCGACCGGCGCAGGGCCTTCTTCGCCGGCCTGTGCATGGAGGAAATGGCCGGGAACGTGGTCACGCACGGGTTCTCCAAGGACAACAATCCGCACACGGCAGACATTCGCGTCGTCCACAACTCGGATGACATCGTCATCCTTCGCATCCGCGACGACTGCAAGGCGTTCAATCCCCTCGATCGCGCCAATGTCATGGAATTGGACGACACGGGCAAGAACGTCGGCATCCGCCTCTCCTACCGCATCGCCCGGGATGTGAAGTATCAGAATCTCCTGGGGCTGAATGTGCTCACCATGAAGATATAGCGGGATGCATCGGCCGCTACAATTCCCCTCCCCCGATAATACAGGCGTCACAATGTTGTGGTATCATGCGTCTGGCTCGTCCGGACCTCCCGTCCGGCTGCCCCGACAACCCGAAAGGAACGCAAAAAAATGAACCGCAAAGATATCGCCTCTATCCGCCGCCGCTTCTCCCCCGACAAGCACGATATTTCCATCATCCGTGGCTGCTATGTCAGCGAGAAGGGCGAAATCGTCTCCACCTTTTCCAAATCCCCCGTCTCCCTGCCCGAATCGGAGGCGGAGCACTATTTGAACACATTTAAAAAGACGCTGGGCGGCGCGGAAGGCCGCAACCAGTTTACCCTTGCCGTGCGCCCTGACGAGTCCAGCGGCCAGCTTCTTCGCGCCCTGCAGGCCAGCGCGCTGACGGACGACGGGGCCGTGGAGCGGCTCTGCAGGACGATCATCGACAACGTGGAAGCGGAGGGCAGCTACCTCATTTTAATGATGCACGACGCCTGCCCCGTTCCCTATAAGAAGGCCGACGAGCACGCCGAGCGCCCCGATTTCGACGACAGGCTGTTCAATTACATCATGGTCTCCGTCTGCCCCGTGAAGCTGACGAAGCCCCTGCTCACCTTCTTCTCCGACGACCGGGATTTCCACACCGTCGAGCCCGACCTGGCCGTCGCCGGGCCCGCCCTGGGCTTCATGTACCCCGTCCTTTCCGACGGCGGGGCCGACGTGAACGCCGCCCTGTACTATACAAAGGACGCGGAAGACATCCACGCCGACTTCATCGACGCGGTGTTCGGCGCGGAAGCCCCGGCGTCCTCCGCCGACACCCGGGACGCATTCTACGGCGTGCTGGGCGACAGCCTGGAATCGGGCCTCACCTACGACGTGGTGCAGACCCTGCACGAAAACATGGTGCAGCAGCTCGCCGACCGAAAAAAGGACGCCGCGCCGCTGCAAATCAGCCGCAAGGAAATCGCCTCCCTGCTGAACAGCTGCGACGTCGATCAGGCGCAGCAGGAGAAGTTCGACGACCTGTACCTGGAGCAGTTCGGCGCGGTGGGCATGGAGGCGGCGCTGATCGCCGACCAGAAGAAGTATGAGATCGCGACGGAGAACGTGACGGTCAGCGTCGCGCCGGATCGCAGCGACCTGGTGACCATGAAGCGCATCGACGGGCGGCGCGTGATCGTCATTTCCGTCGAGGGCGACGTCACGGTCAACGGCGTCGAGGTCGTGATACCGTAAGGAAATGCCGCATAATCGTGTCGCGCAGTAACGAAGTGTATTTTTTAGTCGATTGCAAACTGCCAATTTCGAAGGCTTGCTGGCGGCAAATCAGGAAATCAGCAGGCGGCTGAAATTCAGCCGTTAAGCGGTATTTCCGCATGGAAAACACAGGAGGCCAGATTCATGAAGAGAAATATCACAGCCCTGCTCCTTGCGCTGCTGCTGGCGTTGACCGGGCTTTGCTGTCTTGCGGAGGCGACGCCCGCGCCGGCTTCGACGGAAGCCCCCGCCCAGACCGCCGCGCCCTTCGCCTATGAGCACGACCCCCGGGACAACCCCAAGGCCATGAAGGACATCGTGGTCAATCCCGACGCCATCTACGGCTTTTCCCCCAGTCCCGATTCCCCGCGGCTGAAGGACTATGCAAGCATCATCGACTGGACGGACCCGGAGCAGGTGGGCGAAGCCCGTGCACAGCGGGAGGCTTATCACGAGAGCATGTCCGAGCTTTACCGCATGATCGAGGATATGCTCCACCAGGGCAAGAACGTGGAGGAAATCGCCCGCGCGGTCAGCAAGCGGCGCAACGAGCTGCGCCTGGAGTCCTATGAAACCGACTCCGAGGGCCTGGCCGTGGTCAAGAAAAACAATCTTGAAGTCTTCGGGGACGAGTCGGGCCCCAGCGCGGAATACCTGCATCATAAATACGGCACCTGGCAAACCGTATTGGAAAAGGCCCTCGGCACCAACGAGGGCATGGACGCCTGTCTCGGGCTGTACGACAAATATTACGAGCTGTATGATATAGGGTGAGCGAACGACGCGACGACGTTACCGTTCACCACAACATGCAAACGATGCAGCAGGGCATCGGAGGGGAGACACCCCTCCGATGTTTTTATAGGAAACACCCCATATTGATTGCCCTAAAACCCTTGCGCATATTGCAAAGATATGGTAAAATGAAGATGTATACTTTGATAACAGAGGGAGGTATCATTGTGAAGAGATTGGTCATCGGTCTGGTCTGCCTCGCGCTCCTGCTCAGCGGTGTCGGGGCGTTTGCGGAGCCCTTGAAGAAGGGCGACAAGGGCGACGAGGTCACGGCGTTGCAGTTGGAATTGATCGAGCACAATTACCTGGCGGACGGGGCAGACGGCATTTTCGGCGGCATGACCGAAAGGGCCATCCAGCAGGTGCAGGCGGACGCCGGCCTGGAGCAGACGGGCATCGCCGACGAAGCGACGCTGGAATTCCTGTCCTCCAATTACGCGGAATTTGAGGCGAAGAAGGACAGCGACATACTGATGTACAAGCTGGAATGCAACCCCGCCCTGATGCACATGCTGACCATTCACGTGAAGAACACGGGCCGCCAGCGCATCACCGGCATCAAATTCAAGCTGTACCAGTGCAATGCCTCCAAGACCTCGCTGGGTACCTTCTTCGGCAAGCGCAATTCCAGCACCAAGCGCAAGCGCACCGAATACTGGACGGAGCACAGCGCAGAGGTGGACATTGGAACCGGCGAGAACGGCACGGCTTCCATGATCCTCATGGAGGGTTGGACGGCGAATTTCAGCGACGGCACCAGCCAGTCCATCACCTGGTTCGACAACGGCGTGTACGCGCGCGTCGTGCTGTATCAGTATACCACCGAGGACGGCAAGACCCACAAGACGGATCAGAAGCTCTACTGCGAATTCAGATAAGGCATTGTATGTTTGAGTAACATCGGATGACGGCGGAACCATTCACCTCACAATAGTGCTGACAGACGGCGCTTGGAACCGCATCTGCCGTCGTCTGCCATCAGAGCGACTCATTTTGTAAAATATAAAATTAAATTGTCAACAGCCTTGATGGCCTTCATTTTACAGTGTATAATACTGAATGGCTGCTATCGAGCGGAACAGGTACCATTAAAAGAATACAGGAGGTTATCACATGACGAAACAACACCGCATGAACCTGGCATTGGCGCTGATGCTGGCATTGGCGCTTCTGTTGCCGTGCATGGGCGCGGCGGCGGAGGGCCTCGGGCTGACGCCGGACACGAAGGAAGCGACCCAGTACACCATCGACGCGAACGAACAGGTCTACGCACTGCTGGATTTCGACGACGAGCGCGAGCTTGAAAACGCCCAGCGCGGCCTGATCGCGGCCCCCGACAGCCTGGTGATCAAGACGGAGGACGGGAAGGTAGCCTGGAGCCAGGACGCCTACGCGTTCCTGGATGAAAAGGCGCCGAACACCGCGAATCCCAGCCTGTGGCGCAACACCCAGCTCAACCACATCTACGGCCTGTTCGAGGTCATGGACGGCATCTATCAGGTCAGAGGCTATGACATGTCCAACATCACCTTCATCAAGGGCAACACCGGCTGGATCATCTACGATCCCCTGATGACGGTGGAATGCGCCAAGGCCGCCTTCGATCTGGTGAAGGAAAACCTGGGCGATTACCCGGTCAAGGCCATACTCTATTCCCATTCCCACGTGGACCACTTCGGCGGCGTGGAGGGCATTGTGTCCGAGGCGCAGGTGAACGAAGAGGAGATTCTGATCATCGCGCCGGAAGGCTTTGAAGAGCATGCGGTCAGCGAGAACGTCTATGCCGGAACCGCCATGGCCCGGCGCGCCAGCTACCAGTACGGCACGCTGCTGCAGGGCGGCGAGCAGGGTTCCCTGTGCATCGGCATCGGCATGGGCCAGTCCCACGGCACGACCTCCTACATCTCCCCCAACACGACCATCTCCCGCACCGGCGAGCGCATGGTCGTCGACGGCGTGATCATGGAGTTCCAGCTCACCCCCGGCACGGAGGCCCCCGCCGAGATGAACACCTGGTTCCCCCAGAAGAACGCGCTGTGGATGGCGGAGAACTGCACGGGCACACTGCACAACCTGTACACCCTCAGGGGCGCGGAGGTTCGCGACGGCCAGGCCTGGGCGAATTTCCTGATGGAGACCCTGAAGCTGTACGGCAATGACGTGGAAGTGGTGTTCCAGTCCCACAACTGGCCGCACTGGGACAACGAGAACATCGTGGAGTACATCCTCAACACCGCCGCCGCCTACAAGTACATCAACGACCAGACGCTGCTCTATCTGAATCAGGGCTATACCAGCACGGAGATCGCCAACATGATCGAGCTTCCGGCCGACCTGGCGAAGAACTGGTACACCCGGCAGTATTACGGCACGGTGGCCCACAATGCCAAGGCCGTCTATCAGAAGTACATGGGCTGGTACGACGCCAACCCCATCCACCTGGGCGAACTGGAGCCCACCGAGCGCGCCAAGAAGTTTGTGGAATACCTGGGCGACGTGGACGCGGTGCTGCGCAAGGCCAAGGAGGACTATGACAAGGGCGAATACCAGTGGGTCGCGGAGCTGACCAACATGCTGGTCTTTGCTGACCCCAATAATCAGGACGCGCGCTACCTGTGCGCGGACGCCCTGGAGCAGCTGGCCTACCGCGCCGAAAGCGGCACCTGGAGAAACGCCTACCTGTGCGCGGCCCAGGAGCTGCGGTTCGGCACGAACGCCGACCCGGCGACCCGCGCCACCCAGAGCGGCGGCATCATCACGCACATGACCCCCGAGATGGTCCTGCAATATCTGGGCATCTATACCGACAGCAAGAAGATCGAGGATCTGACGTTCACAGCGAACATCGTCCTGCCCGAAACCTCCTACGTGCTGGCCGTCAAGAACGGCGTCGTGCTGTATGAGCAGGGTTCGCTTCACGAGAGGGCGGACGCCACCTGGACAACCGACCGGATGGGACTGTTCGGCATCGCGCAGAACAACCGGGAGGTCATCGATTCCAAGGTTGTGCAGGAGGGCGATACCACGCTGCTGGACAAGCTGATGGCGGCCAACACCGTGGCTGACATGGATATTTTCTTCCATATCGTGGAGCCGTAAGGACGCGCCCGGAAACAGGGGTTTGAGACGGTATCCATTTTACCTCTGACAATCCTATTCACTCTGTTCGCCATGCCGGTTGACGCACCGGCATGGCGATTTATTTTTATACCCAAGATATAACGGGATTATGGCATCTCAGACGGCGAGAACCGTTTAAGGAAACACCGCACAATCTGCAAAAGCAAAGTCACGAATTTAAATCAGCATAGGGAATGACAACATTCCCCCTCAACAGGGCTCCGAAGGTAAAC
>CACYZW010000095.1 GCA_902778995.1 uncultured Eubacteriales bacterium
CAAATCGAAGATTTGGGATGCGGCACCGCGAAAAGCGCCTTGAAATGCAGTCAAATCCACTCGAAACTGCATCTCCTTCCATTTAGAAACACACTCTAGCAAAAGAACAGGGACGCCAATCGGCGTCCCTGTCTGTCGTCACTGTCAATCGTCTTCCTCGTCGTCCTCCGGAAGCTCGGCGTCGTGATAGACGTTCTCGGTGTCGTCGTAATCCTCCAGCCAGTCCAGCAGCTTGGTGACCTTCTGGATGGACTCCTCGTCCGGCAGCGCCGTGGTCGATGTGGGAATCATGGCCCGCTCGGCGGACAGGAAGGTGCAGCCGGCGTTTTCCAGATTGTCACGCACTTCGCTGAAATCGTTGGGGTCGGTATAGATCACCGCGGAATCCCCGTTGTACTCCACGTCGTCCGCGCCGGCGTCCAGGGCCAGCATGGTCAGCTCGTCCTCGTCCATGCCCTTGGCATTGTCAATGACGATCACGCCCTTGCGCTCGAACTTCCAAGACACGCAGCCGGAAGCGCCCAGGGAGCCGCCGCACTTGTCGAAGATGTGGCGCACCTCGCTGGCGGTGCGGTTCAGGTTGTCGGTGACCATTTCCACGATCACGGCCACGCCGCAGGGCGCGTAGCCCTCATAGGTGACCTCCTTGTAGTTGGCGGACTCGCCCTCTCCCGCGGCCTTCTTGATGGAGCGCTGGATGTTGTCGTTGGGCATGTTCGCTGCCTTCGCCTTGGCGATGACATCCTTCAGCTTGCTGTTCAGCGCGGGGTCCGCGCTGCCGCCGGTCTTGACGGCGATGACGATCTCGCGGCCGATTTTGGTAAATATCTTGCCCTTTGCGGCGTCCGTCTTGGCTTTTTTATTCTTGATGGTAGACCATTTGTTATGTCCCGACATGGACAATCCCTCCCAGTACACTAATGAATATATCATAACACAAACGGGGTAGAGCCGTCAAGACAATCCTTGTATAATTTGCAGGAACAAGGATATGGAGGGCATGGAAATGGCCGAGGTTTCGGAAATTCGGGAAAACCGGGGCATGGTGGAAATCGTCGCGGAAGGCGCGACCCTCGCCCGGGTGCGCAAGGCCCACTTCGACAAATGCCCCGTCGCGGCGGGCGACGAGATCGACGAGGCGACCTACCTGGATCGCCTGGCCGCCGTCCAGTTCGCCGAGGCCTACGAGGCCGCGTTGACCAGCCTGGATCGCTCCGCCCGCACGGCCCACGACCTTGCAAGCGCGTTGCGCCGAAGGGGATATGTCCAGCCCGCCATCGACGCGGTGCTGGCCCGGCTGACCGAGAACGGCCTGATCGACGACGCCCGATACGCCCGGCGCATGGCTGAATTGTCGGCATCAAAGCCCGTCGGCCTGTACGCCTTCAAACGGAAGCTGCGCGCGAAGGGCATCTGCGACGACGACGCGGAGGAAGCCCTTTCCGCCTTTGACGACGACCAGCAGCGCGCCGCCGCGCTGCTGGCCGCGCAAAAGCTGTATCGCAAATACGAAGCGCTTCCCGAAAGGGAAGCGCGGGCAAAGCTCTCCCAGGCCCTGGCGAGGCGCGGGTTTTCCTGGGACGCCATCGAAAGCGCCGTGGAGCAGGTGACGGGGTGAAAACCCCTCGACCCTTCGGACTGCCTTCCCCTGAAAGGGGGCATGATGGTTCATCCGCCCAGTTCCCCCGGCGCTCCCTTCAGGGAAAGCAGTCGCAACGGTGAACGAGGGGCTCCTGACTCCTAATTCCCTCTGTACGGTTTACCGCAGCTCATCTTTCCCTCGGGACAGGGGCCATAGACGCAGCTCGGGCCGATGTGGCCGAATATCTCCGGCTCCCTTTCACAAAGCAGCTTCAACATTTTCCAGGCCACGCCGCGAATTTCCCACTGGGCGCGGCGGCAGGTGCGCAGGCGCATGAAATGGACAAGCTGTCGCAGGTTCATCGTCAGCATCAGGTCGATCTCGTGTCCGCTGAGGTCGAAATAAGCGAGCGTCTCCATGCCAACGCCCATTTCCAGGGCCTTTTGCGCCGCGCCCGCCTGATCCTCGAAGGCGTGGCGATACGTCGCTTCGGCCTCGGGGATGGCCTTCACCGTCTCCGGAAGCACATAATCGCCGCCCGCCAGGCCGCTGACCACCGGCGGCACCAGCAGCGAAAGCATGCGGTGCCGGGTGAAATGGGTCACGCAAGCCAGCGAGACCCGCTTGACGCGGAAGGTATAGTTCGCCATCTCCAGCTCGCGGGGACGGGCATCGCTGAGCAGCGCCTTCACGCCGTCCCCTGCCGGGAAGCGGCCGGTGAAACGCAGCGCCTCCTCCAGCAGGCGGCAGGCGTTTTCAGGCGCGTTCAGCAGCTCGGCATCGCCTGTCCGGTCCGTGCCCCGCCGGATTTCCTCCGGCAGCGCCATCGGTGCATAGCCGGGATACCTTCCGGCCTCCCGATCGATCACGCCGGGGTACAGCCGGTCAAACTGGGCCTTCAACTGCTCGCCCAGGGCCATGATCTCGGGATAGCCTTTTCCCCGCCCGTAGAGCATCGCGCAGACCAGGCCAATCAGCTCCCGGGCGTTCACCGTCATGTAGAAATTGCTCCGCAGGCAGTAGGGCAGCACAAACCGGGCGTCCTCCCTGGGCACGCCCAGGGCCAGCAGCTTTCCGTAATCCTCGAAGCGCGCACGCATGGTCGCATCGTAGAGGGCCCGCTGCCCTTCGCTCAATCCGTCGGGCGCCACAAAACCCGCCTCGGCAAAATCCACGTAGCGCCGGGACTTCACCGTAAACGAAGCCAGCCGCGCCTCGATCACGAATTGCTCCGCCAGCACCGACACGTCGTTGAAGGCGATGGCGAAGGTCTGGTGCTCGATGACCGACTTGTGGCCCGAGGACAGCACCTTGCCGATCAGCTTAAGATCCCGCTCGTCTCCCCGGCTGTTTTCAAGCATCTCCAGGGCTGTGCCCTGCTGGGTCGAGATACGGGCGGAAGACGCCGCCACCCGCAGCGCTTCCCTGTTTTCCACGACAATGATGGCCTTGCTCTGTTTCATACTCGATCACCTGATTATTGATATATATGTCATTATAACACAGGCAGAGACCGTTGTCTCTGCCTGTGCGTCTTTTTTACATGGCGTTCGGCAATCAGCCCTTTTCGCTGTCTCCCAGCGAATCCCGCACGGTGACGACCACCTTGCGCTCGTAGGCGGCGAAGGCATGCTCCACCAGCTTCCTGTCCGGCTTCGGCGTGACAAGGCTGACCACGGGGACGATCACCAGGCCCGCCAGCATCGCGAACGCGCCGCAGTTGATCGGGGATTGCAGCCATGCCGGGAACGCGCTCTTGAAGAACATGTTCACCACCATGATGCCCGCGCCGAAGATCATGCTGCACCAGGCGGAGGCGCAGGTGGCCTTCTTCATGTACAGGCCGTACATGAAGGGGGCCAGGAAAGCGCCGGCCAGCGCGCCCCAGGAGATACCCATCAGCTGGGCGATGAAGTTCACGGTGGTGCTGTACTGTATGATGGCAATGATGACGGAGATCAGTATGAACACCACGATCAGCACGCGCATGACGAAAACCTGCTTCTTCTCGTCCATGTCCTTGATGATGTTGTCCTTCAGGAAATCCAGCGTCAGCGTGGAGCTGGAGGCCAGCACCAGCGAGGACAGCGTGGACATGGAAGCGGAGAGCACCAGTATCACGATGACGCCCAGCAGCAGCGGCGTGAGCCCCTCCAGCATCGTGGGCACCACCGAGTCATAGCCCGCCGCGGGCACGCCGGTGCCCGCCGGGTCGATGGCCGCGCTGAACAGCCGTCCGAAGCCGCCCAGGAAATAGCAGCCGCCGGCCACGACCACCGCGAACAGCGTGGAGATGATCGTGCCCTTGGAGATGGCGTTTTCCGACTTGATGGCGTAGAACTTCTGCACCATCTGGGGAAGGCCCCAGGTGCCCAGGGAGGTCAGTATCACCACGGCCAGCAGGTTGAAGGGATCCGGGCCGAAGAAGGAGCTGAACGCGCCGTTCATGCCCTCGTAGGGTACCTCGGAAAGGCCCTTGTAGGCCGCCATGAAGCCGCCGTTCACCTTGAGAACCGCGGCGATCACAGCCACGATGCCGACGATCATGATGATGCCCTGTATGAAATCGTTGATGGCCGTGGCCATGTAGCCGCCCGCGATGACGTAGATGCCGGTCAGCACCGCCATCAGTATGATGCAGACGGTGTAATCGATGTTGAAGGCCATGCCGAACAGGCGGGAAAGGCCGTTGTACAGCGAAGCGGTGTAGGGAATCAGGAATATGAATATGATGGCGGAAGCGCCGATCTTCAGGGCGTGGCTGTCATAGCGCTTGCCCAAAAACTCCGGCATGGTGGCGCTATTGAGCTGCTGGGTCATGACGCGGGTGCGCCGGCCCAGGATCACCCAGGCCATCAGCGATCCGATGAAGGCGTTGCCCAGGCCGATCCAGGTGGAGGCCAAGCCGAACCGCCAGCCGAACTGTCCGGCGTAGCCCACGAAGATGACCGCCGAAAAATAGGACGTGCCGTAGGCGAAGGCCGTCAGCCATGGGCCGACGGAGCGGCCGCCCAGCACAAAGCCATCCACGTTCGTGGCGTGCTTGCGGCTGTAGAAGCCGACGCCGACCATCAGTCCGAAGAATACCACCAGCATGAGAATCTTGATGAACACAATGGGTCTCTCCCTTCGTCTTTGGGTGCGCGAGGACATAAAAAACGCCCTCCGCTCGGTTGCAGAGGGCGGAAATATCCGCGGTACCACCTCTATTCGGCGTCTCCTCTCGAAGAACGCCCTCGTCGGCTACGGGCGTATGGCCCATACCCTATCGCTGTAACGGGCGAACCCGTCGCCGCCTAATTGATGGCAACCGTCACATCGCCATCTTTCAGCACGCAGCTATCGGAAGGTAATTCGGGATGACGCCGCATACTGCCTCGCACCGTCCGGCAGCTCTCTGAATGCGGAACCCGTATCCCTACTGAATTCCGGTCATTGCCTTTGACGCGTTACAGTTTACCACTTTATCAGGGTTGTGTCAAGGGATTGATTCGGTTTAACACCATATTTACTTCCCAAGCGCCATCGCGAACTGTATCAGCATGATACCGATCAGGTGGGCCGGGTAGAACAGGTAGTACACCCATTTGTTGACCTTCAGCTTCGACCATGTGGGAATGTAGACCAGCGGCAGGGCCAATATGGCAAACATCTGAAGGCCAAAGCTGACGCCGAACATTCGGTAGCTCGATCCATGCAGTCCCCACCAGACCATGTAGCCGGTCATCACCGGCAGGGAAACCCACCAGTAGCGGATGGTCAGATAAAACAGCACGATCAGCACCACGCCCTGCCAGCCGTAGTTGATGGTGTGCTGAGCCTTCCAGACGTACAGCGCAAGGGCTGCCGTACAAACGTACTGCCCTTCCCGCAGCGACCAGACCGCCATGAGACCCAGGGCAAGGGTATACATGATGTTTGGCACCGCCCAGCTCTGCACGTAGAAGTTGATCGCCGCGCCCACGGGGTTGTCCACAAAGCGTATCGCATACATCGCTGGGACGGTATGGCCCAGGGCCACCGCGTAGAAGGGCTGGGAAATCAGGCCAACCGCGAGTATGCGCGTCAGGTATTTCAGCCTGTTTTTTGAATAGACACAGCCCACGGCGATGCAGTAGGCGAACAGCGGAAAGGCAAGCCTGCCGATGATGCGCATGATCTGATACCGGGGAAAGAACATCTTGCCCGTATGGTCGATCAGCATGCTGAGCATTGCGACCAGCTTTATAAGGTTGGTGTCGCGATTCAGGCCGACCTCCTTCGGTGCAAACAGCGCGGAAAGGCGCGTCGATTTTTTGGAAGCCATTGGCATTACCTCCGTTTGTCGCGGGCTGTCGCCGCCGACGGTCATCGCTGAAAAGGGATCGCATCGCATGCCGCAACATCCATGCATATGTCGCCTGTGACCGGCATGTACAGGTCCTTCGCGCCATTCTGAATGACAACGGTACGCAAAACCTGTCATCCTGAGTGGCGCGAAGGACCTTGTACGCATCGTCTGTTGTCCGCATCCGAACACCGGCAGAGTGCTGCAGCGGCGGCAGCTCACCCGGCGATGTTATTCAGATTGCTCGCCCGAATAGCTCTCCATTCCGTCGAATATCGTGTCCTTGTCCGAATTGTCCCTGGGCGCGAGGGGCAGCGTCACCAGGAATTCGGTGCCCTCGCCCAGCTTGGAATGAACCTCGATCTCGCCGCCCATCGAGCGCACGATGTGCTTGACGATGGCCAGGCCCAGGCCGGTGCCGCCCATCTGTCTGGAGCGGCCCTTGTCCACGCGGTAGAAGCGTTCGAACAACCGGGGCAGGTTTTCCTCGGCGATGCCGATGCCCGTGTCGGAAATGGTGACGTTGGCCTCCTGATCGTTGGCGAACACCTGCACCGTCACGGAACCGCCGGGTTCATTGTACTTGATGGCGTTTTCCGTCAGGTTGATGAGCAATTGCTCCACGCGGTCGGGGTTGCCGATGATCCAGACCGGGTCGTTGCCGGTGGTGCAGTTGACGGTCACCTGCTTTTCCTGGGCATGTATGGACAGCATGTCGCACACATCCCGGGCCTTCTTGTCCAGGCGGATGCGCTCGGTGGCCACCTCGTCGTCGCCGGACTCCAGCTTGCTGATGGACAGTATGTCGTTGATCAGCCGGGTCAGGCGCTCGGTCTCCATCATAATGATGTTCAGGAACTTGTGGGCCATTTCCGGGTTGTCGATGGCGCCCGCCTGAAGGGTCTCCACAAAGCCGCGGATCGACGTCAGCGGCGTCTTCAGCTCGTGGGACACATTCGCCGCAAAGTCGGTGCGCACCTGCTCCAGGCGGCGCAGCTCGGTGATGTCCTCGACGATGGCCAGCGCGCCCACCACCTGTTCCTCGTTGCGCATGGGCGAAACATACAGTCTCAGGGGCCTGTGTCCGCGGCCGACGGCAGTCCTGGCGGCCACCTCGTTGGTATACACGCCCTCCTGCCGCATGGCCTCGGTAAACACGTCGTCCAGCTTCACATCCCGCGAAACCTCTGTGACGTTCTTATACTCCGGATTGCCCACGATGCCCAGCAGCTTCTTCGCCACGGGGGTGATAAAGATGACGTTCAGATTCTGATCGACGGCGATGATGCCGTTCTGCATCTGCGACATCACCGAACTGAGCACATGATTGCGGCTTTTTTGCTTGAACACGCGATCCTGGATTCTGGAAATGATGGCGTTGTATTCCGCCGCGTTGGGATCATCCTGGCGAAAGCCCTCCACGCGGGCGTCGAAGTTGCCGTCGGAAAAGCGATCCAGCGCTCCCATGACCTGCTTGACCATCTTTTCCCGCTGCAGCACATTCAGCATGACGACGACCGCCAGTATGATGGTCAGGCCGTAGATGATGGCCAGCAGCACAAGGGCGTGGTTCTTTTTAAGAACCGTTCCGATGTCGGCAAGCCGCTTGGCATACAGCAAAAATGCGCCATCCTCATACCGATAGATGGCGTATACCGCTTCCCTGCCGTCGCTGCGCCTGTAGCGCTTCAACACCGCCTCACCCGTCTTTGCCCGGGCCATCGCATCATCCGACAGAGTGCCATAGCTTTCATGGGATGTGAACAGCGCCGAGCCGTCCCGGTCATACAGGGCTCTCACCGTTTCCTGGGACGACTTGAGCTGCGAAAGGGTCTGCACACGGCTTTCGACGCTGTCCGTCTTGCTGAATTCGCCCGTCAGCGAACAGGCGACATACAGCTCGCGCTCGATGTCGGCATTGGATTCGTCGGCGAGCTTCGAACAGTTGTAGGCGAACAGCAACGCCAGCGCAACCAGCGAAACCAGGGTCACAATCAATGTAACCCTTGATTTCATAAGCGATTCTCCTGACGGTCGTTAAACTTATAGCCGACGCCGCGAATCGTCTCGATATAGTGGGCGTCGTCGCCCAGCTTTTGACGGATGTGGCGGATGTGCACGTCCACCGTGCGGGTCTCGCCGTAGAATTCATATCCCCAGATGCGATCCAGCAGGAAATCGCGGGTCAGCACCTTGCCGCGGCTGAGCACCAGCAGCTTCAGAAGCTCGAACTCCTTGAGCGTCAGGGACAGCTTCTCACCGTTTCGGAAGGCCTCGTAATTGCCCACGTCGATGGTCAGGCCGCCCACATGGAGTATGCCCTCTTCCTCATTTTGGGGCGCGGCCCGGCGCAGCAGCGCCTTCACGCGGGCGATCAGCTCGCGCACCGAGAAGGGTTTGGTAATATAGTCGTCCGCGCCAAGCTCAAGACCCAATATCTTGTCCACCTCGTCGCCCTTGGCGGTGAGCATAATGATCGGAATATCCGCAGTCGTGGGCGCGCTCTTGAGACGACGGCAAACTTCCATGCCGTCGATCCCGGGGAGCATAATGTCCAGCAGCACCATTGCCGGACGCTCGTGCGCACATACCACCAGCGCATCTTCGCCCGTGGCGGCAGTGACAACCCGATAGCCGGAAGCCTCGAGATTAAAGGAAAGCAATTCAAGAATATGGGCTTCATCGTCAACGGCCAAGATCAGTTCGTTTGCCATATGCGTATCCTCTCTTCTCTATGGTATTTGGTTATCTGACGGCTTCCCCGTCAGCAGTACCCGCGTCAAAATCATTGAGCAGCTTGTTCAATTCGTCCCGAAAGGACTGTATATCCCTGAACTGGCGGTACACCGAGGCGAACCGGACATAGGCGACCTCATCCAGACGCTTCAAGCCGTCCATCACCAATTCGCCCACCATCTTGCTGGTGACCTCGGAATCCGGCTGGTTGTTGAGCTTGCGCTCGATATCGCGCACCAGCGTGTCGATTTCACTCAGGGATACGGGGCGCTTCTCGCAGGATTTCACAATGCCCGAGCGCAGCTTTTCCAAGTCAAAGGCCTCCCGCGTCTGATCCTTTTTGATAATCATCAGCGGAACAAGCTCTATGCGTTCATACGTCGTGAAGCGCCGCCCGCACTTTTCGCACTCCCGGCGCCTGCGTATGGACGTGCCGTCCTCATTCTGGCGGGAATCCACCACGCGGCTCTGCGTGCAGCCGCACCAGGCGCATTTCATCCATCCGTCACCTCTGTAATATTATACACAAAACATAACCTAAAGTCCAGCCTTTTTTATGAATTTGTGCGCGGGGAACCGGGAATACCGTTACTGCTCAGCCTCCGGCTTCGCAGTAACTATCGAAGGGGGACAGGTCCCCCTTCGAGACATCCCCCACAGATTTTGCTTGATTATCGCAGATACCGGTTACTGTTCAGCATGGCGTCGAAGGGGGATGCATTCCCCTTCGGGACACCCCCTGTCAGATTTTGCTCAGGGAAACATCGGACAGTGCGCATGGCCCATTGACGGCTGAATATCAGCCGCCTGCTGCCTGCTGATTTCCTGACTTGTCGCCAAGCTAAGTCAAGGGAAATCAACACAGAAATGCAGTCGAGGTCGGAAATCGGAGATTTCCGAGTCCGCTGCGCGGACTGCCACGGCTCAAATCGTAGATTTGAAATTGCACTTCAGGCATTTTAGAAACACACTCTAGGGATTACTCCCCCTTCACGCTCAGTTGCCTGATCGCCTCGGCCAGCTGGTTGTCGCTGACGGGGTCGGGCTCCAGGGGCAGCGTCGTGCCCTCCAGGGCCACCTCGACGTCGGGCTTTACCCCCACGCCCTGGGGACAGCGATCCACCGCGTCGTAATAGCTGGCCGTGGTCAGCTGCAGGCCGGCGCCGTCGTCCCGGAAGGTTTGCAGCGACTGCACGACGCCTTTGCCGTAGGTCGTGAGACCCACCACCCTGCCCCGCTCCAGGGCTTGTACCGAAGCGGCCAATATCTCCGAGGCACTGGCCGACATGCCGTTGACCAGCACACTCAGAGGCACGTCATAGTATTTTTCGTCGGAGTAGTAATCCGTCCGTGCGCCGTCCCGCTGCTTCGTGCAGACGATCAGCCCCTTGGGCAAAAGGGCATCGGCAATGTCCACCACCTGATCCAATAGACCGCCGGGATTGTTGCGCACATCCACCACCAGCCCTTCGATGCCCAGGGATCGGAAGGCGTCTATCGCCTCGTGAAACACCTGGGAGGCGTCGCCGCTGAACTGGGATATGTTGATATAGCCGATGTTGCCGGGCAGCACCTGGTAGCTTGCGTAGCTGACCTTCACGTCGCCCCGCTCGATCGGTATGGCCATCCGCGCGCCGTCGCGCCGCACGGTAAGCGTCACCCGCGTGCCCTCTCCTCCCCGCATGCGGCGCACCGCTTCCAGATAGCTGCGGCCGTCGACGCCCGTGACGGGATTGCCGTCCACGGCCAGGATCACATCCCCGACGTGCAGGCCCGCGCCCTCCGCAGGCGCGCCGGGGAATATGCGCACGACCACGATCTCCCCATCCGTCGTGTTTTGCAGGAGCGTGCCGATGCCATAGTAGACGCCTTCGCTGTCCTCGTTCGCCTTTTTCAGCTCCTCAGGCGTGTAGTAAAACGTATAGGGATCGCCGATTGAACCGGTCATGCCGCGGATTGCACCCAGAATCAGCGCGTCCTCATCCAGATCCCTGTAATAATCCTTCAGCATCGTCTCGCGCACCTCGTCCAGGCGGCTGTAGCGCTGAATGGTATCGTACTCCGCCTGCGACACCCAGCGCCGCCATTCGCCCGCCCCGCGACCCAGCCGGCCCGAGACGAACAACGTCACCGTGCTGGAAATCACGGCGATCATCAGCGCTCCCCAGATTATGGCTAATACGCGCAAAGAGTTCTTTTTCACGTCAATCCTCCTGAAAAAGTCCGCCCGACAGACAGGCCGCCAGATTCCTGTTTTCCCGCACAGCGCGCCTGTAGGGGCACCGTCGCGCCGCCCGCCGGGTACAGCGATTTGAAATGTACCCGGGCGGACGGGGCAACGGCGCCCCTACGTATCGTGTCTATTTTTGCGCCGCCATGCGGATCGGGGAAGCCCATACCGGCTGTAATGATTGTATGATCCGCCGCGCCGCGCCATTACAGGCGCAGCCTGCGGCTGCCCTCTCCCTTGCCCAGCAGCATCATCATCTTGAATGTCACCGCGTCGTCGAAATTGCGCAAATCCAGGCCAATGGCGTGCTGTACCTTCTCCAGCCGGTAAACCAGTGTATTTCGGTGTATGTACAGCTTGCGGGCCGTCTCCGACAGGTTCAGGCTGTTGTCGAAGAAGGTTTCGATGGTGTGGATCATCTCGTCATTGAACAGGCGCGCGGTTTTGCGGTTGAAGATCATGGCGTTATAGCCGGCTCCCAGCTCGGGAGAAACCTCGTTGAGGAAGCGCTCCAGCAGCAGATTGCGATACAGGAACACATGCTTGTTGGGGTGATAGACGCGCCCCACGTTGATGGCGCTGCGCGCCTCGGCAAAGGCCTCGGGGATGGCTGCCAGATCCTTGCAGGGGTCGGATATGCCGATGAATACCGTGGCCCCGGTCTCGGTGAGGAAGCTGCTCTCAAAGGCGTCGGCATACTCCTCCAGCTCCACAAAATCGGCGTCCTCGTCCACCGCCTTCAGCATGGCGACGGCATGGTGTCCCACCTCTGTGACGATGTCGTTTTCGCCGTCCAGGGCGTCCATCATCACCCGGATGGCGGCCTCGACCTCCATGTCCTGGAAATAGAAATACAGCACACAGCGGTTCAGATGGATGGGAATGTTGTGCTCGTCGGCGAGGGATTCAAATTCCGCGCCCTTGACATCGCCCCGGAGCATCTGCCGCAACGACTGCTCCCGGTTGGTGTGGCTCATATCCTCCCGCATCAATACGTTGATCAGCTCCGCGCACAGCACCGCGCATTTCTTGATGTCCTCGCTGTCGCCGTGCAGGCATACGAAAACGGGCTGTTCGTCGGAGGTGCCGATCAGGGTCATGGCCCCGTAGATGAAGGGCGTGGTGGGGTTCGCAAGCGCTTCTTCGGGAATGGTAAAGGTTCGCTGATCGCCCTCGGGCAGTATTACATTGCCGTTGGAATCCAACAGCAGGGCCGACATGTCGATCATGTTCAACACACGGGCGATCTTTACGGTCACACGATGATCCAGATACATAGCTTGGCCTCCCTATGCGCAAGTGAAATCTCACTACGAGTATAGCGAATCAATGTTTATATCCGGCGTAATTTTGTCACGGCGCCATTAACATCGCGTAAAAAAACGCAGGATTTGTATACTATACACGAATTAATTAAGATTCGTTTCATTCAGCCATCCGTTCACGATTTTGCTGCCGGGCTGGGCGGCGGTCCAGAGCATTTCCGGCAGCAACCCGGCCTGGCGGATGCTCACCACGGCGTCGCCCGCGATGATGATGTGGTCCAGCAGGGGTATGCGCAAAGGCGCGAAGGCCTCCAGCGCCTTCAGGGTGCACCGGATATCCTCGTTGGAGGGACGCCTTGTGCCGCCAGGGTGGTTGTGGGCCAGCACGATGAAGCGCGCGCGCTCGTCAAGGGCCACCGTCAGCAGCTGACGCAGATAAAAGGGCGCGTTGTCCACGCCGCCCCGCTGCAAAAGCACCGGGCGAATCAGCTTGCCCATCCGATCCAGCAGGATCAGATAGAAGCATTCAACGTGAATCCCTACGTACAGCGTCCTCAGATATTCCCCCATCGGGCGCAACCCATTCAGTCGCGGATGCAGGCCCCACTGCTGAGACATGCAGGTGCGCGTCAGAGCGGGAATCAGGGAATAGTAGAACGCGTCCAGCCTGGGTATTCCAGCCCGTTCCAGCGCCTGCCGGCTCGATTCCACGAAATATGCGGGCGCGGGATACCGGCGCCGCAGATTGTCCATGAATGGGTCCGTAGGCGTTCGCTTGTGCATAAACGCCTGGGTCTGTTCAATGGCGCGATACATCGCTTCCCGCTTCTCATCCAGCTGCGCGGAGGAAACAGGGCGATACTGGCCCCCATTCGTAAAGCGCCGCGCAGGCTTCAGGCCTTTGCGACGCACAAGGATCCACTTCACGCCTTCCACGCTCCCGCCTGTTCCAGCGCGGCGCGCACGTCATCCGGGCTTTCAAGCCTCTGTCCCATATACCAGCCGTCCTGTTCCGCGTCGTAAAGCAGCTCCGCCGCACCGTCAACGGCGACGCCGCCCCTGACGAATACCAGATCCAGCGATACGGGAACCGGAATGTCGTACAGATCCACCACATATTCCCGGGCCGAGAGCCGCTCGGCATCCTCAAAGCCCTCCAAAAAGGCCCGCAGCGCCTCCTCCTGGGCCTGAGTCAATTTGATTTTCACGCCAATCGCTCCTTTGTAACGACAAGTATCACCATGTATTAAGTTTATCGCAATCCGCCCGCTTTTGCAAGGGCTGAACCAAAATTAAGTTGACCGCAGGGGGGCGGATTCGTATAATATAGGGTATATAACAGATGACAAGCGAGGCTTAAGCCATGAAAACCGTCTATGGTAAGCTGGCGAACCTGATCGCTGTGCTGATTGTGGGCATGCTGGTGTTCGCTCCGATGCGATTTGGCGGCGAAGATTACCTCTATGCCCATCCCCGCTCGGTTCGCATGAAGCCGGGCGACAGTTATGTCCTGTCCTATCGGCTGGATTCCAATACACCCGGCCAGCGGGTCGCCTTCAGCACTGCCAACGAGGCCGTGGCCGTTGTGGACGCCGACGGCAAGGTCACCGCCGTGGGCCCGGGCAATACCCAGATCCTGCTGGATTCCGAGGGGGGTGCCCGCGCCAGGGTCCAGATTGAGGTCGTCAGCGCGCGCATAGCCACGCTGACGCTGAACACCGACCGCATGGCCATGGAAAAGGGACAGGTATCCGGCCTGAAGGCCATATTCGACGACAATGCCGAAAACACGCTGGTACAGTGGTCCAGCGAAAACGAGCAGGTCGCCAGGGTCGACGCCGTAGGCCGCGTATCCGCAGTGGGCGGCGGGCGGACGCGAATCACCGCCACCGCCGTGAACGGCCTCTCGGCCAGCGCCGACATCAGCGTACACGTCACCGGCAACGCCATGCGCATCGCGCCCGAAAACGTATCCGTGGGCGTGGGGGCCAGGCTGACGCTGGGCACGGATTACATTCCCGCCGACACCACCGACGAAGCCGCCAGCTGGACAAGCAGCGACCCGAGCGTGCTGAGCGTCCAGCGCAACGGCACGCTGCACGCCGTTTCGGAAGGCCAGGCCGTGCTCAGCGTATTCTCCCGGGAGGGGCTCAGCGCAAGCACTGTGGTCAAGGTGGAGCCGCCCGTGGCGGATTTTGAAATCTCCCCCACCGCCGCCACCATCAAGCGCGACAGCACGCTGACCCTGGAGCCCAGGTTTTTCGACGCCCAGGGCAACGCCGACGAAAATTCCAGCAGCCATCTCGTCACCTGGACCTCCAGCAATCCCGCCATCGCCACCGTGGAAAACGGCGTGGTCACCGCCAGGAAAACCGGTTCGGTGAGAATCAGCGCCGCCGCGGACGGCAAGATTGCCAGCAGCGTCATCACCGTGCAGACCTTCGTGGAGGAGGTGCGCCTGAATATGCACCAGATCTACGTGCTGAGGGAACAAACCGTGATGCCGATACAGCTGGAGGCCGAGGTCATTCCACCGGACGCCGACGATACCAGATTGACCTGGAGCGCCGACAACGACCTTGTGGCCACCGTCAACCAGCGCGGCCTGATCGATCTGGTGGGCGGCTACGGCACCGCCACCATCACCGTCAGGGCGAAAAGCGGCGCGGAGGATCACTTCGTGGTCAACGTGGTCTCCGAGCTTCCGGAAGGGGCGGAGAATGATTAAGAGTTTAGAGTTAGGAGTTTAGAGGTTAAGGTCTAAGGTCTAAACACTCAAATCCCAACTCTGAACCCCTGACCAAACAAGCGCCCCCCATCGGGAGGCGCTTGTTTGGTATTACTTATTCAGCGCAGCCTTGGCCTTTTCCGCCAGCACCGCGAACGCGGCGGGATCGGAAATCGCCAGCTCGGACAGCATCTTGCGGTTGATGTCGATGCCGGCAACCTTCAGGCCGTTGATCAGCTTGGAATAGCTCAGGCCGTTGATGCGGGCTAGCGCAGGGAACGGCGAACCTGTTCGCTGGCGGCGCGATACTGCTTGCTCTTGGCGCCAAAGTAGCCCTTCGCAAGCTTCATAACCTTACGCTTTTTCTTCTGTGCGTTTACAGCACGCTTAATCCTTGCCATTCTTGATTCGCCTCCTTACTTATACGGAATCAGTTTTTTCATGGTCTTGCCTTCTGTGGTGGTCAGATAGGCGGCCTTGCGCAGATTGCGGGTGCGCTTGGTGGGCTTTTTGGTCAGGATATGACGCTTGAAGGCCTGAGCGCGCTTCACTTTGCCGCTCTTGGTGAGGTTAAAACGCTTTGCTGCGCCCTTGTGCGTCTTCTGTTTGGGCATGGGTTTTTCCTCCTCTCGTTGATCAGTAACACATTAATCGGAAGCTCTTGGGGAGATGAACATAATCATGCTGCGGCCTTCCATCTGGGGGGGCCTGTCAACGGTGCCATACTCCTTGATCCTATCGGCAAACTCATTCATGACCTGGCG
>CACYZW010000096.1 GCA_902778995.1 uncultured Eubacteriales bacterium
TCTTTCACTGCCTTTTTTCGTCTCTTCGTATGCATTACTCGTATAATGAAGGGGCTGCCTCAAATTGACCTCTTCATGTCATTTTGAGACAGCCCCTTCCGTTTGAAGTATCGCGATCACGATATTTCCTTAGTCGTAATCCTCCACTGCGGTGGCCAGCACGATCATGTCCAGGCCGGCTTCGATCAGATAGAAGCCCACCAGGAAGCCGATGGTCAGCACGGATACCATGGGATGGAAGAAGGTATAGATGCCCAGCGCCACGCCCAGGATGCCCAGGATCAGGCCCCAGACCCAGCCGCTGCGGTTATCCTTGGCCTTGATGGACAGATAGATGGAAACGATGCCCTGGACGATGAACCACGCCGCCATCATATAGACCATCATCGCGTCGAGCACCAGTGTGGTGCCGGGCCTGATGATGGCGATGATGCCGATGATGATACCGGGAATCGCCACCAGCAGCTCGATGGGATGCGCGCGCTTGCGAATGACGTTGATGATGCCCACGATGCCGTAGGCCAGCAGCATGATCGCCAGGAAATAGCCCGTCTGTAAAAACGTAGCGCCCGGATGGAACAGGCAGATCACGCCGCCCACGATCAACAAAACACCCATGATAATCGACAAAATAACCACAAAAATCATCCTCCTGGATTTTTATTTATGTAAAGCCTGGAGCGCAGGCTCACATACCCATTGGTCTTATCCCCTCTTATGGGGGAGGTGTCGGCGGGGCGCTTGCGCCCCCGTCCGAATCAATCATTGCGCTTCCCTTCCGCCTGCGATGCGATTTCCCGCCCATCCGGCGATGGCGGCGGCGGGAACGATCCACAGCAGCGAGCGAACCGGGAAGCACAGCAGCAGCAGCACGGACACCGCCAGGGGCTTTTTCATCGTCACGCCCAGCGTCGCGGCAGCCACCACCGCCGCCGCGAAGGTGGCGTGGCTGGCGTCCCCGGGGAAGAACAGCAGCGCGATGCCGTAGCCCAGGCAGACCGCCGCGAAGATCAGCGGGAAGAAGTGGCCGCCCTTGAGCCCCAGATGGATGCACATGTTGGTCATCACGATCTTGAGGAAGGCGATGCCGATCATGGCCAGCGGCGCGTAGAGGGCGAAATCCCGAATCAGCTCGCCCATCTGCTCCTCGCCGGAGAACTTGATCACCGGCAGCAGCGAGGCCGTCACGCCGAGTATCAGCCCGGCGATGGTCTCGCCCACCACCGGCGGCAGGCTGTGTCCAATGCCCTCGAACAGCTTTTCCGAGATCTCGAAGAACAGCCCCAGCACGATGCCGCAGATCAGATACAGTATGAACAGGGCGTAGTCGCCGGCGCCCAGGGTGATGATGTCGAATGAGGGGAAGCCCTCGGAAACCTTGCCCAGCAGCGTGTTCATCAGCCAGTAAGCCCCGAAGCCCGCGCCGGTCGCCACGCTGTAAACCGCGATCTTCGCCGACCTGGAGATGGGCTGCCGCCCGCCGTCCGCGGCGTTCCCGGCGGCCACATCCTCCATCTCGTCCAGTATGCCGAAAAGCGGAGAGCGAAACAGCACCGACAGACTGACCGACGCGCCGACCCTGGAATAGTAGGCCGACTGGCTTCCGGCAAAGCGCAGGTTATCCCCGGCCCAGCAGCACAGGGCCACCACCAGGCCCACCATACCGGCCTCCGGGCCGACGCTGCTGCCGAAGATCAGGGGCAGAAGGGCGGCGACCAGCAGCACCAGTATCTTGTTGTAGGGATAGGTCCCGGTCTGCTTCAGCTTGCCGAAGACGACCATCATCTCCTCCGGATAATCGCCGTATTTCCTGCGGAACAAGCCGATCAGCAGGCCGCCCAGGGTGCAGGCCAGCACCGGATACCAGCCGAATTTGAAAACCCTGCCCGGTATCAGATCCCAGATCAGCCAGGTCCCCTTGTTTACGGCAAACAGGAATATCCAGAACACGACGCCAACCACCGCGCCAATCGCCGCGCAGAACAGTATCAGCCGCAATTCGTTGGACAGCGCATTCTTCTTCATGGCCCACCGTCTCCTCTACAATTTATCCGATAGACACGTTATCACATAAACGGATTTTCGTCAATATGCACATATATATTTAATCTTTCGACTCGCGCAGCCGGGCGGCGATATTTTTCATACACCGCCAGTAATTGCGCCCGTGAACGGTGGCGGCGCCTTGTATCCGGCGCTCCAACGCCCCGGCCGGCAGCAGGCAGTCCGCGCGGGTCAGCCCCTCGTTCAGGCAGGCGCGCAGCTCGCGTTGGCGGAAGGGATCGAATCCCTCCGCTCGCTTCAGCTGCTCCGAGGCCACGTATTCGTATGGAGGATTGGAAAAGGATCCCTCCCCTTCGCAGTAGCGCAGGCTGAAGCTTTCGCATTGCTCGAGGCCCGGAAGATAAGCGGCGTCGTCCGCAGACTGGCGAATGTAGATGTAGTACAGGCACGCGGCCTCCTTGCCGGGGGCCGTGCGGATGATCCTGCCCAGGCGCTGGAGGCGCTGCCGGGCCACCGCGCTGCCGCTGAGCACGATGCCGCAGCCCGCCTCAGGCACGTCGATGCCTTCGTCCAGACAGCGGCAGCTGACCAGCGCGGATATTTCGCCCGTGCGAAAGGCCTCCAGATTCCGCGCCCGCGCCGAGGGCGTCATTTTGGAATGGTAGAGGCCCACCCTGCCGCCCTGATTTCGGCGCAGCGCGGCGACGGTCTCCTCCGCCTGGGCGATGCGCTCGCAGAAAATCAGCGCCCGTTCGTCCCTGTCCAGCCGTGCCAGCAGATCCACACAGCAGCGTATCCTGGCCTTCGCGAGCACGCTGATCTCCTTGCGCCGGTACGTCAACAGCAGATACGCCGACGCCGGGTCCCCCGGGTCCATGCCCGCCGCCTTCGCCAACTTGAGAATGGCGCGCTGCCGGGCGGAGCCGTCCAGGGATTTCAAAAAGGGATGCGCCCGCAGCAGCCCGTTCAGCGCTTTCCCCAGCTTGTCGGTGAGCAGCCGGTACGCGCTCTGTTCTTCGGCATTGAAGGACGCGGATACCTCGCACACCGCAAACGGGGACAATACCCCCTCGGCCACGGCGTCGTCGATGCCGTAGCTGTATATCTCGCCGCCCAGGGCCCGTTTCAGCAGTCCGTCGTCCTCCCCGCCGAAGGGCGTGGCGGACAGGCCCAGGCAGGCATACAGCCCGCCCGAAAGCACCTGGGGCGTGACGAAGTCAAATATCCGCCGGTTTTGAGGACTGCCATAATGGTGGCACTCGTCGCAGATCAGCAGCGCCGGATGGCCAAGGGCAAAGGCGCGGCGCATGTGTGCGGGCAGCGCGGCGCGGGCGGAATTGACGATATACACCATCACGCGGGGGTCGCTGTCCTGACGGCCGCCGCCGAACAGCCCCGGACGCCAATCCTCCGACGGCGCGCCGTGGGTCAGCGCCGCCAGCCATTGGCGCGCCAGCGCGACGGTGGGCACGACCACCCGAACCTCGAGGTTCGGACAGCGCTCGCGGAGCGCCTGGAGCGCGGCCAGGGCAAGGCGCGTCTTTCCGGCGCCCGTCGCCACGCGCAATATGCCCCGGCAGCCGTTGTCCTGCCACGCCTTCAGGCACTCTTTTTGCCAGCGGTACAGCGCCACGTCTCCCCACATCCCTTCCGTTACCGCAGTGCTCGATTATGCGGTGTTTCCTGAAAAATATATCAGATAACATTCGCATATACAAGAATTTGCTTGTAATATTTATACAATACATTTATACTGATCATCATCCGGAACTATACAGCAAAGGGGAATTGATCGTGAACAATTACGAGGCATTTTACGCGGCGCTGCTGCCGCTGGAAAAGGCATTGAAGGACAGCGCGAACGGGATCGTCAACCTACAGAAAAAAATTTCCAAAAACACCGAAGCCGGCAACCTGACCGATGCGCGCAAGCTGGCGGCCGGGCTTTCGGAGAGCATTGACAAATTGCGGGACAGCGCGGACGCGCTGACAGCCCATCTGGACAGCCTGGACATACAGGCCTATTTTGCCGACGGCGACTTCACCCGTCAGCTGCTGGAGGCCTGCGCGCGGCGGAACATCGACGTGCGCGGGGAAAAGGGCGTATATGAGATGTTCCCCCTCAAGGTGCGGGTTCTGGGCGACGGGGAACACGCCGCCGAGGTATGGCTCAACCGCAGGAAGCTGCCCAGCTTCCGCCCCGAATACGTGGCCGATGCCATACAGGCCGTACAGACAAAGCTGTACGCAGGCAGCTTCAAGGCGGCCTCCTTTATGAACGAGCTGGCGGACGCCTACGAGACCGCCTGTCTCAAGACAGGCGCGCGCATCGGCAGTACCCAGGCGCTGAACAAGATCTACAAATACATGGCGCCCACGGCCCGGGCCCGCAAGGACTACGACGCCCAGATGTTCGCCTTCGACCTGGCCCGGTTGTACGAGGCGGGTACGGAGGCCTGGGTGACCAGGGGCGGCGTCCGCTACGCTTTCGGCACCAGCCGGGACGGCGCCTCGGGCATCCGCGTGCTCAGCCGGTCGGGCGTGGAATCCTACATCAACACGCTGCGCCCGCTGAACGAGGCGGAAGACTAGAGTGTGTTTCTAAATTCGGAAAGATGCACTTTTGGCGTCTTTGCCTGCATTTCTGCGTTGATTTCCCTTGACTTAGCCCTGCTAAGCCTGCGGAAAATCGCCTTGAACTGCAGGCAAATCCACTCGAAATTGTACCGAAAGGAGACCGCTGCCATATGAACACATCCGATTCGGCGCTGGAGTGCGTGCTGCGCGGCGAAGCGCCCTGCTCAGGCGCAACCTTCGACGCGCTGACAACGGGCATGGATTCGCTGACGAACTTCCTGCGCGATCAATACCTGCGCGAATACATTCCCCTGGGCGGAAGCAAGATCAAGTTCGCCACCGGAAGACCGGGATGTGGCAAGACCCACTTTGCCCGGTTGATGCTGGCGCAGGCAAGAACCCTGGGCTACCTGACGGCCAGCTTTTCGGCAAGGGAAATCTGGCTGCACGATTTCCGTGAAATCTACCTGCAAATCCTGAAACAGTGCGACATCGAAGGGATCCTTCGGGACTGCGCCGACCAGATCACCCGCGGCATGGGATATGACCCGGCGCAGATCGGCGAGGGCCGGAAGCTGATGGACTACCTTTCCGAACGGGGCGAGGGCGATCCGATCTCCAAGGGCGAAATTCGCAACGCGCTGCGGACGTTCTTTACCCGAAACCCCATGCTGGACAGCTCCTTTGCCGCCTGCTGCTCGCTGCTGACCGGCGATATATTGGGCCACCCGACCCTCGAGCCCGCCAGCCGCGAACTGTTGCTGGCCTTCCTGTCGGGCGATAAAACTGTCCGGCTGTCGCAGCTGCGGGCCCTGGGTCTTTCGCCCAACAGCGTCACCCGCTACAACGCGCGGCACCTGCTGCGCTCCCTGGCGGAAACGATTCACCTGGCCGGGCATCCGGGACTGATGATCGTCATAGACGACATGGAGGCGCTGCTCAACCGCGCCTCGGGCGAGTTCATCCGCTACACGAAGCTGCGCAGGGAGGACACCTACGAGAGCATCCGGCAGCTGATCGACGACATCGACAGCATGCGCTACGTGCTGTTCCTGCTGTGCTTCGACCGGGCGCTGATGGACGACGAGAGCTACGGCATGAAGTCCTACCAGGCGCTTTGGATGCGCATTCAGAGCGAGGTGGTCAGTACGCGCTTCAACCGGTTCGCCGACATCATTGACCTGGACCGCTATGCCGACGAATATTTCAACGCCCAGGCGCTGATGGAGATGTCTGAAAAGTTGGCCGCTGTGCTCAACGCCGCCGGACGCGCCGCGAAGCCCCTGACAGAGGCCGAGGCGGCGGACATCATCGAGCGCGGCCGGTACGGCGGGCTGGGACTGCCTTACATGGTAAACCGCCGGCTTTTGGAGGGAGGCGCGGAAAATGACTGATTTCAACGCGCGGCACATCATCGAAGCGCTGCGCTCGGGCATTCCATCCCGTGCGGTGGGCGCTTATTTCTCAGAGGCGCGCCCGGGCATGGCGCGAAGGATCAGCGACCGCATGGAAGCCGTCCGGCAATCCGGGCGTTCCGATGGCATGATCTTCACGGGGCGCTACGGCGAAGGCAAGACCCACCTGCTGAACACCGTGTTCAGCCAGGCTTCGGCGTCGAACATGGTGGTATCCTACGTGTCACTGGGCAAGGAATCCCCCGTGGACAAGCCCTGGATGCTGTTCCAGAAGCTGATGGCCAACACCTATCTGCCTGGGGCGAGCCAGCCTGGCTTCCGCGCCAAATTGGAGGAATTGACCCAGGGCAGCAGCGTTGCGGGCGAGTTGCTGGCCTATGCCGCCCGGGAATTGGATACCGACAAGCTGTACTTCCTGATCAAGGCGTTCCTGGGCACCCAGGAGGAGGACGAGCGCGCGCTGTTCCTGGCAGACCTGGAGGGCAGCTTTACCACCGGTGCGGTCGTCAAGCGCAGCTTTCGGCGCATCACCGGCAAGCCGGCGAAATTCAATCAGAATTTCAGCAAGACCAGGCACAGCATGGACTACTTCTACTTTATAAGCCACCTGTTCCGGCTGCTGGGCTACGACGGCTGGGTGCTGTTGTTCGACGAGGCTGAATTGATCGGACGCATGAGCAAGCTCGCGCGCGCCAGGAGCTACCGCGCCATGCAGGCCTTCCTGAAGCCGCCCGCAAGGCTGGAAGCGGTGTTTTCGCTGTTCGCCTTCAGCGCCTCCTTTGCCGAAGACGTGATCGACCGGAAAAAGGAATCCGTCAATGTCGAAGCGGCCTTTTCTGCCGATCCGGAGGCTTTGAAGGCCGCCAACGCCACGCTCAACGCCATACTTGCCGCGCCGGAATTGACGCCGTTGACCCGTGACGAGATTATGCAGGTGTTGATGAGCATACAGGATTTTCACGGTCGCGCCTACGGCTGGCATCCGGGCGTCAGCCCTGAGACGGTCTATGCCGCCACAGAAGCCGGCGGCTACCTGCTGCGCACCAAGATTCGCGCCGCCATTGAATTCTTCGACCAGCTGTATCAATACGGCCAGGCCGGGCCGGTGCGCATCACCGAGCTGGGCCAGGAGATCTTCGACGGCGACGACGTGCCGGAGCTGGAGGAACTGGAGGAGCTGTGAGGGTAGAGGATAGCTGTTTGGTCATGGGCAAATTCTGTTTGGCGCGGGCTAACGCGGTACCCAAAAGCCTTCCCCAGGCAGCGAAGCTGCCATTTCAGGGGAAGGTGGATTCGGAAAAAATGCTTGCATTGTTTTTCCGAAGACGGAAGAGGTCGTTCTCCTGAGAAAAAGTACGCAACCGACGATACCGCAGGGGGAGCGACCTCTTCCGACCCGGCCTTACGGCCGGCCCACCTTCCCCTGAAACGCTCCCTTCGGTCGCTGGGGAAGGCTTTTGGTTGGCTGGTTATTCCTATTCCCTATTCCCTGAGCAATAGCCCTACAAATCAGAAGTTATCATGCTGAACAGATGCGCTAATCGTTTAGCCCTCTCGATCTCCTGTTCGCCTGCTGGACTGAACAACATCCTGTAAAGAAGCAATGGGCCGTTCCAAAGCAGATATCTGCCTTGGAACGGCCCATTATTATCGTCTCATTCCGCCTTCAGCGTCACCGGGAACCCGGGCAGGGTGTGGTTCTTACCGTTCCACTCCCCCTCCCCGTCCACGCACACCGTCAGGGTGAGGTCGTCCGGCAGGTAGCCCAGGCCGTCGTATTCCGCCCCGAGGGTGCCCTCGCCCTCTATCCCTCCGGAGAAGCGGTATTCCATGTCCCTGGAATCCGTGAGGACGAAGCTGTACCAGGTGTCGTCCGCCTTGGCGGCCTCCGGCCAGATTGTCGCGGGATTGGGGAAGGCGCCGGCCTCCGCGTCGATGTACAGCTTGATGTGCACGGCGGACGCCTCGGCTCGGGCGATGACCTTCGCGCCGTTGATTTCGCCCTCCCATTTGTAGCTTCGGGTTTCGGCCTCAGATCGGCTGACGGCGGCAGTCAGCGTCGCCAGGGGCTGCTCATCATGCTTTTCGTAGCAGGTTTCCCCGTCGAACCAGTACCAGGAGGTGGACAGCTCCACCGGCAGAGCGAGGTTCAGGCTGTCGAGATCCCGGGCGGATTCGGGCAGCGGCGTCTCATACTCCTGGATACAGTAGAGCAGCCCGTCCTCGCCGTCCTCCATGGCCACGGCATGGAGGGGCAGGGTCACGCCCCCGGTGGTCGTGCAGCGGTCGCCGACGGCGATTGTGTAATCCACCACGCCATAGGGCTGCTTCCGGTCGATGGCGTCCCGAAGGGCTTCGGTGGCGGCGGGATCCCCCTCGATTCCAAAGGCTTCGAGCAGGTAATCCCTGTTTTCGGTCATCTCCGCCAGCTCCGCCCCGGTGGGTTCAAAGGGCTCATAGCGCTGATAATTGTCAAGAGTGTAAGCCACGATCAGGCTCTGCCCGTCGTAATAGGCGCTGTCGATCCGCGCCTTTGAGACGCCCAAAGCGTCGGTGGTGACCTCCACGGCGTCGGCGACCATCAGCGCGGCATCCGGCGCGACGACCTGGAGTCGCCGGTCGTTCCTTCCAAAGTGGTCGAACAGGTTCAGCCCCACGGCCAGCGCCGCGCCGGCCAGGGCGATCACAGCCAGCACGGCGGCCAGCAATGTCAACGTCATCTTTCGCTTCATAACGGGTCTTGCCTCCCCTTCCTTCACCTGTCGGAGGGCGGCGTCCACGGCGCTCGTGAAGCCCTCATCCGGCATGCCCATCGCGTCGATGAAATCCTCCTTGCGAATCATTTGAACACCTCCTCCGACAGCAGTTCCCTGAGTTTGTTGCGCCCGCGCATCAGCCGCACCTTTACGGCGCTCTCCCCGATGCCCAGCATCTGCGCGACCTCCCGGACGCCATAGCCCTCCATGTAGTGCAGCAGCACGCACATGCGCTGCTTTTCGTTGAGGGCCATCAGCGCGAGATACAGGTCGCGGTGGTCCGGTCCGGGTTCACGCTCCGGCGGGGCGTCCATGGCCACCGTGCACCGGTTGCGCCGCTGGATGTCGTGACAGGCGTTGATGAGTATGCGTATGAACCAAGTCTCGAAGAATTTGGGCTCCCTCAGGCCATCCTGTTTTTCCCAGGCGCGGAGTATGGCCTCCTGGGAGGCGTCCTCCCGGTCGTGGGGCTGGCTCAGCTGGGCGCGGCAAACCCGGTACATCACCGGCTTCAGCGCCTCCACCCGGCGGGCAAATTCATCGGCGGTCATGCGCGTTCATCCCTTCTGCGTTGTAGCTACATGGATTAGACGGATTGGGAGGGGCGAAAGGTTACAAAGCAAAATCGGGGAGGCATCAAAATATTGCAGGGGTGGCGCATCGCCACCCCTGCTGTTGCGGGTTCTCCAAGCCTCATGCACTTCATGCCTTTCACGCACAATCAGTAGGTATCCTGTATCATCTTTCGCACACTTCTGCGGAAATTGGCCACATATTCGATGACGGCTTCATCACCGACCACTCTGTAAAGCATGAAAAAGTGGTGACCTTCCACGAAATTGATGCGACGGTATCCCATTGCAGCGGCAATCAGTTCTTCATAATACAACGGTCGGCTGCCAGCCGTGCGCATCAAATCGACAATGGTTGCCCTGAGGTCAGCCTGGGTGTTGTCCGCCGGTTGCTGGCCGCAGGAGTTGAGTATACGATCATAGTAATTACGCCACTGCTTCTGCGCCGGACCGACGATGACGACGCGATAGGTTTTCATGCGCGGCGCTCCATATCATCGCAGAACGACAAAGCATCCACGTAGTCTCCCTGTTTGTACGACGCCTGTGCATCCAAAAGCTCCTGTCGAAACTGGCGCTCGGTAATGGGCTGAAAAAGCGGATCACTTTCAAACAAGCCTGCTTGTTCAAGCGCTGTTTCCTGTTCGTTGACAAGCCGCTTGCGAAGGGCATCCAGCATTCGGTTGCACTGGTCAGAAGTCCATTCACTATAGGAACTGTAGGCCAAATCAAACGTATTCTCCATGCTGTGAGCCACTCCTCTACGGGACTTTTCATGCTGTTCTTATTCTGCACGACATGTGCAAATTCCTGCCTGCATACGATGTGAGTCTGCATTTTGTACACGGGTGTGCATCAAGCAGTCACGGTTACGGTTCTCCCAACATTCAACCGCATCAGCAAGTCTGTCCTCTTGCCATAAGAAAGCAGCCTCGCCGTCTCCAGCCTGGCTGCTTTCTCTGTGTATTTTTTATAGCCTCTTTGGCATGCTGTGGCATTACCCCGGGGCATCGATACGACGCCCCGGGCACCATGTTTTCCCGTCGTTATTCCCCGATGGTGGCCTTGATCCTGCGCACGCCGGCGGAGGAGGCCTCCTCCTTCTTGATCCTGAAGGACTTCAGGTCGCCGGTGTTGGTTGCGTGGGGGCCGCCGCAGATTTCCTTGGAGAACTGGCCCATGGTGTAAACCTTGACCCGCTCGCCGTACTTGCTCTCGAACAGGCCGATGGCGCCCTGGGCCTTGGCCTCGGCCACGGTCATCTCCTCGCAGGTGATGGGGGCGGCGGCCTGTATGTACTCGTTCACCAGGCGCTCGACCTCCTTCTTCTCCTCTTCGGTCATCTTGCGGCCGAAGGAGAAGTCGAAGCGCAGGCGCTCCGGGGTGATGTTGCTGCCCTTCTGGGCGACCTCCGGCCCCAGCACCTTGCGCAGCGCGGCGTGCAGCAGATGGGTGGCGGTGTGCAGCTTCGTGGTCTGCTCGCTGTGATCCTGCAGGCCGCCCTTGAAGCGCTGCTCCGCGCCGGCGTGGCTGTTCTCCTGGTGCTTCTTAAAGCGCTCGTTGAAGCCGTCCACGTCCACGGCGATGCCCTTTTCCGCGGCCATCTCGCAGGTGATCTCCACCGGGAAGCCGTAGGTGTCGTACAGCTTGAAGGCGCTGCGGCCGTCCATCTTCTCGGTGGTCTTGAGCAGCGCGTCGATGGTCGCGTCGGTGATGGTGCCGTCCTTCACCTGCTCGATGATGGGCTTGTTGTCCGGGCTGGGCGGCAGCACCTTCAGCGCGGCGGCCACGGCGTCGGGGTCGGCCCTGTTGGCCTTCAGCGCGGTGAAGGCGTCCCGCTTGCGGGCCATGTTGCCCCAGACCTTTTCGAATTCGGCCTGACCCTTCTTCAGGGTGCGCTGGAAGCGCTCCTCCTCCAGCTTCAGCTGCTCCAGGATGTGCGCGCCGTTGCGCTCCAGCTCCGGATATACGGCCTTGTACTGGTCGATGATGACCTGGGCGATCTCACAGGTGAAGCCCGCGGGCATGCCCAGCTTCATGCCGTGGCGCACGGCCCGGCGGATCAGGCGGCGCAGCACATAGCCCTGGTCCACGTTGGAGGGCGTGACGCCCCGGTCGTCGCCGATGATGAAGGTGGCGGTGCGCATGTGATCGCTGATGATGCGGATGGCGCGGGTGGTCTCCTCGTCGGAGCCGTACTTTTTGCCGGAGAGCGCCTCGATCCTGCCGATGATGCCGGAGAAGATCTCGGTCTCGTACACGGTGTTCGCGCCCATCAGCACGCAGTAGGTGCGCTCCAGGCCCATGCCGGTGTCCACGTTCTTCTGCCTGAGGGGAATGAACGTGCCGTCGGCCTGCTTCTCATACTGCATGAACACGTCGTTCCAGATCTCCAGATACCGGCCGCAGGAGCAGGCCGGGGAGCAGTCGGGGCCGCAGGGCGGCTGGTCGCGGATGATGAACATCTCGGTGTCCGGGCCGCAGGGGCCGGTGATGCCGGCGGGGCCCCACCAGTTGTGCTTCTTGGGCAGGTAGAACAGGTGGTCGTCCTTCACGCCCTGCGCGCGCCACAGGTTCGCGGCTTCCTCGTCCCGGGGACAGTCGTCGTCGCCCTCGAACACGGTGAAGGCCAGCTTGTCGGGGTCCAGGCCCAGCCAGTCGGGGGACGTGAGGAATTCCCAGCTCCAGGGAATCATTTCCTTCTTGAAGTAGTCGCCCAGGGACCAGTTGCCCAGCATCTCGAAGAAGGTCAGGTGGCTGGGGTCGCCCACGTCGTCGATATCGCCGGTGCGGATGCACTTCTGCACGTCCGTCAGGCGCGTGCCCATCGGGTGCTTTTCGCCCATCAGATAGGGCACCAGCGGGTGCATGCCGGCGGTGGTGAACAGCACGGTGGGGTCGTTCTCGGGAATGACCGACGCGCTGGGAATGCGGGCGTGGCCCTTCTCTTCAAAAAAGCGCAGGAACAGGCTGCGCAGCTCGTTGGCGGAATTGATATTCATGGGATTTCTCCTCCTTTGGAGAAAAATATAACACTTCCCGGCGATGGGTGTCAACCGGGAGCGTGTGAAATTTCATGGCTCACGCATGAATGCGTGAGCCTGTCGCGAAAAATCTGAGGATTTTCCGCGAGAAGAGCGGGAACGCGGAACAGGTAATGATTCCCAGTCGGGCGGGCAAGCGCGCCCTTTGTGGGAATCCACATGCACCGGCAAAGCCGGTACATGTGATTGAAATGGGTGGAGATCATAATGTTCGTGTAATACGCCAACCAAATTTGTAATTCGTGCGTTTGCCGTGTGTGAAATTTATGGGGATGTGCACCATAATGGGTTACAGCCCGGGCGGCGGGGTCGGCGCACATGCTGCCGCCCCGATTGAAAACGGCATTCGGGGCATATGGATCGACGGCCGGTTATTCCGACACCTGCTGAATTGCCGGCCTTCTCCCGCCGGGGCGGATGTGGGCGCAGTCGTTGAAAAGCTCCACCCGGGGAAAGACGTAATCGCCCTTGCGCACAGGGAAATCCAGTATGATGACCGAGGTGAAATCGTAGGGCAGCACCGAGGCGACGTAGGGAAAGGGCAGCGCCAGTATGTGGGCCAGGGCGCAGGCCCCGGAGCCGCCGTGGCTGAACAGGGCGACGGTCTTATCCGCCCCGTCCGCGCAGAAAAAGCGCCGCCCCTCGTGCCGGTAGCCGAAGCCGGCGAGGAAGGCGTCGATCTGCCCGGCGATGCGCCCGTAGTATTCCGTCGCCACGTTGTCCCTGAAATAGGGATGCGCCCGCCAATCCTCGGCGGCGAAATCGAAGCCCTCGGCCAGCATGCAGTCGCCCAGCGTCCAGGGATGGCCGTCGTGGGGCACCCCCTCGCCGCCCCAGGCGATTTCGTGCATGTAGTCCAGCGTGACCACGGGCAGGCCCAGCTTTTGCGCCGTGAAGGAAGCCGTCTCCATGGCCCGGCCGCAGGGGGATGCGTAGATTTCGCAGATGCCCTCCCCGGCCAGCCGTTCCGCAGCGGCGGCGGCCTGCCGCCGGCCCTCGTCGGTCAGGCAGTCCCGGGCGTAATCCGGCTCGCCGTGCCGCACAAATATGATCCTCATAGCGCCTCCGATACCCGACACCCGAAAGCCGTCGGGCGGTTCATTGAAATCAGACTGTGTTTCTAAATCGGCATCCCGCAGTGTGGGTACACCATGAATGAAACACAGGTTGTAACGTTTGCGCCATACCGCAAAGCGTAGTATACTAAGGGTA
>CACYZW010000097.1 GCA_902778995.1 uncultured Eubacteriales bacterium
GTCCGCTGCGCGGACTGCCACGGCTCAAATCGTAGATTTGAGGCGCGGCACCGTTGGCGCCGAAAATGCACTTCAGGCATTTTAGAAACACACTCTAATTCTCCACCTTCACAATCGGCGCGGCGACGGCGGAGAAGGTGCGCTCGCTGCCGTTGCCGAAGCGGATCTTCACCCGCTGCTCGGCGCCCTGGCCTGTGAGGGCAGTGACCTCGCCCCGGCCGAACACCCGATGGTGCACGGTGTCGCCCACGCGGAACAACGCAGCGGGTCCCGCGACGCGGGTCTGCGCGCCGCCGTTCCAGTTGAAGCCGCCGGAGCCCGCGCCCTTCTGCACCCCCGCGATACCCAGCTTTTTGTCCAGCTCGGCGCTGCCGGTGGTCGCGCCGCCCTGCCAGCGGGCGTTATAGGGGGAACGGACGGGCTGACTCCACCCGCCCCCGGCGGCGGGCGGCGGCACGCGCCGCGTCTGCGCGGCTCCCACGCCGTCCACGATCAGGCGCTCGGGGATCTCCGTGACGAACCTTGACAGCGGATTGGCGTTGCGGGTGTTGTACAGCGCGCGGGTTCGGGCGTGGCTGAGAAACAGGCGCCTGCGGGCCCGGGTGATGCCCACGTAGGCCAGGCGGCGCTCCTCCTCCATCTGGGCGTCATCGAACAGGGCGCGGGTGATGGGGAACACGCCCTCCTCCATCCCGGCGAGGAACACGTTGTTGAATTCCAGGCCCTTGGCGGAGTGCAGCGTCATCAGCGTCACCGCGCCGCCGGATTCGCTCATGGCGTCCAGGTCGGAAACCAGCGCAACGTTCTCCAAAAAGCCGTCAAGGCCCCCCTCGGGGTTCAGCCGTTCAAATTCGGAAACCGCGCCCTGGAGCTCCTGGATGTTCTCGATGCGGGATTCGCTGTCCTCGCTCTTGTCCTCCTGCAGCGCCTGCACGTAGCCGGTGCGCTCGATCAGCGCCTCCACGAACTCGGAGGGCGTTTTTTCGTACATCAGCTCCGTCAGATCCACCATCAGGTCGGCGAAGGCCTGGAGCTGCTTCTTTTGCCGGGCGGTCAGCGGCGCGCTTTCCCAGTCCAGCGCCGCAGAGAGCAGCGGCATGTCGTTGTCCCGGGCGTATTCCGCCAGCTTGTCCACGGTGCTGTCGCCGATGCCCCGCTTGGGGGTATTGATGATGCGCCTGGTGGAGACGTCGTCGTCGGGGTTGGTCAGCGCGCGCATGTAGGCGATCAGGTCCTTGACCTCCTTGCGCTCGTAGAAGCGCTGGCCGCCGTACACCCGGTACTGCGTGCCGCCCCGCACGAAGGCCTCCTCAAGCACGCGGGACTGGGCGTTGGTGCGGTAGAGCACCGCGATTTCGCCGGGGTTGTCGCCGTTCCGAATCAGCTTCTGGGACATCTTCAATATGAAGGCGGCCTCGTCCCGCTCATCCATGGCGTGATACAGCGCGATGCGCTCGCCCTGGTCATGCTCTGTCCACAGCGCCTTTTCCTTGCGGCCCCGGTTGTGGGCGATCACCTGGTTCGCCGCGTCCAGTATGTTGCCGGTGGAGCGATAGTTCTGCTCCAGCTTGATGGTCACGCACTCGGGGAAATCCTTCTCGAAATCCAGTATGTTGCGCAGGTCGGCCCCGCGCCAGCCGTAGATGGACTGGTCGTCGTCCCCCACCACGCACAGGTTGTGCCTGTCCCCCGCCAGCAGCCGCACCAGCATGTACTGGGCGGCGTTGGTGTCCTGGTATTCGTCCACCAGTATGTACTGGAACCGGTTTCGATAGTATTCCAGCACCGGCGGCTGCTCGGTCAAAAGCTCCAGCGTCCTGATCAGCAGATCGTCAAAATCCAGGGCGTTGTTGCCCTTCAGCGTCTGCTCGTAAAGGCGGTAGGCTTCATAGAGCTTGGCACTGCGAAAGTCGTCGCCCGACTCCTTCAGCCACTCCTCCGGCGTCAGCAGCCTGTTCTTGGCATCGGAGATCAAGATGCGTATCTGCTTGGGTGGAAATTCCTTTTCGCTGAGCTTCAATTCCTTCGCCACAGCCTTGATCACGGACATGCGGTCGTCCTCGTCATAGATGGCGAACTGGCGCTTGTAGCCCAGCTTTTCGATGTCCCGCCGCAAAATACGGGCGCAGCAGGCGTGGAAGGTGGATATCCAGGCGTCCTCCGACGCCTCCCCCGCCAGTTGATGCACGCGCTCGGCCATCTCACGGGCGGCCTTGTTGGTAAAGGTGATGGCCAGTATGTGCCAGGGCGCCACGCCCTTGTCCATCAGGTGCGCCACGCGGTAGGTCAGCACGCGGGTTTTGCCGCTGCCCGCCCCAGCCAAAACAAGCAGCGGCCCTTCCGTCTGTTCGACGGCGGCGCGCTGCTGCGGGTTCAATGCGTTCAGATCCGTCATTCGTCCGTATTCCTCTTGACCATTTTGTCGAGCACGCGCTGATACCCCCCTGCGCCGTAATTCAGCGCACGGTTCACGCGGCCGATCGTGGCGGTGGAAACACCGGTCTTTTCCACGATTTCGGTATAGGTCGCCTGGTTCTTGAGCAGAAAGGCCACTTCCAGCCGCTGGGAAAGGTCCTGTATCTCCCGGATGGTAAACAGATCCTCAAACAAGCGATAGCATTCCTCCATATCCTCCAGAGCGAGAAACGCCCGTGCCAGATTATCAGTTTGCTCATTCTGCAATCTGGATGAAAACATATTCCTACCTCCATTTTCACATGGCATCAGTTTATCATGTTGGTACGATAACATTATACCCTATGTGCGGAGAAACGTCAAGAAATTAAATTCAGCGGATGAATAAATCAGTGATATTCTGTGCGCCGATTGTGCTCGCGCAGCACATGCATGATGTTGCGCATCAGGTCCAAATTCTCGCCGTCTATGGCAAGCTGGCTCTGCAGCGCCCCATCGGACAGCGAATCCTGCAAAAGCACGGACGGTGAAATGGCCAGCGCGTTGCACAGGGCTACGACGGTTTCCACGCTGGACTTCTTTTCGCCCCGCTCGATTTGACCGATGAAACTGCTGGTGACGCCGACCTTCCTGGCCAGCTGGCCCTGCGTCAGGTTGTTCAGTTCCCGCTGCTGGCGCACACGGACGCCCAATTGAATATAGTCCACGATCGACACCATCCTTTCTGATGCTATAGTACCGTGAAATCCACCGGTTGTCAAGGCGTCGCAGCTATTGTAATTATGAAAAAAACAGAGTATAATGTTTGCATGAAACACAGATGGTTGCGGGCCCTGGCCCTGCAGACGGTTGAAATGATCGGCATAAGCCTGCTGGCGGCGCTTTCCGAGGAGGCTGGCGCGCTGCCGCGCGCCCTGATGCTGTGGGTGCTGGTGCCGCTCGCGGGAATGCTCACGGCCTGCCAGGCGGTGCGCGGGGGGCTGAACAACTACCTGGCCTGGATCGCGCCCGTCCCCTGTCTGTACGGGGTCAATCTTCTCGTCTGGGGCTACGCGCCGCCGCCCGGTCCGGCGCTGCTGACCGCCTTTTTATCGCTGGTGGGCGCGGCGGCGGGCCAGGTCATCGTCCAGCGCGGCGATAACGACACACATTCGCGACGAAGGAGGCGCTGATTGCATGGAAAAGGACCTGATTCTGACCTGTGACACCGGCACGACCGGCTGTAAATGCACGCTGTTCAACGTCAGGGGCGAGGCCCTGTTCGCGGTTCGGCGAGGCTACCCGACCCAGTATCCCCATCCCAACTGGGCCGAACAGGACCCGGATGTGATTATGGCGGCCATGCTGGACGGCATTCGCGAGCTGCTGTTGCAGGTGAGCCCCCAGCGCATCGCCTGCGTGGGGCTGTCGGGCACCATGAACGGCTGCATCCCCGTGGACGGGGACGGCAGGGCGCTGTATCCCAACATCATCCACTCTGACAGCCGCACCGAAGCCGAGGTGCAGCGCATACTGGAGGTCGTCCCCTTCCAGGATTTCTACCGTCTGACCGGCAACCGCGCCGACACCCATTACACGCTGCCCAAGATTCTGTGGCTCAAGGCGCATGAGCCGGAGGTCTGGCGAAAGACGCGGTGGTTCATGAACATCAAGGACTACCTCTACGGCTGCCTGACGGGCCGGATGGGCTACACCGACTACTCCGACGCATCGCTGACCATCGCGCTGGACATCAACCGCCGCCAGTGGTCGAAGGAGCTGCTCAAAGAGCTGGGCCTGGACGTGAACGCCATGCCCACCATCCTGAAGGGTCACGACGTTCGGGGCAAAATCACCCGCGACATCTACCGCCAGTGCGGGCTGTTGCCTGGCACGCCGGTGGCCATCGGCGGCGGCGACGGCGCCTGCACCACGCGGGGCGCGGGCGTCAGCGCGCCCGGCAGCGCCTACTGCTACATCGGCTCCAGCGCTTGGGTCGCCCAGCTGTTGGACCACCCGCTGCTGGATCCAAAGGCCCGCATATTCAACTGGCTGGACATGGACGGCGAGGACTACCACGTCTGCGGCACGGTACAGTGCGGCGCGGCGGCCTTCGATTGGGGCATGAAAAACCTGTTGGGCGGACAGGGGCACTCCTCCGACATCTCCATCGTGGAAAACATGGCGCGGCAGATCGCCCCGGGCGCGGAGGGCGTGCTGTTCCTGCCCACGCTGATGGGCTGGCGCACCCCCTATTGGGACGCCAACACCCGGGGCTGCCTGATGGGCTTCTCGCTGTACCACGACCAGCGCCACATCGCCCGGGCCATCTACGAGGGCATCGCCTTCGCGCTGAACAGCTGCGCAGAGGTCATGGCCGAGTGCGACGCGCCGGTGCGCTCGCTGATGCTGACCGGCGGCGGGGCGCGCAGCGGCCTGTGGCCCGACATGATCGCCGCGATATTCGGCCTGACCACCCAGGTACACCGCACGCCGGGCGAAACCACCTCGCTGGGCGCGGCCATCGCCGCAGGCGTGGGCGTGGGCCTGTTCGAAGGCTACAGCGACGCCGCGGGCATGATCTCCGCCCGCTCCACCCATCCGGTCAATTCCCAGTGGCAACAGGCCTACAGGCAGGTCTACGGGATATGGTCGGACATCTACGCGAGCATCAAGCCGCTGAACGACAGAATCGCCCAACTATAATGGGGAATTGGGAATGAACAGCGTTTAACACAGTGGGCATTACTAATTCCTAATTCCTCATTCCCCATTCCTCATTTTCATAAAGAAAGGATCACGCCCATGCAACCCACCTCCGACGCGCTTCGCGCCTGGTTCAAGAGCGTACAGCCGCTCTGCGCCGAGCTGTTCAACGCCGCCCATGTGATGTGCGGCAACTATGACATGGCCGAATACGCGATGCGCAGCGCGATACTGGACGTGTGGCTTCAAAACACGTCCGGGGGCATGGGATTCCGGGAGCGCCTGCGCGGCGCATTGCGGCGGGAGGCCTTTGCCGCAGCGCTTTCCGAGGACGGGCGGAGCGCCGAATTCAACTGGCCTGGCATCGGCGACGCGCCGGACGACAGCCCCGTCTCAGCACAGCTGCGCCAGGAGGACGTGGAGATGCAGCGCCTGGTGATGCTGCGGCACGGGTGCGGCATATCCCTGCGCGCCATCGGGCGGCTGACCGGCCTGACCCAGGGTCAGGTCAGCGCCGGGCTGAAGCGCTTTGAAGCGCGATGCCGGCGCAGGCTGCCAACGCAAAACCGCACAAAGGCCGAGGCGCTGATCACCCGTCAGGCCAAGCGTATCCTGTCCCGGAACGGGCCCAACGTGCCCCAGCCGGGACAGGTGTACCGCGCCTTCGAGGCAGAAGCGGGCGCGGCCAGATCCTCCGGCTTTCCCGTATGGCGCATTGCGGGCAGCCTTCTGCTTGGGTTGATGGCGCTGCTTTGCGCCGGGGCCTTCTGGCTGTTCGCCGTGCTGGTGCAGCCGGTGTAACCAAGCAGACCAAATCATTTTTCTCTCCTATTGTCAGAAACTTAACCCCAATTTCCCACCACAAAGGTCGGAAGCTGATATAATACTGAACAATAAATATGTGACCGAATTTATACGGTCACAGTATTATATGGGAGGGTGAGGATATGGCGATCATTCGAGAAGGTTTGACTTTTGACGATGTGCTGCTGGTTCCCCAGCGCAGCAGCGTACTGCCCCGAGACGTGGATCTCTCCGTACAGCTTACCCCGACAATCAAGCTGAATATTCCCATGCTCAGCGCCGCGATGGACACCGTAACCAACTACAACATGGCGATAGCGATGGCGCGCGAAGGCGGGCTGGGCATCATTCATAAGAATATGTCCATCGAAGAGCAGGCCAGCCAGGTGGACAAGGTCAAGCGCTCCGAAAACGGCGTCATCATCGATCCCTTCTTCCTCTCACCGGATCACAAGGTCTCCGACGCCCAGGCGCTGATGAGCAAGTTCCGCATTTCCGGCGTCCCCATCACCGAGGACGGCAAGCTGGTGGGCATACTCACCAACCGCGACCTGCGGTTTGAGACCGACTTCGACAGGCCCATCCGCGAAGTGATGACCCACGACAACCTTGTCACCGCCCCCGTGGGCACCACCCAGGAGGACGCAAAGGCCATACTGGCCAGGCACCGCATCGAAAAGCTGCCCATCGTGGACGAAAATTACATACTTCGCGGGCTCATCACCATCAAGGACATCCAGAAGAGCCAAAAGTATCCCAATTCCGCCCGCGACAGCCGGGGCCGCCTGCTGTGCGGCGCGGCGGTGGGCGTGACCAGCGACACGATGGATCGCGTGGCCGCGCTGGTGGCCGCCAACGTGGACATCATCGGCCTGGACACCGCCCATGGCCATTCTGAGGGCGTGCTGAAGATGGTGGAGCGCATACGCGCCGCCTACCCGAATCTCGAAATCATCGCGGGCAACGTGGCCACCGGTGCCGCCACCCGTGACCTGATCGAGGCCGGCGCGGACGTGATCAAGGTCGGCATCGGCCCCGGCTCCATCTGCACCACCCGCGTGGTCGCCGGCATTGGCGTGCCCCAGATCACCGCCATCATGGATTGTGCCGAGGTCGCGGACAGGTACGGCAAGGCCATCATCGCCGACGGCGGCATCAAGTATTCCGGCGACATCCCCAAGGCCATCGCCGCAGGCGCCACCGCCGTGATGATGGGCAGCCTGTTCGCCGGCTGCGAGGAGAGCCCCGGCGCGACGGAGATCTACCAGGGCCGCAGCTACAAGGTGTACCGCGGCATGGGCAGCCTGGCCGCCATGGCCGAGGGCAGCAAGGACCGCTACTTCCAGGAGGGCCAGAAGAAGCTGGTGCCCGAGGGCGTAGAGGGACGCGTGCCCTACAAGGGACCCCTGGCCGACACCGTTTTCCAGCTGATCGGCGGCCTGCGGGCGTCCATGGGCTATTGCGGCACCGAGAACATAAAGGCCCTGCGCGAACGCGGCGAATTCATCCGCATCACCAGCGCCGGCCTGGTGGAGAGCCATCCCCACGACATCAACATCACCAAGGAAGCGCCGAACTATTCGCTGCACGTATAAGACCGGCGTTGAAAAGGAGCTGCCCAAGTGGCAGCTCCTTTTCATTTCTCAAATGACCGTTTTTTCATATCCCGACAACACGACAGGCAGAGAACCCTTCCTGTTAAGGAAATACCGCATAATCGAGTGGCGCAGCAACGGCTGAAATTCAGCCGTTACTGCGCCATGAGCATTGTGCGGTATTTCCTTAATGCTTCCGCATCAGTTCATACATCATGATCCCTGCGGCTACGGCGGCGTTCAGCGATTCCGCGCCGCCCCGCATGGGCAGCTTCACCAGCATGTCGGCGGCCTGGCGCGTGGCGTCGGAGATGCCCCGGGCTTCGCTGCCAATGACGAGGACGAATTTCGCGCCGGGGTCGGGATGGCTGTAGAAGTCCCCGCCGCGCAGGTCGGAGGCGATCACCGCCCATCCCCGCTTGCGCAGCTGTGCAAGCGCTTCGGGCATATCGCCCGTCTGCATGAAGGGCAGGCGAAAGCCAGAGCCCATGGCCGAGCGCTGTACCTTCGGCGACAGCGGGTCCGCGCAGCCCGCGCCCAGCAGCAGGCCCTGGAAGCCTGCGGCGTCGGCGGTGCGCCAGATCGTGCCCACGTTGCCCGGGTCCTGCACGCCGTCCAGCGCCACGATCCGCGCCGGAGCGTCCCGCAGCGGCAACGGCGCCGGCAGATCGAAGGACGCGCAGATCCCCTGGGGCGTGCGCGTGTCGCTCACGGCCTCCAGCAGGCTGCGGGGCGCCGTGTATGCCCGCGCCCCCGCGCCCTCCAGCTCCACCGCCAGGGCGATAAAGTCCTCCTCCGCCAGCGCGTCGCGGACGGTCAGGCCGCACTTCAGCGCCTCCCGGATCATGACCTCCCCCTCCACCAAAAAGCGGCCGGCCGTCTCGCGTCCCTTGTGGTCGCGCAGGCCGCGCATCGCCTTGACGACGGGGTTTTTCGCGCTGGTGATGTGTTCCATGATGCTCACCCTTGTATATTTTTATGGAAACACCGCATAATCGAGTCGTGCAGTAACGAGATGAATTTTAGTCGAGTGCAATCTGCAAATTTCGAAGGCTTGCTGGCGGCAAGTCAAGAAATCAGCAGGCAGCAGGCGGCTGAAATTCAGCCGTTAATGCGCCATGAGCATTGTGCGGTGTGCAGCAGCTCGGCGGCACAGGCGTTGGCAGTGGCTCCGGTGGTGCAGACGTCGTCCACCAGGAGCACCCGTTTGCCCGCGACATCCGCAGACACGGCGAAGGCCCCTTCCAGGTTTTTCAGCCGCTCGTCGTCGCTCAAACGCGCCTGCTGCGGGGTGTTCCGGACGCGCGTCAGCGCCCTGACCATCGGCAGCTCCAGCCGTCCGGCCACCTCGGCAGCCAGCAGCGCGGCGTGATCGAGGCTCCGCTGTCGGGCGCGGCGGATGTGCATCGGCACCGGCGTCACCCAGTCGATATGGGCGGGCTGCAACGCTGCGAAGGCCCGGGCCATCTGCCGCCCCATCGGTTCGGCCAGCCGGGCCACGCCCCGGTATTTCAGATTGCGCACCAGACCGCTCGCCGGTCGGCCGTAGCGAAAGCCGTAGGCGGCGGAGTCGATCAGCCCGCCTGCGGGCGGCGGCGCAGCGCCGACCCAACGCTCCGCCAGCGCCTGTCGGCATTCCTCGCAGAGCCAATCCCGTTCAAAGCCCGCCCTTGTGCCGCAGCCCATGCACTCCGCCCGCCGGGGATAGATCAGCGCCAGCAGCCCGTCCAGGGCGGTTTTCAATGCCGCGCTCATGTCCCGTCCCTCAGGCGCAGATCCAGTGCGCTGAAGCGATGGGTGATGTGGTTGTTGTCCACCATGGCCTGCACGCAGCTCTCCCGGCCCACGATCACCACCAGGCGCTTGGCCCTCGTGACCGCCGTGTACAAAAGGTTGCGGGTCATCAGCATCGGGGGCCCGCTGACCAGCGGCAGCACCACGGCCTCGAATTCGCTGCCCTGGCTCTTGTGCACGGACATGCAATAAGCCAGTTCCAGGTCGTCCAGCAGCGATTCGTCGTAATCCGCCACGCGGCCGTCGTCAAAGGTCACGGTCAGGGCCCGCGCCCCGCGATCCACTGTTTTGATATAGCCGATGTCGCCGTTGAACACGCCCTGTCCTTCCTCGCCGTCCCGCCGCCATTCCAGGTCGTAGTTGTTGCGCACCTGCATCACCTTGTCGCCGGGGCGAAAGGTCATGCCGCCGTGATTCAGCTCCGGCGTATCGCGGCGCGCCGGATTCAGGGCCTGCTGCAGCAGCGCGTTCAGGGCGTACACGCCCACGTCCCCCTTTTTCATCGGTGCCATCACCTGTATGTCCCGCATGCTGTCCAGGCCCATGAACTTCGGCAGGCGGGTCCGGGCCAGCGCCACCACCGATTTCGCCGCTTCAGTCGGGCTCTGGCGGCGCTCGAGGAAGAAATCGGTCTGCCGGTTGCGGATCTCGGGATACTGGCCCCGGTTGATCCGGTGGGCGTTGACGATGATCTGGCTCTGCTCGGCCTGGCGAAATATCTCCGTCAGTCGCGCCACGCGCACCGCCCCGGAATCGATCATGTCCCGCAGCACGTTGCCCGCGCCCACGCTGGGCAGCTGATCCACGTCCCCCACCAGCACCAGCCGGGTGCCTGGGCGCAGCGCCCGCAACAGTGAGCGCATTAAAAAAATGTCCACCATGGACATTTCGTCCACGATCACCACGTCGGCGTCCAGCGGATTGTCCTCATTCCTGGCAAAGCCCTGCTGCTCGCCGTTGTATTCCAACAGCCGATGAATCGTGCGGGCAAAGCAGCCGGTAGCCTCGCTCATGCGCTTGGCCGCGCGGCCCGTGGGTGCGCACAGCTCCACCCTGCCCCACCGGCGCATCAGCCGGATGATCACATTGATGGACGTGGTCTTGCCGGTGCCCGGCCCGCCGGTCACGACGCACACGCCCTCGAGCATGGCGTCCAGGGCCGCCTGGCGTTGGTCGCCGTTCAGGGTGACGCCCAGGGCGTCCTCCTGGGCCTCGATCTGTAAGAGCGCCTGTTTTTCGCTGAGCTTCGCCCGCCGGATGGTGTTTTTGAGCCGCAACAGCAGCCGCGCGGTCTCGGTCTCAGCCATGTGGCAGCGGGGCAGATAGACGGCTTCCTCCCCGTCCACCGATTCCGCCACCAGTTCGCCGTCCATTGCCAGCCCCTTCACCACGGCCTCCACCATCGCTTCGTCGGCGCCGAGTATCCGCGCCGACGCGCGCACCAGCGCTTCGCGGGGCAGGTAAACGTGCCCGACGCTATTGGCCGCCTCGGAGAGCACGAACTTCACGCCGCTGCGCAGGCGAAAGGCCGATTCCCGGCCAAAGCCCAGGCTCATGGCAATTTCATCTGCGGTGTGGAAGCCCACGCCGTTGATCTCGTCCACCAGCCGGTAAGGGTTGGTACGCAGCACGCTCTCGGTCATATCGCCGTAGGCCTTGTAGACCTTCATCGAAAGCCCTGCGGAAAGGCCGTAGTTTTGCAGAAAGATCAATGTGTTGCGCATGCCGTTCTGGGCCGCAAAGGATTCCGCGATCATCGCCGCCCGCTTGGGGCCGATGCCGTCCACCTCCGTCAGCCGCTCGGGGGCGCTCTCCAGCACGTCCAGCGCCCGCGCGCCGAAGGTTGAGACGATCAGCTTGGCTGTGGCCGGGCCGACGCCCCGGATGAGCCCCGAGGCCAAAAAGCGCTCCACGCCGGACTTCGTCTCGGGGCGCGTGGCCTCATAGGACGAAACGCGAATCTGCTTTCCGTATTCCTTGTGCTCGATCAAATCCCCGTCGAAAATGGCGTGTTCACCGGCGGAAAGAAAGGGCATGATCCCCACGGCGGATATGCGCCTGCGATCCCCGTCCAGCTTGATGGAGGCCACCGTCCAGCCATTTTGGTCGTTGCGATAGACGATGTCCTCCACCGTGCCCTCATACTTCGACATGGGGATCACCTGCCAGCGTTCTTCTCATAGATCAGCCTCAGGCCCTTCAGCGTCAACAGGCCGTCCATCACGTCGATGGCGCTGGATTCCCCGGCTACCAGCACGGCAAGCCCGCCTGTGGCGATCACCTTGATGCCCTCGACGCCCATCTCCCGCTTCATGCGATCCACCAGGTATTTGATCTGGCCGATATAGCCGTAGACGATGCCCGCCTGCATGTTGGCAACGGTGTTGCGCCCGATGACGTTATCTGGCTTCACCAGCTCGAAGCGGGGCAGCTTGGCGGTCCGCTCGGTCAGTGCGTCGGCGGCCAGCTTCAGGCCGGGACAGATGGCGCCGCCCAGGAATTCGCCCCGGGCGGAAATCGCGCCGAAGGAGGTGGCGGTGCCGAAGTCGATGGTGATACAGGGGCCGCCGTACAGCTCGTAAGCCGCCACAGCGTTGGCGATGCGGTCGCTGCCCAGCTCCCGGGGATTCTCATACTTGATGTTGATGCCGGTCTTGACGCCGGGTTCGATCTTCATCGGTTCCATGCCGAAGTAATTCCGGCACATGTGCTCGATGGTGAAGTTGACCTGGGGCACCACCGAGGACATCATGATGCCCTCCACCTGCGCGACGTCGATGTCGTAGTGCTTCAGCAGGTTCATCATCGCCATGCCGTACTCGTCCGAGGTGCGGTTGCGATTGGTGGACAGGCGCCAGTATTCCTTCATTTCCATGCCCTCGAACAGGGCCGTCTTGATATTGGTGTTGCCGATGTCCAGCGTCAGTATCATGGTCGCACTCCTATCTGTGGTTGTAATGGTTGCGTTGTATTAAACAGATGCAGGGGGAGCCCTTCCCCCTGCAATGTCGAATATTTTATCGTTTGAAGAACCCGGCCTTCTCCAGTGCCGAGCCCACAGCGCCGGTCAGCACCGTGGAAACCAGCATCTCCACGAGGCCGTTGACGCCCACGGCGGCGACGATGTAGCTGAGCATGCCCCGGCCCGCCATGGAGGACTGCATGTACTCGGTTTTGCCGAACAGCAAGACCAGGGAGGTCATAAACAGCAGCGTATTCAGGAACGCCGCGAAAAAACCGGTGATGGCGCAGGACGCGTAGACGTTGCAGCGCGGTTTGAGCAGCCGGTAGATGTAGCCCAGCAGCAGGCCGTCGATCAGGCGCGGGAAAAAGCGCTGCACAAATGCCAGGAAGGGATTGACCGCCGCCAGCGCCGCGCCCATCCCTGAAAAGCCGCATATGCCGAAGCACTGCAAAAAGCTGATGAGGCCGAACGCCCCGCCGATGATCGCCCCGCCCATTGGACCGATGACGATGGCGGCGATGGCCACCGGAATCATGTTGAAGGTGATGGACAGGCCTGCGGGCTGCGGGATATTCACATACCCCAGCACGATCAGCACGGCCACCAGCAGCGCAAGCAGTACAAAGTCGCGGTTCGAGAGCTTCTTCATCTTTCATTCCTCCGTTCGAGTTCGCTTGGGATACCCTACAGAAACGAGTCACCGGGTCAACCGTGTCCGGCTCCACAGCGGATGCCGGCAAGGGGCTGACCACGTTTATTATAACATAATTTGATTCCAATACAAACCATGCCGTGTTAAGAATACAGGCCGCAGTCTCAAATTTCGTTACAGCTCAGCCTGCGGCTTCGCAGTAACCGCACATGCCTCGCGGACGCCTTTGACATCCCTGCTCCTTATTGACATTGAAATGCCATTTGATAGCGTCGGCCCTGTAGAAAACAAGTGCGATCACCGTTGAATGCGGAGGGATCATCGCGCCACACATAAACAAGAATTTACTTGTAAATGGGCACAAACCATAATATAATGACTTTGTAAGCAGGGTGATATCCCTGACAGTTTGCAATGCTTTGCGTTCACAGTCGATCTAAGGAGGTAAAAAATGATTACCTATCAGCATCAACAGGATCATAGCGTGCGCGAATTCATGCGCGGCGGCAAAAAGCATGTGGAACTGACCAAGCTGTCAACCCAACTGCCCGGGAATATGCGCATGTTCAACGTGCTCACGCTGATTCCCGGCGCATCGATCGGATACCATGTGCACGAAAATGAGACCGAGCTGTTCTACTTTCTGGAGGGCAACGGCCGGGTAAAGGATGACGACACGTATCACGACATCAGCGCCGGCGATGCGATGGCCACCTTCAGCGGCCACGGTCACGGCGTGGAAAACACCGGCGACACCAATCTGGTCATACTCGCGGCCATCGTAAGGGATTAAGGCAATATCGAACTGACCGAAAAGCAGCCCGCAGCCTCCGGACAAAGGCGTCCGATCGGCTGCGGGCGTTTCAATATAAAACGCAGGGGCTGCCTCAAACGACACTCTCATATCGTCTGAGGCAGCCCCTGGCTTGAGGCCTCAATCCCTGCGACCTGGCAGTCCGCGGAACTGTCCGTCGTTTTCCGTCCGCCCCGCCGGAGCCCTTCGCGGGCCCCGGCGAAGGCGTTGGGAAAACAGGATTGAAAACCTATGAACCTATGGGATGCTGCTCTGACATCAGTGGAATCCACTTGCCACTTTTGCCTTTGCAATCGCCTCTGCGAAAAGCAATTCGCTAAGTAATTACTTGACCAAGTGGGTGTACAGGCAGGAGACCCACAGGCACTTTCCCTTGTAGCGGATGCCGTAGAAGACAACGCCGCGGGTATCCGTACCGAGCAGGTGACGATACTTCACCTTGTCGCCCTTGTGCAGCGCCCTGCCGTAGCTGTTGCTCAGGCTGGGAGTCTTGTGCATCCAAACCTTGGCGTCAGCCTTCACATGATCCTTGCAGACGTTCACGGTATCTTCCACGATATCACCAGTGGGCTTGGACTTGCCGTTGCCGCCGTTAGAGAAGCGAACGAGGATGATCTCGGTCTTGCACTCAGACAGGTCGCTGGTCTTGAACCAGTAGCCCCAGGCCCACAGACCGCTCTCAACTTCGTAGGTGTTGCCCAGATCTTCGGAGTAGTAGCCGGGGGTCAGCTGCAGGAAGACGTAATCGCCCTTCTTGGCGATAACTTTGGCATGAGAGCCCTTGCTGACGATGATGTAGGGATCGTCGATCTTCTTGCTGGATTTCGGCTCGGAATAGGCGTAAGCGTTCTTCTTGAACTTGACATAATCACCTGCGCAGAGGTGATCCGCCAGGGCAGAGCCGGTCAGGGCCAGCACCATCGTGAGAACGAGCAGCGCGGCAATGATTTTCTTCATAAAAATTTCCCTCCTAAAAAATGCTGAACTTCGGGCACGATACCAGGCGTTATGGCAACGCTGCAACTCCGCGGTTTGCGGCGTGTCCAACGTCCGGTGATTCCCGTACCCCCGCGCAGGAAAGCCCTACGCGTCCCTGTTTGGTATATGGATTATAGCAAATTTTGGTCCCGAGGTCAATACGCCTTGACAAAAGTCATAATATTTATACATTTGTAATATGTTATGACTTTTCGAAACAACCCGGTGACCGAATATGGATATAATAATGACATAAATGAGACAGGCGGAAGCGTTCCTGCATTTATGCCGTCCCGCCTTTGCCTTATTGGCGCGTATGACCCCATCCGCCAAAAACGCAAAAGCGCCCTTGATTCCGCCGACGCTCCGCCATGATGAAGCCAATCATCCCAGGGAGCGCCGCGAAGTCAAGGGCGACTCGCCCGCCCGCCGCGCCGCCATACAGGCGGCGCGGCGTCAGGCGCTTGCCATTGGTCAGTCGACGAGCTTGGTGTACTTGGAAGAAACCCAGCCGGTTCTTCCTTCGAATTTCACCTTGTACCACATCACCGGACGGTCGTCCCAGGCCTTTTCGCCCAGATAGGGCGTGGAATCACCCTGGTACAGCACGCCGATCTCTCCGGCGTCCCTGTCGGGATGCTTGCGCACGTAGGTATCGCCGCTGACGGCCTTCACGCGCCGCTTGCTGCCGCTCTTGCCGCCGTTGACCTCTTCCATTTCCTCAAGGTTCAGCTCATTCACATTCATCTTTTCATTATCCATGATCGTTACCTCCTTAAAACACTGTCTGTTATACTGTGCAGTACGAAACCATTATACCGCATTTCGCGCCACAAATGTGTTTGACACATGGGCTTTTGTTTGGCATTTCTGGTTCGGCAAGCGCTCCGGGCCGCGGCCCTCGCCGCGCGCTTTCCTTGCTTGCAGGGCCAGTATAGCATGGGAAGCGTCACAAAAGCGTCACTCCTCCCATTCCCGTGGAATGCGTGGAGTGACGCTTTTGAAGCTGCTGAGCTGCTGAGTTTCTGAGTGGTCAGTAAAATGCCGGCTTCCCCCGATCACTCAGTAACTGACCACTAAATAACTAAACGGTTTCCGTCACAATCGCCCCCGGCAGCGCCTCCGCCGCGCGGCGGGCCATTTCGACGGTGTCGAACGCACCCACCACCCCGGAGCCGCTGCCGGTCATGAACGCAGCGCCCGCCCCCAGGGCCTTCATTCGGTCAATCATCTCGCCGATCCCGGGCATCAGGGACACGGCGGGGGCCGTCAGGGCGTTGGCGCACAGGCGGTCGATTGCCTGGAGCTGCCGCGCCGTCACCGCCGAAGCAAGCGCGCGGTTGTCCAGATTGACATCGGGAAAGCCGCCGCGATCCCACAGCGAAAACACCGCGCCCGTGGACAGGCCGCCGCCGGGCACGACCAGCGCCAGCGGTATGCGCGGGGCGTCCGGCACGGGGTCGATCGCTTCGCCGATGCCGCGCACCCGCGCCAGTCCGCCGGTCAGGCAGAAGGGCACGTCCGCCCCCAGGGAAAGGCCGATCTCCAGCAGCGCTTCATCCGCAAGCCCCAGCGCCCAAAGATCATTCAGCGCCCGAAGCGCCGTGGCGCAGTCGGCGCTGCCGCCGCCCAGGCCTGCCCGGACCGGTATGCGCTTGGTCAGCGCCAACCGCGCGCCGCGCCGGGTTCCGGCGCGGCGGTTCAGCGCCGCCGCCGCGCGAAGCACCAGGTTTTCCTCTCCCGCCGGCACGCCGTCCACGCACAATGAAAGCGCCGCGTCGGGCTCGACGGTCAGCGTGTCATGCAGCGCGATGCGCTGCATCAGCATGTCCAGCAGGTGATAGCCGTCCCCCCGTCGCCCGGTGATATTCAGCGACCAGTTGATCTTGGCGCGGACATGAAAGGTGTGCTGCATGGCGTCCTCCTCATCCGTTGATCAGCTGGAACTGGTTTCCCATGACCTCGACGATCTCATAATAGCTGGCGACCATGCGGTTGTAGTTCTCGTCGTCCATGCCGGAAGGGCGGTTTTCCAGATAGCGGCCCGAGGGCAGCACCTTCACCGCGCCGTCCTGCTTCCAGGTGTAGGTCGGTATGTAGCCCACATTGTCGACGGTGAACACGCCGCCGGGCTGCTCGTTGACGGTGAAATCCAGTATCAGGCCGTTGTCGGTGTACTGCAAAACGTGATCGCTGATGAAGTTGCCCATGCAGAACATGGTCAGCACCTGTTTATTGACCCCGTCCACGGTGACGGACTGGTAGCCCATGGGCTGCACCTCGTGGGCATGGCTGCCGATGATGATGTCCACCCCGGCCTGGGCCAGCTTCTTGGCGTACTTCTTCTGGTTGTCGTCGGGCTCGCGCACATACTCGGCCCCCCAGTGGGGAAAGGCGATGATGACCTCGGCCCCGGCGGCCCGCAGCTTCTTCACGTCCCCCGCAAAGTCGGCCTTGCTGATGTAGGGCACCAGCGCCACCGCCGACTTGTCCACGCCCCGGTTCTCCATGCTGTTGGTGCTGTGGGTGTAGGCCAGGAAGCCGAACTTGATGCCGCCCACCTCGCAGATCACCGTGCCCTCTTTTTCCGCCTTGGTGCGATAGGCGCCCACGTGGGCGAAGCCGTACTTCTCCACGTTGTTCACGGTGTTCTCCACGCCGCCGCTCCAGCGGTCCAGCATGTGGTTGTTGGCCAGGGTCCCACGTCCGGCGCGTTGAACTGGGGATAGCCTGAATACTGGGATTTCTTGTACTTGCCGATGGTGCCCTCCATGTTGCCCATGGTGTAGTCGGCGTCCGCAAGCTGTTCGGAGATCATCTCGAACTGGTTGTGGAAGTCGTAGCCGCTGTCCTTGGCGTAGACCAGCTGGCTCTGGCAGAACATGATGTCGCCCACCACCCGCATGCGCACCGAGCGCAGCGAGCCGTCCGGGCGCCGGGTGGACACCACGTGGTCGATGGCCTGGGGCAGCTCCGGTATGGGCGTGACCTCCGCCGCGACGGCGGCGTCTTCGCCATCCGAAGCCGTACCGTCCTGCAGGGCGGGCTCTGTGCCGGTCATCGCCGCAAGGTCGGGCACGGAGCTGCCGCCGGAGCCCGCCGCCGACTGGGTCGGTTCGGGAACGGCGGTGGTTTCCACCATCGCGGTGACGGCGTCGGGCTTGCCCTTGGGCTTCAAAATCAATACCACCGCCGCGATAATCAGCACCGCGATGCCCGCGATGATGGCGATGGCGATGCGGTTCTGCCGCCGCTGGCGCATCAGGGCCTCGTACTGCTGGCGCGTCAAACGCCGGGGCGCGTTGGGATTGGGTCTGTTTTGCATATGTATTCCTCCGGATCCGGGCGCAGCTGTTCAGCGCCCGCCTGTCCCTGTACATAATTATCCTATTATAGCTATCATAACCCCATTCGGCGAATAAATCAAGGAGAAATTGGAGAAGATGGTACAGATTTATTGAGCGTCTCGGGAGAGCGACCGCTTTCGACCCGTCTGCGGCGGGCCGCCTTCATTCAGGCATCCCGATGATGCGGATCACGAAAGGAGCACCCATGTTCACCCTCTTTTTTCGCGGTGCGCTGCTGTATGTAGTGATGATCGTCACCATGCGGGCGCTGGGCAAGCGGCAGCTGGGCGAATTCGAGCCCTACGAGCTTGCCATGACCATACTGCTGGCCGATCTGATCTCCTCCCCGATGGAGAGCGTCTCCACCCCGCTGCTGCACGGGCTTCTGCCGGTGGCGGCCATGTTCGTGGTGCACGGCTTCATCACGCTGGCTTCGCTGAAGTGGGATCGCTTCCGGGCGCTGGTATCGGGCAAGCCGGCGCTGGTGATCAACCGGGGCGTCATCAATCAGCGGGAGCTGGACCGGCTCTGCCTGAGCCTGTCCGACCTTCTGGAGGGCCTGCGGGGCGCGGGCTTCCTGGACCCGGCGGAGGTGGGCACCGCCATCGTGGAGGCCAACGGCGCCATCACCGCCTTCCCCGCGAGCGGCGAACGCCCGCCCAAAGCGTCGGAGCTGGCCGTCGATCCCGGCTACGAGGGCCTGCCCCTGGCGCTGATCACCGGCGGGCGCGTGCAGCCCCACAACCTGAGCATGACCGGCCGAAGCCGGCAATGGCTGGAGGGCCTGCTGACGGGACGCGGGTTTTCCGCCGGACAGGTGTTCCTGGCGTCGCTGGACACCCGGGGGCGCATGACCCTGCAGCTCGCCGGCGGCGAAGTGCTTCGCTTCCAGGCCATCTCCATCGAGGAGGTGTGCTGGTGACATGCGGCGAACGCTGACACTGACGCTGGCGGTGCTGGCCTGCGCGCTGGCCGTCTGCGTTTTCTCGCTGTCGACGCTGAACGACACGGTCGGCCAGGCCCAACAGCTTCACAGCCAGGCGATGCTCGCCGCAGAAGGCGGCGACGGGCATCGCGCCGCCGAGCTGCTGGCGCGCCTGGCCGGGTTTTGGACGGAGCGGGCGGGGCTGATGGAGATGCTGGCCAGCCACGACGCCCTGCACGAGGTGGGCGCGGCCATCGCCGAGGCGCGAATCTGCCTGGAATGCCGGGACCACGACGACTTCCTGCGCACCATGTCCGCCGTGGAGGCGGGACTGTCCCATTTGAAGGACGAGGAAGCGGTGCGCTGGGCGAATTTGTATTGACAGGGGCGGGATCCGTAGGGTAGAATCAATGGAGAAATAACGCAAAGAGGATGTTCCCGTGAAAGACCGCGAATATATGCTTGAAGCCCTGAAGGAGGCGCGCCTTGCCGCCGCCGCAGGGGAGCTGCCGGTAGGCTGCGTCATCGTGCGCGGGGGCGAGATCATCGCCCGGGCCCACAACGAATGCGAGGCGCGGCGCGACGCCACCGCCCACGCCGAGCTGCTGGCCATCCGCCGGGCCAGCGCCGCGACGGGCGACTGGCGGCTGGACCGCTGCGTGCTTTACGCCACGCTGGAGCCCTGTCCCATGTGCGCGGGCGCCATTGTACAGGCAAGGGTGGGACGCCTGGTTTACGGCGCGGCGGACCCGGGCCAGGGCTGCGCCGGAAGCCTGTACCGCATCCCCGAAGACCCCGCCTTCCCCCACTTTTGCAGGAGTGACGGCGGCGTGCTGGCGGAGGAATGCGCCGGCCTGCTGAATGCGTTTTTCGACGGGGCGCGGCGGTTACATAAGGGGCCGAAATCGTAAACATTTTGTTAATCGCCGTCGGATATTGGCGGCGCGTATTGTCTTTGACCACCTTCTGTCCTATAATCGTATATATATTGTAATGTTGCGCTATTTTTCCCACACGGATCACATTAAGGAGGCAGGACGTCGCCGACGCCTGAGACCAGCATGAAGGAAAAGCAAAATACCTCGAGCCAGACGATTCGCAAATGCGACGTGTTCATCAGCTACCGCCGGGACGGCGGCGATATGACGGCGATGTACTTCTACCAGGCGCTGAAGGATCGCGGATATAACGTATTCTACGACCTGGAGGTGCTGCGCGCCGGCAAGTTCAACGAAGCCCTGCTCGACTCGATCCAGTCCTGCACGGACTTTGTGCTGATTCTTTCGCCCAACGCGCTGGATCGCTGCAACGATGAAAACGACTGGGTGCGCCGGGAGATCGCCGAGGCGCTGCGCACGCACAAGAACATCGTGCCCGTGATGCTCAAGGGCTTCAGTTTCCCCGAGAAGCTGCCCGGGGACATCGACGACGTGCGCTATCAGAACGGGCTGACCTGCACCACCGAGTATTTCGAGGAGAGCATCAACCGCCTGTGCCAGCGCTACCTGAACTCCATGCCCG
>CACYZW010000098.1 GCA_902778995.1 uncultured Eubacteriales bacterium
CATAGGCCCAGCGCTTGCCCTTTGCAAATGCTTCCTCCCGAAAGGGAACCGGCAGGAGCATGGCACAGGGAACCAGTTGAAGGGCAAAGCCGCAGAAGCAGCGCAAATACAATACGATTGACATGGCTGATTCGCCCCTTCCTTTTTTACTATTCTCCAGTTTTGTACTTTTAATCTACATTATACAGCAGATAAACCCATTATATCGTACCACTCGTGCCAGAATCAATACCACTCGTGCCACGAGTCTTGAAAAACGAGGCTCCCTGTTAAATAATATAAAGTGGATACAACCCGAGGAGGCTAAAACATGAGAAAACTGTTTGTCGCGGCCCTGTTTGTTGTGATGACCTTGTCTCTGAGCCTGATCCCGGCGTTCGCGGAGGCGGCGGTGGATGGCGCGTCCCGGCGGGATATTCCGCTGGACAGCGATGAGTTCAAGGCGCTGCAGCACGAGGTCTACGAGGCGAACCAGCTGTCGGCGCTGCTGGAAAGGCATGAATCCGTCACGTTCGACATGTCGGACGCGCCGAAGAACGACTACGACTGGCGGGATTACTGGTACATCACCCGCGACGCGTGCTACTACGAGTCGCCGAGCACCACGCAATACGAGACAGATCGGAGGTTCTACACCCTGACCGACCCCGACGCGGGCGCGCAGCTGATGTACGGCCTCGACCTGTGCAGCGACTACGACCTGTGGACTGTCGCAGGCTACCAGTTTCCGCCGAAGGACGAAGCGGACTGGTCGAACAGCGAGCTCGAGGAGCACGACGCCTGCTACGTCGAGAACGGCCTGCTGGTGCTGAGGGACAGGCGAAACCCGGAGGCCAGCGAGGCGTGGTTTGCCGAGCACGTGCCGTATGAGACTTACGACGGCGAGACGGTGTACACCGAGGTCATCGCGGATGCCGAGACCAAGGAAATCATCGAATTCAACGACTACCTGGAGGATAGGGACGGCGCGATGCGGCGAGCCGTGCATCACACGGCGGCATATGACGAGCCCCAACCTCGCCGGGTGCGCAACATGCTCGCGGCGATCGAACACTACTGTGAGCACGTCGTTACCGTGACGTTCGTCGTCGATTCCGGCACCGACCACGAGCGCAGCGGGAGCCTGACCATGCCGGTGGGCGGCGTCGCCGTCTATCGCTGCGACCATTCCGAGAGCGCCATCATCTGCGACGATCCCGAGGCAAACAGCGTCACCCATTATGACGGCATGCAGGACAGGACCTTCTACATCATCACCGAGCCCAGCGAGGCGCAGGTCGAGCGGTATCAGGCGCAGGTGCAGGCGATCCGGGAGGCGCTGGCCGCCGAGGCGGCGGATGCCGAGGCGGACGCCGAGAGCGCCGAGAGCGCCGAGCCGGACGCCGAGACCTTCAAGGCGCTGGTGGCCGCCAACACCGGCAGCGCCATCCTCTCTCGCCACGCGAGCTTCGGGACAACCCGCTCCACCTTCCAGGGCGGTGAGGAAATCCTCACCGAAACCAGCTACCGCGACGCCGACACCTATTTCTGGGGCTTCAGCAACGGGCGCGCCATGCTGCGCAAGGCCGACCTGTGGGTGGACCGCGAGGCGACGGACGGGGACTTTTACTACGTCGAGACCATCTTCGATTCCGAAGAGGCCACCCGGGAAGCGTTCGCGTTTGCCCTGGACAGCGCGCCCGTCCTCCTGCCCGAGACGGAAGTGCTGCTGGAGACCGTCGACGCGGGCGACGGCCGGTTCTTGGCCGTCACCCGGGAGAGCGACCCCGAAACCATCGCCTGGTCACTGTCGGAGACCCTGTTCGCGGGCGGCTATGAATACGCCGAGGGCATGACGCTGCGCTACGAATACGCCTTTGACGCCCAGACCCAGGACTTGCTGAGCATTCACACGGAGCTGACCGACGCCGACGGCGCGGTCCTGCTCACGCAGGAGGACAACTGCGCCTATGACGTGGAGGACTACGATCCCTTCACGGATGGCGAGCCGTTCGCCCAGTACGAGGCCGACGTGAAGGACCCGGAGCACAGCCGCACCGTCACCGTTGTGTTCGATCCGGATACCGAAAACGAGCGCGCTATGGATTGCGTCCAGCCCCGGAGCGCCTTCTTCAGCGTGTTCCTGAACGGCGAATACGTCAAACAGGTGTATACTGATCCCGAATGCACCCAACCCTATGAGTACGGCGATGGCACAGAGGACCTGGTGCTGTACGTCAAGTAAAAAAAGGAGGAACCCGTGAAGAGAGCTTTCTTCGTTTTCCTGGCTGTTTTATCGGTCATGTCCCTGTGCCTGGTCCCAGCGCTCGCGGAGGCGGCGGAGACCCCGGACGAGGCCGCCGCGGTGGCATTCAACCACAGGGTCTACGTAGCCAACCGACTGGACACCCTGTTCAGCAGCCACGAATCCGTCGCCTACACCTTCACCTAAGGTGAAAGCGGCGGGTGGCGTAAAGCCCTACACCTACCAGTGGCAGGTGTGGATGGGCGAAAAGACCGGCTGGAAGGACATCCCCGACAGCAATTCGTCCACGCTGACGGTGGAGAACGTCACCCTGGCCATGCACGGCAGGAAGGCGCGCTGTGTCGTCACCGACCATTACCTCAACCGAGTTGTCAGCGACGAGGCCATGCTGACCGTCATCGGCGCGGGTGGCGGCGACCTGCCGGAGACCGGCGACGACACCAACCTGCCGCTGTACATCGCAGTCGCCCTGCTGGGGCTCGCGCTGCTGTGGTGGATCAGGCGCAGGGAGAAATCCATGTGAGACGAAAGAGAACGAGGAAAATCCGATACCGTCTCGTCCGCAGGGACAGGCGCTCGTCGAGGCGGATGCGGTTCACGCTGATCCGCGCCGCGCTGATCGCGGTGGTGGCTGTCAGCGTGTCGCTGACCGTCTCGGCGGTGTGGCGCACCATCGCCACGCATCGCCTGAGCGCCGAGCTCCGCGCCATGCATACGGCGGATGGCAAAGCGCCTTCGGCAGAGGTCGCCGCGCCGCCGCTTGACGATGTGGCGAGGGAATCCCGGCTGCGGGAGGCATCGACCGGCCTTCCCGAGGGCGTGGCGCTGATGGGAAGCGGCAATGCCGCAAGCAAATCAGCATTGGGCAAAACGGCGGAAGCAACGGCCGATACGGTGACGCTGACGCGCTATCGCAACACCAACGCGGACTTTCTGCCGGAAATGCTGAAGCTGAGCAGGGTCAATCCGGACCTGATCGGTTGGCTCCATATCGACGGCGTGGTCAACCTGCCCGTGGTGTACCGGGACAACGAATACTATCTCACTCATGATTTTTACGGGCACCACAGCAAGGCAGGCACGCTGTTCCTGGACGCCGGCCACCCGTTGACGGAGGACGCGGCCAACCTGCTGATCCACGGCCACGACATGACGGACGGCACGATGTTCGGCCTGCTGGTGCACTACCAGCGAAGCGGCTACATCGAAAAGCATCCTGAGATCCGCTTCAGTACCCTCTGGGAAGCGGAGCGCTACCTGATATTCGCCGTGCTCAGGACTCCGACCGACCCGAAAAAGGACGGATTTGTGAACTGCTACGCCCACCCGGCATTCGCCTCCGATGCCGATTTCAACGCCTACATGGATAAGCTGCGCCGTCACGCCATGAGAACGGCGGATGTCGATGTGCGCCCCGGTGACGCGCTTTTGACGCTGACCACCTGCCTGGATGACGACCGGTTGGTGATCGTCGCGCGGAAACTGCGCTCTAATGAGACCGATTATTAAAGAGAGAAGGAGAATATTGGAATGAGACGCTTCAAGTGTCGCAGGATTGGGATGGCTCGACTCCCGGCGCACGGCTTACCCCCTCTGTGCAGGAGCGAGTCAAGGTCTCCTCCATTGCGCGGCTGCGTATAGGAGAGTTGTTTCAATCCCGTCGGAAAACATGACGAACCAAGAAGACCATCATGAAAATACAAGGAGGACGATCCCAATGAAACGACTGTTGGCCATTCTGATCACCCTTTCCATGCTGCTCGGCTGCGGCTGCGCCGCCGCGGAGACGGCGACATATCAGATCGAGATGAAGACCTTTCCCACATACTCCATCGCCAATCCGGATTGGAAGGTCGATTTCCCGCTGTACTTTGTGGACGGCGCGGATGACCTTCCCTTCGTCGACCTGAGCGATTGGACGGACGTGATGAACGAGTTTTTTGCCGACGACGGCTATCAGCTGACCTTTGAGGCGAAAGAAGCGGAGAACGTGGCGCTGCTCGTCCGGGAGGACCCAAGCAACACCATGGAAGTGGATTTCAACAAGGGCACGATCAGCTTCCTGGATTACGTCGCCTTCATCCAGAACCCGAACAAGTTGTATTTGAATCCTCTGGCCACACCTGAAACGGATCCGAACGGCGAGCCCTTCCTGCTGCAGATCAAGGACAGCCGGAACCTGTACGGCGATTACACGGTGCTCGACCTCAAGCGATACGGCATCCCCATGATCGCGCAGGACGGCAAATACCTCCTGCCCATGCAGACCCTCTCTGCGTTCCTGCTCTCGTATCATGATTACGGAATGTATTTCAACGGCGAGACGATCTTTTTTGCCGAAATCGGCAAGATGGAAGATGCCCAAATGAGTATATTCACGCAGCTGCAGGCTGGCGGGCTGGTGACGCCGGAGCTCATGGAGAAGGCGGAAGACATGGAAGGCACGCAGGCGCAGAAGCTGGATATGATCATCGAGGAGGTCGGCAAGGCGTCCGACGAGGGCGCGCAGCTGTTGGCCCAGATCAACGAGGCGATGAAGAGCAACATCTATGTGATGTATTCCTCCGTGCCGAAGACGGCGGCGCGCAGTCAGGCGCTGACGGAATACGGGTACAACGAGCTGTGCCTGGAGCTCGACTGCTTCTATGGTCAGAAGGAATCGCACAACATCGACAGCTTTGACACGTTCTTCCGCCAGAATGACATGTATTTTAACCTGATGGACCCCGATCCCTCGAAGGCGGACAAGGCGATCGCCGACCTGGTCGGCTATTGGCTGGACGACGGTCACAGCGGCTTCCTTTCCGCCTCTGCGATGACGGAGGTCTCGCCCGATCCTGCCTACGGCATGGACACTTACGCCAGGCTCAGGAACAATACGACGTTTGCGACTGCCAGGGCGGATCACCCCGAAGCGGCTCTGCCCTATTACGAGGTGGGCGACACCGCCTACGTCTGCTTCGATTCCTTCGCTTTTTCCATCATCGACTATTATTCGCTTCCCGAGATGCCCCTCGACACCATCGGTATCATCGTCGAGGCGCACAAGCAGATCACCCGGGAGGACAGCCCCATCAAAAACGTGGTGCTGGACATGAGCAACAACGGCGGCGGGGCGTTGGACGCGGCGATGTTTACGCTGGGATGGTTCCTGGGCGACGCGAGCTACTCCTACCGCAACACGTTCACCGGCGCGCAGACGACCATGATCATCCGGGCGGACGTGAACCTGGACCATCAGTTCGACGAGAACGACACGCTGGCCGGCAAGGGCTTGAAGCTGTTCTGCTTAACCTCTCCCGTCTCCTTCTCCTGCGGCAACCTGGTGCCCTGTGCCTTCAAAGAGAACGGCGGGGTCACGCTGCTGGGTCGAGGGACCAGCGGCGGCAGCTGCGTCATCGGGAACAATACCACCGCGTGGGGAACCTCATACAGGTACTCCAGCAGCAAACAGATTTCCTTCCTGAAGAACGGCGCGTACTATGACGTGGACCAGGGCGTCGAACCGGACTTCATTATCAACGATTACGATCATTTCTATGACCGCGAGACCCTGACGGAGTTTATCCACGGTCTGTACTGACCGGTCCAATCTGACAGGAGGCAATGAGCATGAACAAGACGATATACGCGCTGCTGGCCCTGCTGTTGCTGGCGGGCGCGGTGTACGGGGCCCTCGCGGAGGCGACGGCGGTCGACTACGCGAAGGGCACCCCGTGGCTGTGCAGCGACCTGGAGGGCGTCGTCACCGAGGACACCCCCGCGTCGCTCAAGGACGACTTCACGCTCGCCGTCAACAAGGACGCGCTCCTGGCGCTGGAGATCCCGGAGGGCTATTCCTTCGGCGGGACCCTCATGGACGTGTCGCTAAAGCAGGCCGACGACATCCGGAATATGTTCCTCGGCGACGCGCCGCAGGGACACGACGCGCTGCTGGCCTACAACCTGTTCTGGCTGATGATGGACTGGGACAGCCGCAACGCCCTGGGCGTGGCGCCGCTCAAAGAGGAGATCGACCGCGTGGAAGCCGTCGACACCCTCGACGCGATGTCGGCCTACTTCCTGGAATTGCCCGTCGAATCGCAGGCCGGCATACTGTGGGCCGTCGAATCCGAACCTGATCTTGCCGATTCCACCCGGCGGATACTGAGCATGGGCAGCTGCCCGCTGCTCCTGGAGGATTCCGCCGAGTACGCCGCAATGACTGATTACGGCGCGGTCAGGAAGGCGGCCGCCACCGAGCTCACCCGGAAGATGCTGGTGAAGCTGGGCTATTCCGAAGCGGACGCGGCGCAGAAGATCGAAAACTGCTTCGCCTTCGAGGCGAAGGTCTCGCCCGTCATCTACACCAACGAGGAGCAACGGAGCGCGGACTACTACAACCGAACCTACAACCTCTATACCCTGGACGCGCTCATGGAGGCGCAGGGCAAGCTGCCCGTGATCGAGCTCATGGAGCACATGGGCTACCCGGCGACCGACCGGTATCAGGTGGATAACCCGGCCTTCCTCGACCGGCTGAACGAGGTATACACCGAGGAAAACCTGCCCCTGATTCGGGATTACCTGATCGTGCACGACGTGATCGACGTGGCGGCAAGGCTCGACCGCGAGTGCTACGAGTGGAAGACCGAGTACAACAACGCGCTCGACGGCGCGACCGGCATCGTGGACGACGCGACGGCCTCCGCCACCGAGGTCTCCAAAAGGCTGGAGTGGCCGGTGGCGCAGCTCTACACCGAGACCTACCTGAAGGCGGAGGACAAGGAGCGCATCGCGGGCATGGTCGACGATATCCTGAAGGCCTACCACGGCATCCTGGAGGAGGCGGACTTCCTCTCCGACGAGACCCGGGCCCGGGCCATCGAAAAGCTGGACGCCATGAATCTCCGCGTCCTCTATCCGGACGATTGGGAGAAGTACAGCTGCGACGGGCTGGAGATCGGCTCCCCCCAGGCGAGCGAAACCTACTGGCAGGCGGTAAAGAAGGTATCGGCGTATCAATTAGCCAAGAAGGCGAAGGAATACTCCGAGCCGGTGGACTGGGAAAAGTGGGTCATGCCGCCGCAGATCGTCAACTGCTTCTACGATCCCCAGGGCAACAGTATCAACATCCTCGGCGCCTTCACGCAGGGCAGCCTGTACAACAGCGACATGAGCGACGAGGAGCTGCTCGCCAAGGTGGGCACTACCATCGGCCACGAGATCTCGCACGGCTTCGACCGCACCGGCGCGCAGTTCGACAAGGACGGCAACATGGCCAACTGGTGGACGGACGAGGACTATCAGAAGTTCACCGAGCGCAACGCGCGGCTGGCGGCCTACTATGATGCCATGCACCCCTGGGCGGGACAGAGCTTCCACGGCAGTATCATGACCGGCGAGGCCTGCGCCGACATGGCGGGCATGAAGGTGGCGCTGCGCATCGCCGCCCAGCGGAAGGGTTTCGACTACGACGCCTTCTTCCGCGCCTACGCGAACACCTGGCTGATGAAGATGACCCTGCAGCAGGCCTATACCGTCATCAACGACAACCACCCCATGTGCTACCTGCGCATCAACTGCACGCTGCAGCAGTACGACGAGTTCCTGGATACCTACGGCATCGCCGAGGGCGACAATATGTACCTCGCGCCGGAGGACCGGGTGGCTGTGTGGTAATACGACTTACGGCGGCGCAGTTATCCGCGCCGCCGTGAAATGTTCAGAAAAGTGAATACGTTATGAAGAGGATGTGGTCTATTATATTCCCGAGACGGAGCTTCTGTCGGGGGATCTGTGACATGTGCACATCCTCTTCATGGCTATCATGGAGGGGAGCAATCCCACCACTATCAAGTGGCATCTGAAGGAGTATGACTCCCGAGGCAGTAATGAATATGCCAAGGGTATGACTCTGTGCTAAGAATATACTATGACACGATAATCAATGACCTGCTGAGCAGAGTATATCCTGCGTCTTGCCTTTTGGTGTCTTCTCTTTTTGCCGCGACGAAGTGTTCCGTGTACAAGCGGGTCTACCACTGCAGGGTGTACGCAGATCCCAGAGCGGAAGCAGAGACCGGGAAGGCCGATATCCGCCGACCCCATGTTCCGGCACCGCTGTTGCCAGGCAGTTATGCGTCGGCCTCTGTTGTTACAGACATCATTGTGAAGAAGTATGCGGACGCACTGCCGCTGTACTGGCAGGAGCAGATGTGGAAACGGCTGGGGGTTGACCTGAAGCGGAATACGATGGCGAACTGGGTCATCCAGACGGCAGAGACCTACCTGAAGCCGTTCAGCGACGCGTTTCTGGCTGAGTTGCTCCGGCAGGCAGCGATCCATGCGGATGAGACGGTGGTGCAGGTCAACAAGGAGCCAGGCCGGGACGCCACGGCGGAATCCCGCATCTAGGTTTACGCTTCTTCCAAACGGGCTGAGCGGCAGATCCGATATTTCCGCTATGAGCAGAGCCGCAAAGGCGCGTGCGCCGAGAAGGTGCTCGGAGGCTACAAAGGCGTGGTGATCTCAGACGGCTACAGCGGCTACGGCATACTGAGCGAGGCCACCCGGGCGGGCTGC
>CACYZW010000099.1 GCA_902778995.1 uncultured Eubacteriales bacterium
GATATAATCCATGTATTCCGCCAGATGCGGATAGTCGCCGTCTAGTATCTCAGTCGCCGCGATGATATAGCGCCTGTGTCTTTCGATGATCTTCCGGGCGATTTCAAGCGCTTTCGATATGGCGGCGACGGGAAGGCTGCGCGTCTTTCGCATATTCAGGATGCGCTCAACCAGAGCCAGCATCCAGTTGACGGCGCGGGCGCAGCAATGCTTTGTCTTTGACGCCTTGGGCGAGGCTTCCGCGAGGTCAAAGAAGGAGAAGCCGTACTCCGACAATACGGCACCGAGCGCCTCTATCTCATCCCGAATCGCGTGACCGGAGTTTTCATTGCCCTGTACGAGCTTTTGCTGAACCTCGGCGACGACTCCGGTTGATACATCCTCGTCCCAGCACATGGCGTTGCCGGCACTGATCTCGTTGGAACGCCGCGACTGTTTGTCGAAATAGTCCATGAGCCGCCGCCGGATGACCAGCGCTGCGAAGCCCATAAAACCGCCCGCACCAGCGTCAAAGGCGCGCACGGCCTCGCAGAAGACGACCAGCGCCACCTCATATTCGTCGTCGCTCTGTGTAATGTACCGCCTGCAGGTCTTCGACGCGCAGCGCAGTATAAAGCTGTTGTTTTCGCGTACCAGCTCGTTCAGGGCGCTTTCGTCTGTTCTGGCGGCAACGGCCTTCTCATCATAAGTATCGTGCAAAACCATCTCTCCCTGGTTGTTTTGGTGAGAGGATTATAGCAGGGCTTCCTTAAGGGAACCTTAAAGGATCAATACAGTATTCGGAAATGGAATAAGAAAAAAAAGGGGGAAGGCTCATTTCTTTCAATATTTTAGCCTCGCTGTCCAAGTATAGACGAGCCATAAGCCATGGAGTCCCATATATCCAGTAGAGGTCCAATTCCTCAGCAACATCAGCTGCTTCATTCACCATGATGACGGCAGGGTGACCAGCCCCATGGGGCGGGAGCTGTTCAAGCAGACGGATACCAAATCTTCTGTTTGAGCAATCTTGATAATTTGTCGTTTTTACCACGAAAAACATGTTGACACATGACGTCCATTCTGATATAATTATTAAAAATAATTATTCGAGGTAATTATATAGTGGAGACCGAAAGCGTCCGCAAACTGATTGATATATGTGCTGAAGCCACGCACTTGGAGCGCATGCTCCCCAAGCTGCCTGCCGGCCTCACCCCCCGCTGTATCCGCGTGGTCGACCAGGTGGCAAGTTTGGCAAGACAAAACGAAACCGTCCGCGTCAGTATATCACAAAGACGCGGGATACCACCGACAGCCGTGTGGTCTATGTATCCCTGACGGAAAAGGGATGGAGTCTATATCGGGCTGCCGTTGAAGACTATCATCAACAACTGAGTAAAGTCCTGGCTGAAATCAGCGATGAGGATGTTCAGAGTGTCTGCGACATCATCCACCGCGCTATGGAGTTGATCAGCCAAGATACCGCAAACCGGAATGCCAAGGCATTCAGGAAATAGATGAGGAGGTTTGCCCCATGAAGAAACCCCTGTCTCTGGTTCTGTGTGCTTTGCTAATGCTGTGCGCACTTCCTGCGCTGGCCGAGACCTATTCCGTGACGGAATCGGGCTTCGGCGGCGACGTCACCCTGACCCTGACCGTTGAGGACGGCGAAGTGACCAATGTCGAGATCGTCGGCCTGAGCGAGACCGCCGACCTGGGCGGCAAGGCCATGCCCGCACTGGCCGAGGCAATCCTGGAAGCCCAGTCCCCATATGTGGACGCTTACACCGGCGCGACCATGACCTCCACCGCCGAGCTGCCCGCAGCGGAAAAGGCCTTTGCCGAGGCCGGGATCGCCGTCGAGGCTCCCGAGGTCGAAAAGGGCGAGGATGAGACCACTTCCTGCGACGTGGTCGTGGTCGGCATGGGCGCTTCCGGTACCTTTGCCGCCGTGTCCGCCGCCGAGAACGGCGCGAAGGTCATCGGCATCGAGATGAGCCAGGGTCTGGGCGGCATGGGCAACGCCGCGCAGGGCATGTTCGCCATCGACAGCGTGCTCCAGAAGGAGAAGTATGGCGACGACCTGGGTTCCGATCAGGAATACTGGTTCAACCACATCTACGACCGCACCCAGTTCCTGGGCAACGCCCAGTTGATCCGTACACTGGTGGGTGAAAGCGCCGACACCGTGCAGTACGTGCTGGACCATGACATCGCCATGTTCCTGTCTCCCCAGCCCCAGCAGATCGCCCACTTCGACGAGACCATCGTCTATCATCGCTGGAACGATACCCAGCCCTTCGTCCATATGGCGGAGTACCTGGAGAAGAACGCCGTGGACATCCGCTACGGCACCCATGCCGACAAGCTGGAGCCCGCGGGCGACGGCACCTGGAACGTGATCTGCACCAAGGAGGACAACGGCACCCTGACCGTCAACGCCAAGGCTGTCATCATGTCCACCGGCTCCTTCGCGGGCAACGAGGAAATGATGCGCGAGACCCTGGGCGATGACGTCTACGAGGCGGCCTTCGTCATCGGCGGCATGGACGGCACCGGTCTCCAGATGCTGTACGACAACGGCGCGGCCAAGGGCGAGCTGCTGACCATGAACCACGGCGTGGGCCCGAAGGCCGCCTCTACCCCCGACGGCGGCGGGATCAAGGTCGCCACCCAGCTGACCATGAACACCCCCTGCCTGTGGGTCAATCGCCAGGGCAAGCGCTTCATGAACGAGGACCTGCTCAAGGACACCGTGGAGTTCTCCTCCGCCGTGCTGGCTCAGGGCGGCTATGCCTACACCATCGTGGACGAGGCCACCGTGAATCGATGGGCGGACGACAGCTATGAGAACACCGGTTCCTGGATCCACTACTGGGACCACAACGGCATTCTGGACGAGGATGGCAACCACACCATCTACCATGCGCCCATCAGCAAGGAAGACTTCCTGGCGGACTTCGAGATCCTCGCAGAGACCGGCGATGGCATCGTGGCTCAGACCATTGAAGAGGCCGCTGCATTCATCGGCTGCGACGTCGAGACACTGAAGACTACCGTGGAGAACTACAACAGCTATGTGAAGGCTGGCAAGGACGAGGAGTTCTTCAAGTCCGCTGAGAGCCTGCTGTGGACCGTGGAGGAAGGCCCCTTCTATGTCACCAAAGGTTACAACGCTGTGCTGGGCGCGCTGGGTGGCGTGAACGTCACCGAGAAGCTGGAAGTGCTCACCGGCGCAGATGAGATCATGCCCGGCCTGTACGCTACCGGCAACAACCTGTCCGGCATCTCTGTGGCCGCCTATCAGAATGTGGAAGGCGTCGGCCTGTCCACCGCCTTGACCACCGGTCGCTTGGCAGGACAATTCGCAGCTGAATATGCCGCAGAATAGTGCTGGCTTTTCCCATCTGAACTACCAATTTAGGTCAATGAGGTATAAAGGTTCATTTAAGGTTTGTGTGAGATAATACAACCACATAATGAAATGGGGTGTATATATGAAAAAAGCATTGGCTCTGATGCTCACAATCGCAATGATGCTGACGGCAATTCATGCGTTTGGCGAGGGAACTGTGACAGTGTCGGATAAGGAAGCCATCGAGGCGGCGCTGAACCTGGCCAATAATCCGGATCAGGAATGGACCTACAACTCCGGCTCGGATGCCTGGACGCTGTCTGTTGTGATAGCGGTGACAAATCCCGTCATCGAGAACGAGGAAGGCGTGTCGGTGTGCGTGCCCGGCGCGTATGTGAAGGGCATCGACACCGACGGCGACGGCGTTGCGGATGTGACGGCGGAAACCGCGACCGAGGCCGTGAAGGGCAGCCTGGTGATCGATTATGAATCCGAAATCACCAGCACCAACGGCCAGACCTACACCGCTGCCACGGCCCCGGTGATCCTCAATACCGGTGCGGCGGGCTACGGCAATTCAAGCAACAGGACTGCCGCCGCGACCTATGCCGCCGAGGGCTACATCAACGTTGCCTGCGGCAATCGCGGCAAGCAAGACAGCTATACCAACGCCTCCGGTGAGACCGTGTACACCGGCGATGCGCCCGGCTGCCTCGTCGATCAGAAGGCGGCCACCCGCTATGTGAAGTACAATATCCTGTTGGGCAACCTGCCGGGCAGTGTGGACTACTGGGTCTCCACCGGCGGCTCCGGCGGCGGCGCGCACGCGGCCATGTTCGCGGCGACTTCCAATAATCCGGATTTCTGGGATTACCAGATCGAAGTCGGTGCTGTGGGTGTGTACAAGATGGCGGACGGCAGCTATTGCACCACGGTCACCATCGACGGCGAAGAGGTGGAACTCTCCGACGGCGCGTGGGGCTGCGTCGCCTACAGCGCCATCACCTCGCTGTACGAAGCGGACATGGCGATGGCACTGGAATATACGATGAACCCCGATTTCAAATTCAACACCGATTTCCAGCAGGCACTGGCGGAAGTGCTCTCTCACGAATACATGGAATACATCAATGGCCAGAATCTGATCGTTGACGAAGCGAAGGTCGGTTTTGACCTTGACGGCGATGGTGAACTGAATAGCACCGTCAGCCTGACCATTGAATACGATGAAGAACAGTACGCCGACACCAACGGTTACGGCGGCAGCTACATCGACCTTTATCTGGCCGAGCTGACCGAGAACCTGCAATGGTACGTGGATAACCTGGATTACGCGGAAGGCTGGACGTGGTTTGACGCCGATGGTGCGGCGCTGTCCGATGAGGATGTTGCCGCGATGACTACCGCCGACAAGGCGCAGGCGTTCATCGAAGGCCGTTATGCCAAGGGCAGCTCAGGCGGCATGGGTGGTCCCGGAGATGACATGGGCGGCCCCGGCGGAAACGGCGGCCCTGGCGGTACGCCTCCTGATGGAGGTATGGGCGGCCCCGGCAGTGGCGAAATGCCTTCCGACATGGGTGAAATGCCTTCTGACGCGATCAGCACGGATGCCGATGAAACCACTGAAGCCATCACAGAAGATATGGGCGATATGCCCGTTGACGGCGAAGCACCTTCCGATATGGGTGAAATGCCTTCCGACATGGACGAGGCTGAATCCGAATCCTCCGAGCGCAGCTTCGACAATGCCGGTGTGGCTGAGAACAGCAGCGGCGACGAAATGGATGTGGGCACGCCTGACGCGGGCACGACCCAGGCCGCAGGCAGCAGCACCAACTCCAACAACTACGCCAGCTATGAAGATATGTTGGCCGCGTATGAAGCGGACATCGCCGAGATCCAGGCGGGCGACGCCTACGGCAAGAACATCGTGGATCTCTACAATCCGCTGAACTACATCGGCGCGGAAGGCACCGCCAATCCCACCTGGATGCGCATTGTGTGCGGCGCGGTGGAGGGCGACATCTCCATGTTCAACTCGCTGAATATCCAGCTGACCGCGCTAAACGCGGGCATCGATGCTGCCATCGAATGGCAGTGGGACGGTGGCCATGTGCCCAGCGAGGTGCTCGGCAACAGCCTGGCGCTCTGGGTGGACATGATGTATGGCGAATACGTCAGCGGCGTCGAAACTGTGAAAGCCGAGGCCGAGCCTCAGACCGCCAATGGCACGGCTGAATCCGCGACAGGCACTGATCTGTCCGGCTGGGTCAGCATCGACGGTGAAGGCAACGTATCCTTCTCCCTGGCGGATGGCATGGCCTACCGCACCAAGGGCGCGAGCAAAGCCGTTCCGGGTTTCGACGTAATCGACTACGGCCAGGAGGACTACGTGTTCGGCGACAGCGACACAGACGCCCGCCACTGGAGTGAGTGGGTGCTGAAGGCACTCCAGGAGAACCAGGAGGCGCTGGAGCAGCTGTTCAACTGATCCCTGGATGCCCCAAATACTGTAGGAGCGATTCAACTCCTACAGTTTTTTCTGCGTTCAATACTGTTTTAAGGTTCGAATGGATAATGATTGCATCGAAAGGGGAAGCTCCCCAAGGAGGTTGATTGGCATGAAGCGAATTCTGGCTGTTCTTATTGCATTGGTTTTCATTGTGAGTCTGTGTGCTTCCGGTATTGCGGAAGAGGGTGCGCCGCAGGGCGGCCCTGGCGGTATGCCGCCGAAAGGCATGGCGCAGGGCGAACCGCCGCAGGGCGGCCCCGGAGGAGAACGACCCCAAGGCGGCCCCGGCGGTCTTGGTGACAATCCGCCGGATGGTGCTCCGGGCGATGCGCCCGGCGGGCAGCAGAGCCAGGTCGAGGGTCAGCTCGGTTCCTGGTCCCTGGGCGGCACGGACGCCGATTCGATTGGCGGTGATGACTATGCATATGACGCGGCCCTGTACATAACGGAGGAGGGCGTTGATACGGAGAAGTCGGAGACGGATCGTATCTCTTCCGGCGTCTACAACGAAACCGGCGCGTCCGGCATCGTCATCGATGACAGCAAGTCCGGTCACAACGGTATCCTCGTCGTGGGTGCGGATTACACCATCTCCGATGCGACAATCGACATGCTCACCGACGCGGACGGCTCCGACACCTGCGACTTCTCCGGCAAGGGTACCGCGATTGCGGTCTTTGGCGACGACGCGAATGTGACCGTTGAGGACTCCACGATCCACACCGCGGGCGTTGCCACCATGCCGATCTTCGCGGACAGCGGCGCGACCGTGACCATTCGGAACAGCACGCTTCAATCCGACGGCGGCACGTTGAGCAGCGAATACCTGAACACGCCTTCCCAGACACTGATGGTGGCTCCGCCATGGATCTTGGGCATCATGGGAAATTCCCGCTGCTCCAATATGATGGGACGCGATACCACGACCAACGTGATCGACAGCGAAACCTCCGCGGGCGCCTGGGCTGTGCTGTCCACCGATGCGGGTGACGATATGTATCTCAACGTCTATAACAGCAGCCTGACGCTGAACAATGCCGATGAGAGCGCGGCAGCGGCGCTGCAGGCCGAGGGCGGCCAGATTTCCGAGACGTTGGACGATCCCTACACCGTGAGCTACGGCTCCGGCTATGGCACCTATGTCATCGGACGGGCCGTGGAGACCTTTGCCGGCGCGGAAATCAATGTGGGCACCTACGCCACCATGCTGCTGTCGCTGGAATGGCGCTTCAGCCGCGGCCGCTTCCTGCTTCCATCAATCCTGGGCTACGACAAGGTGATCGACAGGGACGATACGGGCACCATCATCCGCAGGCGCATGCGCGTCAATGAGGATGAAGCGCGCACGATCCGCCTCATGTACTACATGCTGGTCAACGGCGCATCGCTGACAACCATCGCGGATACGCTGACGGAACTGAAGCGGGAAACGGGCTGGCACAAGATCAGCTCCAAATTCAGCAACACAGGCTGGACGCCCGGCGCGGTTCGCAACGTCCTCCGCAATCAGAAGTACTGCGGCGATATCCTCGCCCGCAAGACCTGGACACCGGATTTCCACGATCACAAGTCCAGGCCCAACCGCGGGAGCAAGAACAAGTATTACCAGGCAGACCACCACGAAGCCATTGTCCCACGTTCCATCTGGAACGCTGCCCAGCGTATCCTGAACAGCAACCGCTACCGCGGCGCCGGCAGCTATCTGCCAATGCGCGTCATCGACCACGGTATACTGCGCGGCTTTATCTCCATGAACCGTTCCTGGGCGGGCTTCACGCTGGATGATTACTTCTACGTATGCAGCGTCGCCATGGGCAGGGCGGAGGGCTCCCTGGAGGCAGACCTGGAAAACGAGCATCTCCCGGAGGGCGGCTATGCCATGGGCACGCTCACAGGCGACAGTGGTGTGCTGAAAATCGCCCGACAGCTGAGCAAGGAAGAGATCCGCGCGAGGGCAGAACTGGAAGGCAGAGTCGCGGAGGAAGAGATTCCAACGATCAAGCCTGGCTATCAGGTTGTAGACGCGGATATGTTCTCACGCGCCTACGACCCGGTCGTGCGCTTTACCCGCAACAGCATCGCTTTCAATTCCACCTGTATCGCCAGGCTGATCAATGTGTTCACCGCTCCCGACGGGCTTAACGCAAAGCGCTGCCAGTATGTAGAATTCCTGTTCAACCCCGTCGAAAAGATGGTCGCGGTGCGACCGTGTTCCAAAGATCATCCCAACGCCATCCGCTGGGCGGACGATAATGGGCGATCCGTGGGAGTCGGTGCGACGGCGCTGTGCAAGACCATCTTCGCCCTGCAGAACTGGGACACGGATTACTGCTTCCGCGTCCCCGTCAGCGTGATGCAGGAGGACGATCATACCATACTGCTTTTTGACCTGGACAACTATATCGGCAAGGAAATCGGCAAAAAACCTCCCTCGGTGCTTGAACCTGAGGATGGCGAGCCCGCCGAGCTTCCCGACGAGGAACCCGAGGATACGACCGGCTTCTTCTACAGCGCGAAGGACGAGGCTCAAGCGATCGAGGACACCGAGGAGATGAAGCGCAGGATGGAGCTGATCGCGGAGTACGAGGAGAAGCGCTTCGGCACGCCCTTTGCAGAATTCGACGATGACGTCCGCCTGCCTGAATGCGACGGCAATTGGGACATCATGGCGGAAGCCCGTCCGCTGGACATCGACCACAGCGTGGACGAGTCGGTCATCACGTCGCTCCAGGGCGAGCTGCTGGAGGAGCTGATTGCCGCCGAACAGGCCGCTGAAAAGGCGGCCGCCGATGCAGTTGAGGCGGATGAATCGGACACAGCCGAACAGGAGGTGCTGACGTGATTATCATCCGAAATCCGGCGCATACGCGCCCGCTGTCCAATAATGTCAAGCGTCTGATGCGTGAATCCCGCGCTTCTCCGCAAAACCCTGACGTCGTCAAGTCGGGGCGGACGCTGGGGGAAAAGGACATGGCTTTCTGCGACCTGCAGGGCTGCATCTTCATGTGCGCAGTGGACCGCGGCCTGGACATGGAACTGTTCGCGCCGCTGTTCATGAACAGCCAGCTGTCGGCGCTGATTGATTTCAGCTTCTTTCACCCCGGCTGCCAGGGCCCGGAGGTGGAGTATCTGAAGATCCCGCTGCTGCTCAAGTCTCCCGAGCTGATTGTGGACGTGCTCCTCTGGATTGAGGGTATTGTGGCCAATAAGGACGAGGATGAGACGGCAAGGGCGGCTTTGGTGAAGGCACTTTCAAAGGATAAGCCGGACAGCGTCGAATCTGAAGAGCCCGGCAGGGAGAACCGCAATGTTATCATCGCGGAGAACGGGACGCTCATAGCCGTGGACGACAGTATCAGCGATATTGACCTGGACGAGCTGACGGCCCGATATGAATACGCCTATCTGCTCGGCTACATCTACCGCTACGAATCCCTTCTGCATGAGGAGGCCAGCCGCATGGTTTACGCTGTGCTGGACGAGCCCTTTTTGCGGGAAACCTTCGATCAGATGGACCTCGACGATGTGAACCTCGCCGATTGTGCCGGCGAGATATGCGAGCGCCTGGACCAGCTGATCATCAACAGCCTGTAATTCTTTCCTTCTGGCCCGGCGGATGTAGCTTCTCCCGCAGCACTATTGCTAAAAAGAAGCATACAAGAGCCGATCCAAAGGGAGCAAGGAGGTATCAACCATGGAAGGAAACAATCCGTACAGAGCGCCCTTTCATCAGGGAGGCGGCATAAACGCGCCGTTCCAGCCGCCGAATGTGAATGGGTATATCCAGCCCCGGCCGAGGCAGACGCCTCAGCGGCCACCTGAGGGCGCGTCGGCAGCCATGCCGCCCAGGATGCCGCAGTCTGCGCCGCCTGCGCCCGCCGCGCCGCCCGTCGCGTCTCCGCCCAATGCGGCAGTCGTACCGCCCGTCAGCCCCGGCGTCACCGCCGGTTCTCAGCCGCCTGGGGCAGCGCCGAACTACGTCATGGGCGGCTATCAGCCACGCCCGCTGACTCTGCCGGATCCCGAAGCTCTGGCCGCAAAGCTCAATATCGATGCCTACCACGTCATCCGC
>CACYZW010000100.1 GCA_902778995.1 uncultured Eubacteriales bacterium
CGCGCCTGCCGCAGGCAGTGGCGCGACTGCTATCCGAAAAAGGCGCCCACAGATGTTGCATTTTTATTTGAGAAGAGTATTAATGCGCCATGAGCATTGCGCGGTGTTTCCTTTAATTTCTTGTCGCAGAAAAACGCTTCCGTCATGTCTTTTTTAAGCTTGAAATTCGCAAGGGTTCCACAACCATTCCCCATTCCTCATTAAAACTCAATCACATATCTTTTATACGCGTTCACGCACGTCGTGTCGCCGTACTGCCGCTCCCGGGCGAACTTCATCGCGCCGTACTCCTGGTGGACGTGGCCGTAGACCAGATAGCGGGGATGCCAGCGGTCCATCAGGCGAAGGAAGGTCTCGAAGCCCCGGTGGGGCATGTCCTCCATATCGCCCAGGCCGCGGGCGGGCGCGTGGGCAAGCAGTATGTCGAAGCCTTTGTGTTTATGCAGCTTCCACCACAGGCGGCGGGCGCGGCGGGCCATCTGCTGCTCGGTGTGCATGTAGGGCTCCTTCGGGCGGTAGCGCATGCTGCCCCCCAGGCCCAGCACTCGCACGCCGTTGACCACACAGATGTCGTCCTCCACGCAGACGCAGCCCTCGGGCGGCTTGCGGTCGTAGCCCTTGTCGTGGTTGCCGTGGACGTACAGTATCGGCGCGTCGGTGAAGCAGGTCAGGAAGGAAAGGTACTCCGCGGGCAGGTCGCCACAGGAGAGGATCAGATCGATCCCCTCCAGCAGACGGCGGTCCAGGTAATCCCAAAGCGCCTTGTCCGCAATGTCGGAAAGCACCATGATCTTCATGACTGACGCCCCTTTGTATAATCAGGAATGGGGAATTGGGAATGGTCGTGGAAACAGCGCGCCTTGTCAGCGCAGGAAACAAGAGACATATCCCTCAGGGATTCGCACTCATTCCTAATTTCTCATTCTCTACTCCGCCTTCCAGCTGAACGCGGAGGGCGAGGGCATTTCGATCTCGCGAAGCCCCTGCAGCTCCACAAGCGCCCTGGCCTCGTCCTTCAATTCGTCGATGGCGGGAATGCCGCCCACCACGTTGTCCACCAGCCAGTCCATGGCGATGATGTCGGCGGGGCTCAGCCTGCCCTCCACGGGGCAGCGGATCTCGCCCGCCTGGTCGCGGATGATGCTCTCGAAGGGCCAGAACACGCCCTCGCGGATGTGCTCCTTCACCAGCTCCACCAGTCGCTTCAGGCCGATGTCCATGCGCTGGGACATCACCAGATCCACCGCGTCGGAGGACAGCCCCCACCAGTAATTGACGGCCTTGGCCTTGTCCGTGCCGGTATCCTTCCAGTTGCCCTTCAACACGCTGCGGGTCAGGGATTCGTAGATGCGGCTCCAGTCCAGCACGGGAATGGCGAGGCTCTCCTTGACGCCGTCCTTCTGGGTGTACAGGCCGTATTCCACGGCATGATGGCTGGGCGCGCCCACGTCGAGGCTGGAGATCATCGCCACCGACGGGTCGCCGAAGGGGTTTTCGGGGTCGAAATCCTTCCGGGTGGACCAGGCCAGGTATACCTTCACCCGGGGATTCACCATCCGCGCCCCGAGGGCGAAGGCGTTGATGCTGGAGGCCATGCCCGCGATGGGATAGTCGGCGATATAGCCCACCTTGTCGTTCTCGGTCAGGGCGCCGGCGATCATGCCGATGAGGAATTTGACCTCGTAGATGCGCAGATAGTAGCTGCGCACCCGCTGCCAGGAGGCCAGCAGCGAGCAGTTCACCACCTTCGCGTCCGGATGCTTCACCGATGCCTTCATCGAAGCCGACAGCATCACGGGCGATGTGGTGAAGATCAGGCTGTTGCCCTCCTGGATCAGCCGTTCGATCTCGCTCTCGTAATTTGCCGGGTCCTCGCAGATGCAGACCGTGGTCTTTACCCGGTCGCCCAGCTCGTTTTCCAGGTTCAGGCGGCCCAGGTCGTGCCAATAGATCCAGCCCGATTGATAGGGCTCGCGGTTGTACAGGAAGGCCACCTTCACGCTGGAAGGGCCGAACAGCGTGTTCAGCAGGCTGCCCTGCTTCTGCTCGGCGGGCTTCATGATCAGCGCGACGTTCTCCGGCGCCTTCTCCTTCTCAAACTCGCTCCACAGCGCCTTCACCTCGCCGCGAATCTCCGGCTCGAACTTCCGGGGCGCGTCGGCATAGCCGCAGGCCGTCAGGTAGATCAGGAAGGCGTCGCCGGTTGTGGCGGGCAGCTTGCCGGGGTCGCTGACGGCTTCCCGGGCCTTGTATTCCTTCCGAAAGCGCATGTACGCCGCCAGGAAGTCGCTGCATTCCTCGCTGGTCCACTTTTCGCCGGGCGTCTTGCCGGTCAGCGCATACAGCTTCGCGTAGCTGCCAGGGCGGGAAAACCACAGGTAATTGATGCCCGTATCGGCATAGAAGGGCAGGAATTCGTAGTACAGCTGGTTTTCCGGGTCGTCGGTGCGGCCGGGCAGCACCCGTGTGACCTCCGCCTCGATGTACACTGAATCCAGGTATTTCATCACGCTGACCCGCTTGTTGCCCTCCACCAGGTAGAACCTGTTCAGGTATTCCAGCGCCTTCACCGGCTGGTTCATGCCCTGCTCCACAATGCTGTCGCACAGCATGGCCCACTTCAGGGCAAATTCGGAGCCAGGATCCAGTATGGGCATGAAATTGGGCGCAAAGGCGTTGGTGCGCCCCTTGGAGGCGGTACCCACCACCTTTTTCAGCGGCACCTGAACCAGCCCCAGCGATACGCGGCTGAGGCTGTTCAGCTGTCCGTCGATCTCCTCCAGCACGGGCAGGAAGGGATTCTCGCCCTTCTGCATGCCATTGTGATATGCTTTAAGGCCCAGCTTTCGCGCCTTGATGTAGGCATCGGCTCCGACCATATTCTCACGCTCCCGTCGTTCAGGCTTCATCGCGCCATCCGGCGCAACGCACGAGTATAGGTGAGGAAGGTTAAATGGACAAGCGTCGGAGGGTCAAATTCTGATTTGTTGAGGAGAGGAATCAGGAACCAGGAATCAGGAACTAGGAAAAGCCGCGCACTGTAGAAATAAGGATAGCGGTCGTTGCGTTCCCGCGGCATAACCATGTCAATAGCTGAAAACCTGTATTAATACGCGGCAGCCACTATTTCTAGTTCCTAGTTCCTAGTTCCTGGTTCCTTACCCTCCCCACACCAATCAGAATTTGACCTCGATCTCCTTCACCCCCACCGCCGGTAAAAATCTTCCGAAAAAATCCGATCCCGCCATGGCGATGGTGCGGGTATTGTCGCAGGGGTGGAAGGCCAGCATCGGCACATCTGGCAGCGCGTCGTCCACGATCAGGCCCACGCCCCGGGCCTCGGGAAAGATCAGGCCCAGGGGGCTTGCGGAGCCGCCGTGACAGTGCAGGCGCTCGAACAGCATCTCCTCCGGCGCAAAGCTGAGGCGGGAGGATGCGATCTGCTTCGAGATGTCCGCCGTATGGAAGCGGGCGTCGGGGCGGCACAGGCACAGATAGCAGCGCTTCCGGTTCTTCGTGGTCAGGAAGATGTTCTTCACCGTCAGCGCGCCCAGCGCCCGATCCACCGCCGCGCAGTCCTCCATGGTAAAGGCGGGGGCGTGTTCCGCCACGCGGTAGGCGATCTTCAGGCCGTCCAGGAAATCATAGACCGCACAGGCAACTGCGCTCACAGGCTCCTCAGATCCTTTCCCTTCAACTGCACCGCCCCCCACAGGCTCCTGTCCAACAAGCGGGAGGCCACGCGCTCGCCGTAGCGCTCCTTCATCTGGGCGGGGGTCAGGTTGGTGGCGATCACCGTGTGGCGTCTGGCGGCGATGCGCTCGTTCAGCAGCGTAAACAGGTATTCAATGGTGATATTGCGCATCATCGGCTCGGTGCCCAGGTCGTCGATCAACAGCAGCGGCACTTCGATCAGCGTCGAAAAGCCGTCGAACTTTTCATCGTTCCCCACGTGCTGCTGGCGCATGGCCTCGAACATGCGGAAGGCCGTGATGCGCACGGCGGAAAAGCCCCGGCGTGTCACCCGCTCGAATATGCAATTCAGCAGAAAGGTCTTGCCCAGGCCGCCCGCGCCGGTGAGCAGAAGATTGCGGTATTTGCCGTCGGGAAAATGATCGGCATACGCCTCGCACATCGCGCGCGTGGAGATCATCTGGTCGCGCTGACCGTTTTCCTCGGGGATCCTGCCCGCATCGAATTGTTCAAAGTTCTGCTCGTCAGTGCGCGCCATGCTGCCGTCCTCGTACATGCGCAGGCGCAGCCGTGCCTCAAAGCATTCGCAAAAGCGGGCCGGGGCGTCGCCCACATAGCCCGTATCCCGGCAAACGCCACAGCGATAACGGGGTTCCAGGGCATCCTCCGGCAAGCCATTCTCGCGCAACAGCGCCCGGATTTTGGCGTTGATCTCACGGCCCTGGCGCTTCATATCGGCGGCGAGGGCGATACGCTCCTGCTGATTCTGTCGATTCAGGATGCTGCGCATCGCATTCAAAGCCAGGTTCGCGCTCTTTTCGCGCAATTCGCCGATTTCAGGCGCTGCGGAAATGGCTTGGGCGACGCGGTCATTCAAATCCTGTTCGTCGGCGGCCCGCTGCCGCGCGTATTCCTCCAGCAGAGCCCGAATGTGTTCAGAGCGGGTCATGCCTTGTCGCCTCCCTTCCCGTATTCCCTGACGACGTCGATGAAGAAATCGTCCCCGTAATCCTCGTCTCTGTACTCCCGCTGTTCATAGTTCAGCGCGGGATTGACCGGCGGGGTCTGCGCGTGATCGGCGGCGCGGGTCTTTTGTACCGCCTCGTGCCGGGCCTTCGCCTCCTCCACGGTGCGCACACCCCCCGCCTTCCAGTCCTCCAGCAGCTTGTCCATGTACTTCATGGGCACCTGCATGCCCCGGGCGCAGGCGGCGGCGTAGTCGATCACCGCCGGATCGTGGGCGGCCCGCCAGCTCTCGACCATCGCAAGGTCGCTGTTGGTGGGGCGGCGCTCCAGGCCGCACAGCTCCAGGATCCTGCGCACCGGAACGGTTTTGCGCTCCAGCTCCCCGACATAGGCCTCGGCGGCGGCGCGGGTTCGTATGCCCTCCGCGCCCCAGCGCTCCAGCATCCACTTCACATCCTCGAAGCGGGTCTTCTTCCGCCGGTGGCACTGTATGGCCGCCAGCTTCACCGCCTCCGGCTCAAAGCCCTCGGCCAGCAGCTTCGCGTAATCCTGCTGCTGATCCGGCGTGGGCGTGGCCTGGCTGGCGTCCAGCTCCCGCAGGATCTCGGTCAGCTCGCCCCACAGCGCGTCATCCCCGGCCATGCGGTTTTTCAGCACGGCGTCCAGGTAGGCAAAGGAGGGCTGCCTGGCCTTCGTGGTCTCGGCGCAGGCGTCCAGAATCTGCGCCTGGGTCAGCTTCCATTCCACCACCCATTTCCTGACCAGCGCCACCTCGTCCTCGGAGGGGTCGCGCTTCTGGCCGAAGCGCTTGATGACGGCCCTGGCCACGGGATACACGTCCTCCTGCTCGGCGATGACCCGCTCCACGTCCGCCAGCGTGCGGCAGCCCCGGTCGGCCCAGGCCGCGGCCACCTTGTTCATGCGGTCGAATACGCCCCTTGGCTTGGGCGCCTTGCTCCGGGAGGTCTTGATGCCGTATTGCACCAGGCGCAGCGCGGCGTCCTGCTCATAACCCAGCACGTCCAGCCAGTCGTTGGCAATTCTAAACTCGTGGGGTTCCATCAGATTGCTTCCGAACAGCGCCTGCAGCGAGGCGTTGTAATCCCGGTAGGCGTAATAGCGCTGCTCCATCACGGGCGCCGCGCCCTGGCCCTCGCCCCGCAGCGGCAGCAGCGCGTAGGTGGGTGGCCGGTCGCTCAGCCGGCGCACCAGGCCCTGGCGCTCCCAGTAGTCGAATGCCTTGTACACCGCTTCCTCGTCCATGCGTAGAAAGCGCGCCGTCTCCGCCATGTCGCCCCCCAGCTCGGGATGCAGGGCCAGCATCCGGGCATACAGATACACCCGCAGGCAGGCCTCCGGGGCGGTGGAGAGATATTCCATCAGAAAAAGGTTTTCGATGGGCGTGGTGTCGAACATCGCCGAGCCCTCGGCAAAGCTGAAAAAGGCCATAGGGATACCTCGCATTGCATTCGTAGCTATCTTATATCATAGCATATCCGACGGAAAATTACAATGGACTGAAATGCGCACATTTCAGGCACATCCCTGTCACAATGTTGTCGTTTGAGGTTTGCTGTCCGATCTGATATAATATAGGCGTATATGTATACCCGGCGTAAAAGGCTTTTACACTGAAAGGTGATCGACATGCAGATGACATACGAACAGGCAATGCGCCCCGGCGCGCTGATGCTCTTTGCCGCACGAGGCGGCAGCGGTTACATGATGCGCTCGGAAAAGCGGGGCGGCGCTTATGGCAGTCCGAACCGGCGACCCCCCAGGCGCAAGCGGGCCGGATTCTTCTATATATTCTGCACGCTGCTGCTGAGCGTGCTGCTCTGGCCCATCGGCATGGTGATGCTGTGGCAGCGCAAGGTGCGCATGACATCGGGAACGAAGCTGCTGATTTCGCTGCTGACGCTTTGTCTGAGCGTATTCCTGATCGTGTTCGCATTGACGGTGCCGCTGGACAACGTGGAATTCACCGCCTTCCAGGACAAGGCCAACGACTGGCTGGACAAGGCGGCGGCAGACATGGCCGTGGCCGGGGACGCCGCGCTCAAGAAGACCTCTGAGACCTGCCAGCAGATCGCAGACTTCACCGAGGCCAGCAGAGCCTACGCGGGCGCGTATACCGCAGACGCCATAGACGAGGGCGTGCGGCTGGCCGGACAGACCCGCGCCGCCATCGAGGGTCTCTTCCACCACGAGAGCGCCGCGCCCGGGCCCACCGAGGTCCCGACCGACGCCGACAAGCCCGCAATCACGCAAACCCCGGCGGAATCCGACGCGCCTGAGCAAACGGAGGCTCCGGCGGAATCCGGCGCGCCCGGGCATACCGAAGTCCCGGCAGCCGTCGGCACGGCTGAAGGCACACAGGCGCCTGAGGACGCGAAAGAGACGCCTGCCGCCACGGATGCCGCGCCGGACGATTCCAAAGCCACCGGGACGCCGAAGTCCACCGGCAAACCCGAATCTCCGGACGAAACCGCCGGAACGGACGAGGCCATCCACATCCTTCTGCCCGAGGCCGAACCCCAGGCCGAGGATGCGCAGCCCCTGGGCGAGGGCACGCTCCACGCCAACGGCGAATTTGAACCCGGCGATGTCGAAACATCCACTGACGCCCCCGTCGAAGCCAATACCGCCGCACCGTTGTCTGAGGCCACCGCAATACCGTTAAAGCCCGCCACGCCCCTGCCCACAGAAGCGCCCTCGGAAGAAGCGCCTGCTGGGGATGCTCCCGTGAAGGAAGTCCCTGCAGAGGAAGCCCCCGCAGAGGAAACCCCCGTGGAGGAAGCCCCCACAGAAGAAGCGCCTGTAGAGGAAGCCCCCGTTGAGGAAGCTCCCGTCGAGGAAGCTCCCGCCGAGGAAGCTCCCGCCGAGGAAGCTCCCGCCGAGGAAGCTCCCGCCGAGGAAACCCCTGTAGAAGAAACCCCGACCGAAGCACCGGCGGAAGCGGCCATCGTCACAGCACCCTCGGAGGCGCCCTCGGAAGAGACGCCCGCAGAGGGCATACCCACGGAAGCGCCCTCGGAAGAGGCGCCTGCAGAGACTGCGGAAGCGCCCTATACCGTCAAGCCCGCGGCCCAGGCCACCGTGTACTTCTTCGACAACGGCAGCAAGGGCTTCCACAACGGCCCGAACCGCCACGACATGCCAAACGCGCCCGCACACACGCTGCAGGAGGCCTTTGACATGGACAAAAACCCCTGCAAAACCTGTGGCATGCCCGATAAGAGCATACTGGACGAGGCGCACATCGCATGGGTGGACGAGGACAACAAGATCCATACCACGGACGAATGCGGCAGCTTCAAGGGACAGTGGCGGCTGATGTCCCTGGATCAGGCGCTGGCCGCGGGCTATGAGCCCTGCGAGGCCTGCGGTGCGGACATCTATGTCGAGGAAATCTTCCCCGCCCCCACGCCCACGCCCGAGCCCCAGGCGGTGAGCCCCGCCGTCCCGCTGAAGCCGGCGGGCGAGGCCACGGTCTATTACTATAATTCCAGCAAGGGCTATCACATCAGCCCCAACTGCTCCGGAATGAAAAACGCCCCCGCCCACACCCTGCAGGAAGCCGTGAGCAGCGGCAAGAAGGCCTGCAGCAAATGTAACCCGCCGGCGGCCAGCCTGCTGGATCAACCGGTGCTGTGGCAGGACGACAACGGGCTGTGTCACACCGACGACGCCTGCGCCGCCTTTGCCGGAGGCTGCAGGCTGGTGGGCCGGGACGACGCCCTGGCGCAGGGGCTGTCCGGCTGCGCGGAATGCGGCGCGGCGGAATACCTGGTCCCCGGCACCGTGATCGCATCGCATTGACAGCAACCAATCAACGGCGTTCGATAAAGTTACCATTCACCCAATAAGCTAACTTGGCAGGGAGGTATCGGAGGGGATCAGCCCCTCCGATGTTCAATCGGCCCCGGCGACATGTGCGGCGGGGCCGCAGTCATTTTTGCGACGGGAAGCCATCTCGTGCGCGAGAAACGCGCGCGATTCCACAGATGTCGACCAGAGCAAA
>CACYZW010000101.1 GCA_902778995.1 uncultured Eubacteriales bacterium
GTAGTTCGTCGCTGATTAGCGATATCGTCATCTGCTTATCCATGACTCTATTTTACCATATTTCTCGCGCTTTGTATACTGTGCGGTGTTTCCTTAATATTCTATCACATTCCAATCGACCAGGCAACCGGCATTTTTTGCGTTTTCGCAACGATTCATTGCAGTCGGTTACCATTCACCCTACGGGCGAATGGTAATTGGCGGGGGACCTGCTTCCCCGGCGGCGGGGCAACAAATCAGAATTTTAAATTGACCTTCACACCGGGAGAAACTATAATAGAATCAAACGACTGACCACAGAAAGGCTGATGACGAATATGAATACAGAGCTGTTGGCGCTGCTGGAAAAGGACGCGCGGCTGACGCCGGCGCAGCTGGCGACGATGCTGGGCCGCAACGAGCAGAGCGTGACCGATGAAATTGCCTATTGCGAAAAGAACCACATCATACTGGGGTATCCGGCGCTCATCGACTGGACAAAGACCGACGACGAGCTGGTGACGGCGCTGATAGAGGTGCGCATCTCTCCCCAGCGGGGCGACGGCTTCGACCGCATCGCCGAGCGCATCTACCAGTATGAGGAGGTGGAGAGCCTCTACCTGATGTCCGGCGCCTACGACCTGGCCGTCACCATCACGGGCCGCAGCCTGCGGGCGGTGGCGGAGTTCGTGCACGCCCGGCTGGCCGTCATCGACGGCGTGACCGGCACGGCCACCCACTTCATACTGAAGAAGTACAAGGAGAAGAACCACCTGTTCACCAAGCTGCCGGAGCAGGAAGAGAGGGTGTTGTTCGTATGATCGACTATGGATCCGCGCTCTCGCCCCGGGTGAAGGGCATCGCGCCCTCGGGCATCCGCAAGTTCTTCGACCTGCTGGAAAACATGGATACCAGCGACGCCATATCCCTGGGCGTGGGTGAGCCCGATTTTGTCACGCCCTGGCACATCCGCGACGCGGGCGTCTACGCGCTGGAGAAGGGGTTTACAAAATATACCTCCAACGCGGGCCTCATGGAGCTGCGCCGCGAGATTGCGAAGTACATGCTGCGCCGCTTTGCCCTGAGCTACGACCCCGCCGGACAGCTGGTGGTGACCGTAGGCGGCAGCGAGGGCATCGACATCGCCGTGCGGGCCATCGTGAACCAGGGGGACGAGGTGATCGTGCCCGTGCCCTCCTTCGTGTGCTACGGCCCCATCGTGGAGCTGGCGGGCGGCGTGCCCGTGTACGTGGAGACGAAGGCCGAGGACGAGTTCCGCCTGACCGCCGAGGCGCTGCGGGCGGCCATCACGCCCCGAACCAAGCTGCTGGTGCTGCCCTTCCCCAACAATCCCACCGGCGCCATCATGGAGCGGAAGGATCTGGAGGCCATCGCCGGGGTGCTGCGGGGCACCAACATCATCGTGCTGTCGGATGAGATTTACGCCGAGCTGACCTACGGCGGGCAGCACGTGTCCATCGCCAACATTCCCGACATGTACGAGCGGACGCTGCTGGTCAACGGCTTTTCCAAGAGCTATGCCATGACCGGCTGGCGGATGGGCTTCGTCTGCGGGCCGAAGGAACTGATCCGGCAGATGGTGAAGATTCACCAGTATGCCATCATGTGCGCCCCCACCACCAGCCAGTACGCCGCAGTAGAGGCCATGCGCGCGGGGGACGGCGACATACAGACGATGCGCAAGGATTACGACTACCGCCGCCGCTTCCTGCTGGAAAAGCTGCGGGGGGCGGGACTGGAGTGCTTCGAGCCCAGGGGCGCGTTTTACATGTTCCCCTCGATCCAGTCCACCGGCATGACCTCCGCAGAGTTCTGCGCCCGCTTCCTGACCGAGGAGCATGTGGCCGCCATCCCCGGCGACGCCTTCGGCGCGGGGGGCGAGGGGTTTGTCAGGATGTGCTACGCCTCATCCCTGGCGAATTTGAGCGAGGCGATGGACCGCCTGGAGCGGTTTTTGAAACGGCTGTGAGGGCCTGCCTGAAAGGCAATTGTTCACAAATTGGAAATAATCGAGACGATACGTTTGGCATGATATGTGTTATAATGCCTGTAGCGTATCGTTTCGTCGTCTCTAAAAAGGAGGTACAGTATGAAAAGAACAATATCGCTTCTGCTCATCGCCGTGCTGTTGCTGGCGACATGGCCCGCCGCGCTGGCGGAGGATACCGGCGCGGCCCTGCCCCAGGTGGGCGACGTGATCCATGGCTTCGAGGTCGCGGAGCTGCGGGACTATCCGCTGATGGACGCCGTCATCGTGCGCTTCCGGCACCGGCAGACCGGGGCGGAGCTCTTCTACATCGCCAACGACGATGTCAACCGGGCCTTCGACCTGACCTTCTTCACCGAGGCCGTGGACAACTCGGGCCTGCCCCACGTGTTTGAGCATGCCACTACCTCGGGATCGAAGAAGTATCCCTCCTCGGCGCTGTGGTTCAATCTGGAATACCAGACCTATAATACCTTCATGAACGCCGTGACCGCCAAGCGGTTTACGAGCTATCCCTGCGCAAGTCTTTCGGAGGCACAGCTGTTGAAGTACGCCGATTATTTCACAGACAGCTGTTTCAACCCGACGCTGATGGAGAACGATCAGGTGTTCCGCACCGAGGCGTGGCGCTATCGCCTGGACGACGCGGACGCCCCGCTGACCATCGAGGGCACCGTGTATTCCGAAATGCAGGGGGCCTGGACGCTGCAACGCATGGCCAATACCAACGCGCTGCGGGCCATGTTCCCGGGATCCAGGGTGGGCAACGATTCCGGCGGCGACCCGGATGTCATCCCCGAGCTGACCTGGGACGCCCTGAAGGAATACCACAGGCAATACTACCATCCCTCCAACTGCGCCGCCTACCTCTACGGACGGTTTGAAAACTACAAGGCCTTTTTGCAGCTGCTGGACGGCTATTTTTCCGTGTATGAACGGCGGGAGATTACCCGCGTTGACGACGGCTATGCGCCCATCGCCGCACCGGTGGTTCAAGCGCTGTCCTTCCCGGTGGAGGCGGGCTCCGACACCGAGCACGTGTCCGAGGTCTACTACGGCTTTGTGTGTCCGGGGCTGAACCGGGACAGGGAGGCGGAGCGCGTGATGACCACGCTGACCAGGCTTTTGGCGGACGGCGCCTCCAATTTCCAGCAATCCCTGCACGAAGCCCTGCCCTATGGCAGCTTTGGCGTCAGCATGGAGATGCAGGGCCCGGAGGACGCCGTCGTCTTTGCCGCCGCCAACGTCAATCCTGAGGACGCGGAGACCTTCAAGACCGCCGTGAACGCGGCCCTCGCGGACGTGGCCCAAAACGGCTTTCCCCAGGATCAGGTGGACGGCGTGATGGCCTCGCTGAAGACCTCGATGCTGCTGATCGATGAATACAGCGATCCCGTGAACCAGGTGATCCTTCAAATGGCCGGCGGCTACGCCAATACCGGGAATCCCTGGCAGCTTCAGGACAATCAGGACGCCCTGCTCAGGATGGAGGATTGGAACGCGCAGGGATTGTACGCCAAGTCCGCGTTCCAGTGGCTGACGGGCTGCCGGACCACCGCGCTGGTGACGACCTTTCCAGAGCCCGGTGGGAAGGAGGCCCACGATGCCGCGCTGGCGGAAAAGCTGGCGGACATCAAGGCGGGCATGTCCAAACGGGAAATCGAAAAAATCGTCGCGGCCACGAACGCCCAGCCTGAAAAGGAGGATGCCGCCGAATACGTGGCCAAATTGCAGGCCGTGACGGTGGAATCGCTGCCCGAGGAGTGGAAGCTCTACGACGTGAAGGATGAAACCGGCGCGGACGGCGTGCGCCGCATCGAAGCGGTCGCGGGCGTGGAGGGCATCGGGTGCGCCGATGTCTTCCTGGACGCCTCGGGCCTCGCCCAGGAGGACATCCACTGGTTCAAGCTGTACACCGATATGCTCACGGAGCTGGATACGGGCGCCCACACCAGGGCGGAGCTGGCCAGGCTGATCAGCCGCTACCTTTATGGCGGCAGCCTGCGCCTGTCCCTGCCGGAGGCGGGCGCGGACGGCTATCACCCCTATCTGCGCATGAGCTGGATCGCCCTGGACGAGGACCTGGACGAGGGCTATGACCTGATGCGTGAAATCCTGCTGGACACGAAGCTGGACGAACCGGCCCGGCTGCTGGAACAGGTGCAGGCGCTGAAGGCGAACTTCCGCAGCAGGGTCACCTCAGATCCCTACAACGTGCTGGTCCGCCGCGCCGCCGCCGTCAGCAACGAAAGATACCGGTACAACACCTATGCCAGCGACCTGGCATACTACGATTTCCTGAGCGCTGCGGAACAGCTGCTCCAGAGCGATCCCGACGCAGCGGTGGCAAAGCTGAAGGACATCCAGGGGTATTTCAACAACCGGACGAACGCCGTGACGATGTTCGCCGGCAATGCCGACAGCATCGCCCTGAACCGGAAGCTGGCGGATCAGTTCCTGGCCACGCTGGACACGCGGGAAATTGCGCCGGTTCACTATGATTTCCCCGTTCCCGCCAAATCCGAGGCGCTGGTGATCGACAGCAACATGCAGTACAATTTGCTGATGGCGGACTATGCCGCCCTGGGGCTGGACGGTTTTACCGGCGATATGGCTGCGGTGGTCAATCTGGTGAACGACACGCTGCTGGTTCCGCTGCTGCGCGACCAGTACGGCGTGTATACGCCGGAACACGAAGCGATGGCAGATGACGGCATACTGATCTATGCCTACCGCGACCCGAACATCGCCGAGACCTTCAGGGTGCTGGAGGGGCTGGGGGACAGGGTGGCCGGCATGGAGATCGATCAGGAGACGCTGAACGGCTACATACTGTCCGCCTATACCGGCTTCGCCATGCCCCATGGCGAGCTGTCCGGGGCGCTGACAGCGGAGATGAACGCGCTGCAGGGCAAGCCCCAGGACGAGCCGCTGACCTGGATGCGCCAGTTGAAGGCGCTGACGCCCGAGGGCGTGAGGGGCTATGGGGACCTGTACGCGAAGCTGGCCGAAAACGGTTTGCGCCGCACCGCCGGCGGCGCGGCGGCGGTCAACGGGAACGCCGAGCTGTTCGACGACATATTGAACCCCTTCGGCGGGGTGGATACCTCCCAGGTGGAGCTGGCCGACGTGAACGAGGGCGGCGAGCACTACGACGCCGTGCGCTTCGCCTTCGAGGAGGGCTTCATGGACCCGCAGGCGGAGGGGCGCTTCGGCGTGGACGCGCCCGCCACCCAGGGGGACCTGCTGGCCGCGCTGTATGTGCTGGTGGGCGGCGAGCTGGACGCCGACGAGGCGCTGGCCGCCTTCACGGAGTACGGCCTGGTGACCGATGACACGGATCTCAGCGCCCCCATACTGCCCGAGGATATCTGGGGACTGATCTCCGTCCTGGTGGGCCAGGAGGTCGCCCCGATGACCGAAACCGCCCAAAGCGACGCTGTCACCCGGGGCGAGCTGGCCGAGGCGCTGATGGCGTTCGTGGAGGACATGGCGTAGCGCACGGCGTTCGGAACGAAGCGCCGGGGAAACACCGCACAGTGCGCCATGAGCATTGTGCGGTGTTTCCCTGAGGGCGGAGCTTTTACGAATATATGTCACATATGCAACTATTGTGTCATATCTTGCGTCTATAATACATTGTGCTGTCTCAAAACCGGATCACCCGTGAAAGCAGGCTGCAGCGGCGGCTTTCCCATTCAACATCCGTTTTGCGACAGCCCCAATGGAAAGGAGACGCAATATGGCGAGGATTTTGCGCATGCTGCTGGCCTGGGTGAGCCGGGCCCACAGCGCGATATTGACCCTGAACGACCGTTTTGAATACAGCTTTTCCGACAAGGAGCTGCACTTTCTGGTGATTGGGGCCATCGGTCTCATGCTGATCCTGATGGTCTATCCCGTATTCAAGCTGCTGGCGAAACACAACCGGGTGCTGGCCATCACATGGATCTACGCGCTGACGGTGCTGCTGATGCTGACCTTCGCCATCGAGATCGGGCAGAGGATCACCGGCTCAGGCACGATGGAATTCGGCGACGTGGTGGCCGGAATGGGCGGCTTTTTCGCGGTCACGGCGGTGATCGTAACGCTCCATCTGCTGCTGTGGGCGGTCAAAGGTATCGCGAAGGCGATCCGCCGCAGCCCGCGTATGGACGATATGTCAGGGGACCGGTTTTGATATCTCCTCATATGGCGAGGTGTCGGGCGGACCGGCCCCTTGGCGCGTCCTGCCGCATTTTCGACAACCTTCATTTGACATTTGAATAAATAGGTGTATATTGGTAGCGTGCGTACCTTCGACGTCAGGAGGCGGATCATGCTTACCGACCGCAAAAAGTGGTTTATCAAGGGCCTGCGCGACGGCATTCCGATCATGCTGGGCTACTTCGCCGTGTCCATCGCGCTGGGCATATCGGCGCGCAACGCGGGCATGACCGCGCCCCAGGCGACCCTTGCCAGCGCGCTGATCATGGCCTCGGCGGGCCAGTACATCGGCTTTACGCTGATCGCCGCCGGCGCCAGCTACCTGGAGGTGATGGTGATGGAGGCCATCGCCAACGCCCGCTATCTGCTGATGTCCTGCGCCCTGTCCCAGAAGCTGGACCCGGCGCTGCCCCTGCGCCACCGCCTGCTGATGGGGCTTTGGATCACCGACGAGATCTTCGGCGTGTCCGTGTCGGTGGAGGGACGCCTGAATCCCTATTACATCTATGGCATGGCGGCCGTCGCCACCCCCGGCTGGGCCCTGGGCACGCTGACGGGCGTGGTGCTGGGAAATGTGCTGCCGGTGCGGGTGGTCAGCGCGCTGAGCGTGGGGCTGTTCGGCATGTTTCTGTCCATATTCGTGCCGCCTGCCCGGAAGAACCGGGTTATCGCCGCGCTGGTGGCGGTCAGCTTTGCGGCCAGCTACGCCTTTAACGCCGTGTCCTGGTTCGACGGCATCTCCTCGGGCTTGAAGATCATCATACTCACCGTGGTCATATCCCTGGGCGCGGCCCTGCTGTTCCCGGTGGGAGAGGAGGACGGGCATGGGGCGTAACGTCTATATATACATACTGGGCATGTGGCTGGTGACCTATCTGATTCGCGTGCTGCCCCTGACGCTGATACGCCGTCAGATCACCAACAGGACCATACGTTCCTTCCTGTATTACGTTCCCTACGTTACCCTGGCGGTGATGACCTTTCCCGCCATACTCACCGCTACCCAGAGCCCCCTTTCCGGCGCGCTGGCGCTGATCGCGGGGCTGGTGATGGCATGGTTCGGCTGCAGCTTGTTCCAGGTATCCGTGGCCTGCTGCGTCGTGGTGTTCCTGACGGAGCTGGTGATATGCTGAGCGTGGTGAAGGGCCGGGAGGGCATGCTCCGGGAGATCGTCGACAAATCGAAGCGCATCGTCTGCTTCACCGGCGCGGGGGTGTCCACGCCCAGCGGCATACCGGATTTCAGGGGCGCGGAGGGGCTGTTTTCAGAGACGTGGGACGGACTGACGCCGGAGATGATCCTGAGCCAGTCCTTTTTCTACCTGCACCCGGAGCAGTTTTTCGCGTTCTACCGCGCAAGGATGCTCTTTCCCGACGCCCGGCCCAACGCCGCCCACCGGGCGCTGTTTGCACTGGAAAAGGCGGGAAAGCTGCGGGGCGTGGTCACCCAGAACATCGACGGCCTGCACAAAAGGGCCGGGAACCGGTTGGTGTACGAGGTGCACGGCAGCGTGTGGGAGAATTACTGCATGGACTGCAACGCCTTCTACAGCCTGGAAAAGATATTGCATTCCGAGGGCATTCCCCGGTGCGAGCGCTGCGGCGGCGTGGTGAAGCCCTGGGTGGTGCTCTACGGCGAGGCCCCGGACAAATACACCTGCATGGGCGCGTGCCGGGAGATTTCAAACTGCGACACGCTGATCGTGGCGGGCACGTCGCTGTCGGTGGAGCCGGCGGCGTCGTTCCTGGATTACTTCCACGGCAGGCATCTGGTGGTGATCAACCGGGAAGCGACGCCGGCGGATCAGAGGGCCGAGCTGGTGATTCGCGGGGACGCGGCGCAGGCATTGGGGCAGATTCAGGGGGAAAAGGAAAAAGAATAGCGGTTTAACACTATTCTTTTTCCTTTTGTATGTTCAGCTGCTTATGGCTGTCTCTCTCCACAATCAGTGCAATGGATATTTATGGAAATACCGCATAATGCTCATGGCGCATTAACGGCTGAATTTCAGCCGCCTGCTGTCTGCTGATTTCTTGACTTGCCGCCAGCAAGCCTGCGAAATCTGCTGTTTGCAATCGACTAAAATTCATCTCGTTACTGCACGACTCGATTATGCGGTATTTCCTTAAGCAATATTTTAATGTCTCACATTTAACCATTATTAACACATAATGATAATGGAATTTCTTTGATTTTCTTGCTCTTTTCCATGCCCGTTGTTACAGCTCAGGGTACTCGTTTCCAATCGGGGGCGGCGGCGTGTACGCCGATCCCGCAGGCATTTTTCTGGCGGAAAATCCCATTTTCCAGAAGAAAAATACCTTCCTTGCAGATTTTGCGGCCAGATTATCTGCGATAATCAAGCAAAAT
>CACYZW010000102.1 GCA_902778995.1 uncultured Eubacteriales bacterium
TCGTAGTTCGTCGCTGATTAGCGATATCGTCATCTGCTTATCCATGACTCTATTTTACCATATTTCTCGCGCTTTGTATACTGTGCGGTGTTTCCTTAGGCGACGCCGACACAGCAAGCAGAAAATCCTTCCGCGCTTCTTCTTTCGGAAGGATTTTCTGCATTTTCGGCCTTTGCCAGCGGTCTGACGCCATGAGCATTGTGGGGCGTTGTCCGATCACGGCATCACTCGTCATTTCCCATCTTCTCGGACAGGTCCTGCATGCTCTGATCGAACTGGGCCTGTGATATGGCGCCTCGCTCCAGGAATCCCGACAGCATCTGCTTTTGCCTGAAGTACAATTCCCGGTTCATTTCCGCATGGCTGAGGGCGGCGTGCGCCCCGACCTCCGCAAACCGCCTGTGCGTCACGTCATCCTTGACAACTTCCTCGTTCCACATGTCGGCAGGGCGGCACCAGAGGCCAAAGTCACCGTACAGGGCGCGGTAGACCACCATCGGTTCGCCGGTTTCCGAGTGCCTCGCGATATCGACGACCTCATATTCATTGCCCTTGAAATGATGATAGCGTCCGGGCCGGATGCTCCTTACCGCTTCTTCGTAGGTCATATATACTTCTCCTCGTATTCAGTGGGATGCGTCTGCACCTACGGCTTCGCCGCAGGCCCCATATCCCTTCTCAATAACAAGCATACCATTCGTCGTAAGCCGGGGCGTTCCCGCCCGACTCGGGGTCACTTGTCAAACAGCGCCTTATACGCTCCGTAGCCCTGCCGCTCGAGTTCATCATATGGGACAAACCGCAGTGCCGCGGAATTGATGCAATACCTGAGGCCGCCGGAATCGGCAGGACCATCGTTGAAGACGTGGCCAAGGTGGGAATCCGTCCCGCTCGACCTGACTTCAATGCGATTCATGCCGTGGGAGGCGTCCGCTTTCTCCACCACGGCGTCCTTAGCGACAGGCTTCGTGAATGCCGGCCATCCGCACCCGGAATCGAACTTGTCCATGGACGTAAACAGCGCCTTGCCGCTGACCACATCCACATAGAGACCCTTCTCAAAGAAAGCGTCGTATTTTCCGGTGAAGGCCCGTTCCGTCGCGGCGTTCTGCGTGACCTCGTATGCCAAATCGCCGATACGGCTGCGGAGCACAGCTGCTTTCTCCGCTTCGCTCAGTCCAAACATGATCCGCGGGATATGGCAGTAGCCGTTCGGATTCTTGTCCAGGTATTTCTGGTGATATGCCTCCGCGCTGTAAAAGTTGTGAAGCGGCATGAGCTCCACCGCCAGCTTCGCGCCCGCCTTTGTCTGCCAGGCCTGATAGACCGCCTGGATCTCCGGCAATTGCAACGGATCGGTATAGTAGATACCGGTGCGGTATTGTATGCCGACGTCGTTCCCCTGCCGGTTGACGGACAGCGGATCAATGACCATGAAATAATAGTCCAGCAACGTCGAAAGCGATATGGCACCCGGATCATAGTTTATCCGCACAGTTTCCGCATGCCCGCTGCTGGCGCATACATCCTGATAAGAGGGCGCGGCATCGGGGCCGTTCGCATATCCCACCTCTGTGGATATCACGCCATCAAACTGGTCAAAGAATTTCTGCATTCCCCAGAAGCAGCCGCCTGCCAGGTATATCGTCTTCATAATCTCTTCCTCCGCTACGGTCCGTGTCGAAGTCTGACCTTCCCCACCGTCCGTATCCATCCTCTGCAGCGCCGGACGCTGTTGTCCGCGCCATACTGCGGTTCAATGATAGCAGATAACAGAGGGGATTTCAACCCGGTTTTTGTGTTTTGCGTCCAGTTTGCGCCACCGGGCTGAATCTGCGCGACGGTTTCTGAAGAGGATTGCAATCCCGTAATTCATATGCTACAATAGTATTGCCCGTCAGGGCGGGCGATTTCACACACCATAACAGGAGGAAATACCGATGAAAAAACTGTTTGCGCTTCTGCTATGCCTTGCACTGTGCCTGAGTGCCGCCGCGCTGGCCGCGCCCGACCAGGACCGTGCGGGAGAACCCATCCGGCTGCCCGAAGCCGTGGAAAGAATCATATCCATGGCCCCCTCCACCACGCGGGTGCTGACCGACCTGGGGCTTGCGGACAAGCTGCTGGCCGTGGACAGCTATTCCGCCTCGTACCAGCCGGAGCTGGCGTCGCTGCCTCAGTTCGACATGATGTCCCCCGACACCGAGCAGCTGGCTGCGCTGAAGCCCGACGTGATCTTCATTACCGGCATGAGCCTCGCGGGCGGCGACAACCCCTATCAGGCGCTGATCGACCTGGGCATCGCCGTGGTGCAGATTCCCTCCAGCAACAGCATCGAAGCCATCCAGCAGGACGTGTTGTTCATCGGCGAGTGCGTCGGGGCTACGGATGGCGCAAAGGCCCTGGTGGACGAAATGCAGGCTGCCATCGATGAAATCGCCGCCATCGGCGCGACCGTCCAGGAGAAGAAGCGTGTGGCCGTCGAGGTGGCCGCGCTGCCCTATCTCTGCTATGCCGGCCCAAACACCTACCTGGACGAGATGATCCGCCTGATCGGCGCGGAGAACGCCTACGGGGACGGCGATCCCTGGGCCTCCGTCACCGAGGAGGCCGCCGTGGCCGCCAACCCCGACGTGATCCTGACCTGCATCAGCTATCTGGACGATCCCGTGGGCGAGATCATGGGGCGCAAGGGCTGGAGCGATGTCGCGGCCATCGCCAACGGCCAGGTCTACCGGCTGGACGACGAGAGCACCAACCAGCCGAACCACCGCATCGTCATCGCCCTGCGGGAGATGGCCGAGGCCGTGTATCCGGAGCTTTACGGCAAGGCTGACGTGGCGGCATGAAGACCGGGCTTAAAATCGCATTGCTGTCGGCAGCAGGCTTTGTTTGCCTGCTGCTCGGCATGGGCGTGGGCAGCGTGTCCATCTCCATATCGGATATGGCTTCCATCGTCCGCTGCCAGCTGTCCGGCGCGGCGCTGCCGGAGGGCATACCCGCCATCACGGCGTCCATCCTGTGGAACCTGCGCATGCCGCGGGCCATCATGGCCTTCCTGACTGGCGCTGCGCTGGCGGTCGGCGGCGCGGTAATGCAGAGCACACTTCGCAATCCGCTGGCCTCCGGTTATACGCTGGGCGTGTCCTCCGGCGCATCGCTGACCGCAGCGGCCGCGATTCTCACCGGCTTCACGCTGCCCCTGCTGGGGCGCTATACGCTGGCGCTGTGCGGCTTCCTGGGCGGCCTGAGCACGGTGTTCCTGGCCATCGGTCTGGCCTCCCGGTTCGACAAAAACCTGGAAAACACCACGGTGATCCTCACCGGCATGGTGCTGTCCCTCTTCGTCAACGCCATCCTGACGGTGCTCACGGCCTTCTCCCACGAACACCTGCAGCAGTTGGTGTTCTGGCAGATGGGCAGCTTTTCCGGCCAAAGCTGGCAGAACTGCGGGGTGCTGCTGGCGCTGCTGATCCCCTGCCTGCTGGTGCTTGTGCGGTACGGGCGGGAGATGGATCTGATGACCTTCGGCGAGGAGCAGGCCCTGTCCGCGGGCGTGGAGCTGAAGCGGGTAAAGCTGCTGCTGATGGCCGTGGCAGCGCTGCTGACCGGCTCCGCCGTCGCCTTCGTGGGCGTGATCGGCTTCGTGGACCTGATTTCCCCCCACGTGACGCGCCGCATCTTCGGCAGCAACCACCGGCTGCTGATCCCCATGAGCGCGCTGTTCGGCGGTGCCTTCATGGTGCTCGCGGATCTGCTGGCCCGGACCATCGTATCACCCCGGGAGCTGGCCGTCGGCGCGGTGACGGCGCTGGTCGGCGCGCCCTTCTTTGCCTATGTCTACTTTGGCCGACGGAGGAGTGAGCGCGATGCTTGAGCTGAAAAACGTCTGCGCGGGCTACGACGGCGTCGACGTGCTGCACGACGTCAGCTGTGCCTTCCCACCGGGCAGCTGCTGGTGTGTGCTGGGTTCCAACGGCTGCGGCAAGACCACGCTGCTGCGGGCCATGGCCGGCCTGATCCCCCACCGGGGCCAGGTACTGCTGGATGGCCGGGAGATCGACGGCATGAAGCGTCGGGATCTTGCCGGCAAGATTGCCGTCATGAGCCAGGTCAACACCGTCTACTTTCCCTATTCCGTTTACGACACAGTGATGCTGGGGCGCTACCAGCACATCCGCGCTTCGCTGTTCGGCGGTCCCTCTCAGGAGGATCGGGCCACGGTAGAGCGCTGTCTGGCCTTCACGGGGCTGTCCGACCTGCGCCGAAGGCATCTGGACGAGCTTTCCGGCGGCCAGCGCCAGCGGGTGTTCCTCGCACAGGCGCTGGCCCAGGACCCCGAGACGATCTTGCTGGATGAACCCACCAACCACCTGGACATCAAGCACCAGGTGGAGCTGGTGGACTACCTTCGCGACTGGTGCGCCGACGGACAGCACACCGTCGTCGGGGTGCTGCACGACGTCAACCTGGCGCTGCGGCTGAGCCACAACGCGCTGTTCATGAGCGAGGGACGGATCGTGCGCTCGGGAAGCTTCGCGGAGATCACCGACGCCGCGTTCCTGCAGAGCATATACGGCATGGACCTGTCGGGCTTCATGCGTCAATCCCTGGAATTCTGGCGGGAAATACCATAGACAAAACAATGCTCACGGCGTATTAAGGAAACGCTGCACAATGCTCATGGCGCATTAACGGCTGAATTTCAGCCACTTGCTGCCTGCACGACCCTTGATTGCCAATCCAGGCAACCTGCGGTTTTTGCAGTTACTGCACGACCCGATTATGCGGTGTTTCCTTAACCCGTGAATATGCGGTTTGCAATCGGCTATTGTTCATCTCGTTTATGCGCCGTCACCATAGGGGTATCTCAGGGGGCTATGAATACGGATATGCAGGGGATTTTCATCAGCGAACTGCTTGAACCGGGCGAGTTGCGCGCATTCAGCAAAACCTGCGGCATTGAGTTGATCCGCTTCTCCATCGCGGACGAGCTGGATCGACTTGCAGACGCTATTTCAAAAGTGGATTATACCTGCCCCCTCGTAGTTCACGGGCCGTTTCTGGATTTGAACCCCGCCACCTGGGACAGCGAAGTGCGCCAGGTAACGATGCTGCGCTTTCACCAGGCCTGGTCCGGAGCCCGCGCTCTGGGCGCAGTAAAGCTGGTTCTGCACACCGGCTTCATGCCCCGGGCCAACACCATCGAGGGCTGGGCGCCCCGGGTCGCGGATTTCTTTGGTGAGTTTCTACAATGCCACGACGATGTGCCCATCGCGCTGGAAAATGTGCTCGACCCGCTCTGGGAACCGATGCTGGAGGTTTGGCAGCGGGTTCGGCACCCTAATTTCGGCCTGTGCCTGGACGTGGGCCACGCCCATTGCTACAGCAGCCAACCGGCCACTGCGTGGGCAGAGGGCCTTCTGCCGGCGCTCACCCACATTCACCTGCACGACAACCACGGCCCGCGCCCGCTGAGCGCCATCGCCGACGAGCACCTGGCCCTCGGGGACGGCACGCTGCCCCTTATGCCGCTGTTGGCTGTTCTCAGGCAGCGGGACGATCTGACCTACACCATAGAATGCGCCTCGAGGGACGGGGTGCTGCGATCCATCGAAGCGCTGATGGCATAAGCCATCAAAAGGTTGATTGCATGTCCCGGGCAGTGTGCGCCTTCATATCTGCGCTTCCCCTGAATGACTCCCGCAGGAATGATGCTCGCCCGCAGCCGCTTCGCACCGCCGCTCAGATGTCATCCGCGAAAAGTCCGCCGGGCAATGAAAGCCCGGCTTGCCGAAGGCATTTCCCCTGCCCGTTGTGGGGCAGGACTTCTTCGCCCGTCTTACTGATCCATGAAATCACAGTCCCTTCGGTCCGGACCCATACTGCCGGACATATACCGCGCCTGGAACTCCTGGTTGATCTCCCGCAATTCCTTGCGCCCCTCGATGTAGCTCTGATACATCTCGATCAGGCCAGGGCTGCAGCCGTCGCAGGTCCCGTCGATGTTGCCGATGGACTCCGCGACGATCTGCTCCCGCTCTTCGCGGGTGGTATCGGCGATCAGAATGCTTTTCATCCCTTTCACTCCTTCATCAAATGTATTGTACACCCGGTTGGCGAAGCTGTTTCTGCGTGCCAGAACCATCTGATCACGCAGGATGGACTGGCTGGCAGGCTCTGTTGCCGTGCGCTCCTGTTCCTGTATAACTTTCTCATTCCGCCGTCGTGCCGTGCCGGTCGATGTACATCGCGCAGACGTCGGCGGTTTTTTCATCGCCCTGCAAACCGTCCTTTGGCAGGGCGTCCCAGTCCACGCCGTAACGCGTCTCCAGCAGTATGCCGACATGGCGGGTTTCAAAAAACATGTCCCTGTTGGCGATGACGATGAGCGCAGCGACGATGGTCACGACGATCGTCTCCACGCACTTTGTCTCGGGCGTCATGGCGATCTTCTCCTGCAGGAAGTTCACGAACAGGTGATAGATCATACACGCCAGGATCGAACGGTCGCTGACGAGGTATACCCATGTGATGATGAAGCCCAGCGGGATGCCGCTGATGAAGAAGTTGGCCACGTACAGCGGATTCACCATGAGGCCGGCCTGGTAGGTTCCCTTGATGAAGAGCAGCGGGAAGTGCCAGAACGACCACAGCGTCCCGAAGATCAGCGACTCCCAGAACCAGTTCATATAGGCGCCGATCGAATCCTCGCAATACCCCTTCCAGCCGACTTCTTCGATGATGGAAGCCAGTGTCACCGTGATCAGCGCGCTGCCGATCCCGACGCCGGTGAACGAGAAGTCCTCGGTGAACGCAAACTGATCCAGCGACTGCCCGAAGGCGACGGAGACCAGTATGGCGCAGGCAACGATGCCGGCGAACTGGAGAACGGCCAGAAGGACGTTGCGCCACTTGACCTTGTACAAGCCGACGAGCTTGACCTTCAGATCCTTTTTCAGGAGATCCGACCCGGATGTCAGGACAAACACGGTCGATACGACGGCCGGGGCGAGCAGCCCGATCAGCATCAAAACGCCCCCGAACGCCTGCGGCACAAATATGGCCGGGATCCAGAATAGCCAAGTGAACAGGTACGCCAGGGCAAAGAACAGCACCGGCCTGTATTTGTACGGCCTGATTTCTCCAGGGCTCACGGTATTCGCCTTCATTTCAGGCACCTCCACATTGTTTTTCCAGCTGCCGGATGCTCTTTGGCAACATTATTGCGGACGCGATCAGTGCGAGGGCTGCCCCTGCGGCGATGATGACCCATGCCGCGCCCCTTCCGACGCCGAGGCCGGTGACGCGCCCAAGGCCATCCGCCAGCGCGCCGGAGACGGCATAGGCGACGACGTATCCAAGCTGCGACAGGAATCCGATCATTCCCCAGGCCCTGCCCTGGGCTTCGTCCGGGATGTTCGTCCGCATCAGATAGTCCAGGCAGTTGTTGGCGAAGGGCAGCGCCGCGAAGAACAGGAACCCGAAGCCGCAGATCGAAACCATGTTCTCAAACAGGCCGAACCCGCACATGAACAAGCCGGCCAGCACGAGAGACAGGCACAGCGTGCTGACATAGCGCCCTTTCAACCCCCTGACGCCAAGAACGAGCCCGCTCACGAGCATGCCGCACGCGCACACCGTCTCTGCGACGCCGAGGGTCCTGGCGTCCTGGAAGGACAGGATCATCGGCTCCGCCAGGATCTGGAACATGCCCATGAACAGCGTGATTCCGGAGGACAGCCCCACCAGGAGCAGCACGCCCTTTTTCGCCCGCAGGATACGCCATCCCTCTCCAAGGCTTTTGAGAAAGGCCCCTTCTCTCTCCGCCGCCTTGCTGCCGATGCCCTTCCGGACGACCGCTGCGCTGAGGACGGTCAGAAGAAAGGTGCAGATATCGATCACGAGCAGGAGCTTCACATCGCTCACCGTCAGCAGGAATCCCGCGAGTACCGGCGAGAACAGGTATCTGGCGCTTCCGGCCAGGGAGACCAGTCCGCTGGCCCTGGAATATTCCTCACGGGTCAGCAGGTCGGTGATGGTCGCCCGGAAGGCGGGCTCCAGTAGCGCGGAAAAGACGGCGCTCACGAACACGCCGATGCAGATCTGCGCCAGAGACGCGCCGCCGCGCATCATGCAGACAAGGATATAGAGTATACCGAGCGCCGAGCACCCGTCTCCGACCATCATCAGCAGCCGCCGGTCATAGCGATCGGCGAGCACACCCGCCGGAACGCTCAGCAGCAGCGTCGGGAGAAAACCCAGCAGCGTCACCAGGGCCATGCTCCCGGCGCTTCCCGTCCGCTGAAAGATGTACACCCCCAGGCCGAAGCTGGTCAGCCCGCCGCCGATGGCGGAGACGAGCTCACCCGCCCACAGCAGCAGGAATCGGTTGAAGTTTCTTTTCCCGTTCATTGGATGCACTCCTTAAGGAAATACCGCATAATCGAGTCGTGCAGTAACGAGATGAATTTTAGTCGATTGCAAACTGCAAATTTCGAAGGCTTGCTGGCGGCAAGTCA
>CACYZW010000103.1 GCA_902778995.1 uncultured Eubacteriales bacterium
GGCTTTGGCCCCTGGGGAATCTGGATGCTGCCGCTGAAGGTTGGCAAGTGCAGGATCACGATCCGCTACAAGCTCAACGGCAAGACCAGCTCCATGAGCCGGGTCATCACGATCAAAAAGTATCCGAATCCTTTTGCCTGGATCAAGGTAAACGGCAAGAAGGTCGACCTGAAGAAGAATGGGTTCGAGTTCTACAGCCGGAATTACAAAAAGAAGACCTTCACCGTCAGCTTTAAGCTCAACGCGGACTGGAAGCTGGAGTCCAATCCCTGCCCCGGAGCCTACTGGATCGGCGACGAATTGGGCGATCGTATCAAGTGGAAGAATGGCAAGAGCTTCAAGCTGCCTGCCGGGTGTGACCGGCTGTGCGCGGCCATAGATGCCGTCAACAAGAGCACCGGCGATTTCTTTATTTCTTCGGCTGTTATGTAAAGAACAGGAAATATCCTGCCTTAGCGCTTGATTTTAACGCTTTATCGCAGTATCATAAATGAAATCAAATTCCGCAATACCTGCAGATTGGAGCGATCGACATGCTGAATATTCGCGTTGAAAGAACCACCACGCCCAAGGCAAAGCCGGCGCCGGGTGAGAAGCTGGGCTTCGGCCACATCTTCACCGACCACATGTTTGTGATGAATTACACCGAGGGCAAGGGCTGGCACGACCCCCGCATCGTGCCCTATCAGAAGATAGAGCTGGACCCCTCGGCCATGGTGTTCCACTATGGGCAGACGATGTTCGAGGGCCTGAAGGCCTATCGCGGCGCAAACGGCGAGGCCTACCTGTTCCGCCCGGACATGAACGCCAAGCGGGCGAATAAATCCAACGACAGGCTGTGCATCCCCGAAATCCCCGAGGAGGACTTCGTGCAGGCCATCAAGGAAGTCGTGGCCATCGACAAGGACTGGATCCCCACCGAGCCGGGCACGAGCCTGTACATCCGCCCCTTCATCATCGCCACCGACGAATTCCTGGGCGTGGCCCCCTCCAAGACCTACCTGTTCATCATCATCCTCAGCCCCTCCGGCGCTTACTATGAGAGCGGCCTGGCCCCCGTGGGCATCTGGATCGAGGACGAGTACGTGCGCGCCGTGCGCGGCGGCATCGGCTTTGCCAAGACCGGCGGCAACTACGCCGCGTCGCTGATCGCCCAGGTGAAGGCCCACGACGGCGGCTATTCCCAGGTGCTTTGGCTGGACGGCGTGGAGCGCAAGTACATCGAAGAGGTCGGCGCAATGAACATCATGTTCAAGATCGACGGCAAGATCGTCACGCCCATGCTCAACGGTTCCATCCTCCCCGGCATCACCCGCAACAGCGTGCTGTTCCTGTGCCGCCAGTGGGGCATGGAGGTCGAGGAGCGCAAGGTGTCCGTGGACGAGCTGATCGAGGCCCAGAAGTCCGGCAAGCTGGAGGAGGTCTTCGGCACCGGTACCGCCGCCGTCATCAGCCCCGTGGGCAAGCTGCGCTACATGGACGAGGTCATGACCATCGGCGACGGCAACATCGGCCCCGTGACCCAGAAGCTGTACGACACCATCACCGGCATCCAGACCGGCAAGATCGAGGACAAGTACGGCTGGCGTGTGCGCGCGGACGCGTAAGCATTGTAAATTTTCAATTTCCCCTTGACCCTGACCTTGCGTCAGGGTCTATTCTGTATGCGGAGGTGGTTGCATGATGACTGTAGGGGAAGTCAGCGCTCTGACCGGCGTGAGCATTCGGACGCTGCACCACTATGACCGCATCGGGCTGCTGCCGCCGTCGGCGATGTCGGAGGCGGGCTACCGGCTGTACGACGATTCCAGCCTGGAGCGGCTGTCGGCCATACTGATCTTCCGGGAGCTTCAATTCCCGCTGAAGGACATTCGCGCCATACTGGACAGCCCGGTCTATGAGCGCAACCGGGCGCTGGACCAGCAGATCGGGCTGCTGCGCCTGAAGGCGGAGCATTTGGAGAACCTGATCGACCTGGCCAGGGGCATCAAGCTATTGGGGGTGAAGTATTTGAATTTCACGGCGTTTGACACGGAAAAGATCGATGAATATGCCCGGCAGGCGAAGGCCAGCTATGGGCAGACCCCGGAGTATCAAGAGTACCTGCAAAAATCCGCGGGCCGCACGAAGGAGGAGGAGCGTCGCCTCGGGGAGGCGCTGATGGACCTGTTGGCGGGCTTTGGCGGTATGCTGGAAATGGACCCGGCGGGCGAAATCCCCCAGGCACAGGTTGCGAAGGTGAAGACCTTCATCACCGAAAACATGTACACCTGTTCCGATGGGATTTTGCAGGCGCTGGGCCGCATGTATGCCGGCGCGGGCAGTATGCGCGAGAACATCGACGCCGCCGGCGGCCCCGGCACAGCGGAATACGCTCACCGGGCCATCGAGGCATGGTGTAAGGGTAAGTGTTGACTAATCCAAATTCCCGTGATAAACTGTCAGCACTCAGGGAATATTATCCATGGAGGTGCTTTTATGGAATTCAAGGGTTCAAGGACCGAGGCCAACCTGATGGCGGCCTTCGCGGGCGAATCCCAGGCCCGCAACAAGTACGATTACTACGCTTCCCAGGCCAAGAAGGACGGCTATGTGCAGATCGCCGCGATCTTCGAGGAGACCGCGAAGAACGAGAAGGAGCACGCCAAGCTGTGGTTCAAGCTGCTGCACGGCGGCAAGGTGCCCACCACCACCGTGAACCTGAACGACGCCGCCGACGGCGAGAACTTCGAGTGGACCGACATGTACAAGAAGTTCGCCCAGGAGGCCCGCGAGGAGGGCTTTGAGGACATCGCGGCCCAGTTTGAGGGCGTCGCGGCCATCGAGAAGGAGCACGAGGAGCGCTACCGCAAGCTGCTGGCCAACATCGAGGGCGGCCTGGTGTTCAGCCGCGAGGGCGACACGATCTGGCAGTGCAGCAACTGCGGCCACGTCCACATCGGCAAGCAGGCCCCCGAGGTCTGCCCGGTGTGCAACCATCCCCAGAGCTATTTCCAGATCAAGGCGGAGAACTATTGATACTCTGACAGAAAAAAGATCCTTCGCTTCACCCGGGATGACGGCGAATCTTCGGCGTCTCATCCTGAACGGAGCGAAGGATCTTTTCATGCAGCGACGGCCTGGTTGTCGCCGGGGGCATCCAGGCAAGGCGACGGCGGCAGATTGCCGCCGCTGCGTCGCGTTTCCCGGTTTATGCCGCCTTCTTTTGGACGCCGTTGGCGCCCTTCAGGAACGGCGACAGGGGCTTGTAGATGACGAACGCAATCGCCACGCTGATCAGGCCCTTGATGAAGGTGAAGGGGCAGTTGAACCAGATCAGCGCCTGCCACAGGTTCTGCACCTTCGGGTTGATGGCCTGATACATGCCGATGATGGCCTCCATGGGCATGAAGGCGGTGTAGATGGGGTAGACCAGGTAGTAGTTCACGAAGATGCTGACGATGGCCATGGTGGCCGCGCCCACCAGCGACCCGATCAGCGCGCCCTTGCGGGTGCGGTTCTTCTTGTAGATCAGCCCGGCGGGCACCACAAACAGCACGCCCAGCAGGAAGTTGCACAGCGTACCCACGCCGCCGGAGGAGCTCTTCATCAGGCTGATCAGGTTCTTCACCAGGCATACCGCCGCGCCGGCCAGCGGGCCGTAGGCGAAGGAAGCGATCAGCGCGGGCAGCTCGGCCAGGTCCAGCTTGATGAACGAGGGCATCAGCGGCACCGGGAAGGCCAGGAACATCAGCACCACGGAAACGGCCGACAGCATCGCGGTGCCCACCAGCATGCGGGTCTTGGAAACAGCAGTCATAATATAACCTCCTGTCGAAAAAATACGCGCCCGCGGGATTCGTCCCGGGGCGCGGACATTTCTGCACAGGCGCGTCTTTGCGTCGTCTTCTTCCATCCAGACTGTACTGTCGGTACCGGAATTGCACCGGTTCATGCCGCCGAAGCGGCTCGCGGACTTTACCGCCGGTCGGGAATTTCACCCAGCCCCGAAGACGGATCATGCGATCCAGTAATGTTATACGCCTTGGGGGCGGGGTTGTCAATTAAGGGGAGGTAAAATTCGGTTTTTGTAGGGGAGAGGAATTAGGAACTAGGAATTAGGAACTAGGAACTAGGAACTAGGAATTAGGAACTAGGAACTAGGAACTAGGAATTAGGGACCAGGAACCAGGAAAAGCCGCGCACTATAGGCGTAAAGACAGCGGCCGTTCCGTTCCCGCGGCATAACCCTATCAATAGCTGAAAACCAGTATCAATACGCGGCAGCCACTATTTCTGGTTTCTGGTTCCTGGTTCCTTATCCTCCCCTGCAAATCTGAATTTACCCCTTCGTCCCTGGCAAAACAACCCTGATTCTCGTGCCCAGCCCCGGGCGGCTGACGACCTCGAAGTACCCGTCGTGGCGCTCGACGATCCAGCGGGCGATGGACAGGCCCAGGCCGGTGCCGCCGTTCTGGCGGGCGCGGGCGGGGTCGGCCCGGAAGAAGCGGTCGAATATCCGGGGCACGTCCTGAGCGTCGATACCGATGCCGCCGTCCTGGACCTCGAAGAAGGCCCTGCCGTCCTGCGTGCCCGCCGAAAGGCGTATCGAGCCGCCCTCGGGCGTGTAGCGCACGGCGTTGTCCACCAAAATGCGGGCGGCCTGCTTGATCAGCGCGGGGTCGGCGTTGACCGGGGCGGCGTCCAGCGCGCCCTGCCGCCATTCGTGGCTCTCGTCGATCATGCGGTATTCGTCCAATACCTCGCCCATCAGCGCGGAAAGGTCCATGGGCTCCGGGTTCAGCTGCTGGCGGCCGCTGTCGCCCCGGGCCAGGAACAGCAGCTGCTCCACCAGCGTCTTCATGTGCTCGGTCTCGGTCTTGATGGCGGCGATGGATTCCTCCAGCACCTTCTCGTCGTCCTTGCCCCAGCGGTCCAGCATCCGCACATAGCCCTGGATCACCGCGATGGGCGTGCGCAGCTCGTGGGAGGCGTCGGAGACGAACTGGGCCTGCTGGCGATAGGCGTCGTGCATGCGGGAAAGCATGCTGTTGATGGCGTCCTCCAGGCCCTGCAGATCCTTGTCGCCGGTGGACAGCCGGTCGCCGATGTCGATTTGCTCGATGGCCTGCTCCAGGTCGTGAAACTTCGCCTCGTCCACGCCGGCCGGCTGGCTGTCCGCGGACTTCATCCACCGCTCCTGCTGGGCCCGCTCTGCGGCCCGCCGCGCCCCGGTCTCGTCGGTCAGGCGCTGGGCGGCCTGGGCCATCTTGTCCAGCGGCTTCAAAAGCCGCCGCGCGCCCTTCGCGCTGCCAAAAAAGCCCAGGAACCACAATGCGCCCTCGAACGCCAGCACCGGCCCGCCGAACTGGAACGCGAGACGCACGAACCCGCCCAGGGGCACCGCGTGGGTCTCGTCCGCCCATGTGAAGCTGTACACCAGGCTTTCCAGCGCGGCGCGGCCCGACAGGGCGGTGTCCATGGTCATGGACCGGGGCAGCCCCCAGCCCTGGAACGCGCCGGTGACTGCCGTTTCGTGGACGTACAGATACGCCGCCAGCGCGGTCAGCACCGCCAGCAGGTTCAGGAACAGGATCTGCCACAGCTTTTTCCACTGCCACGAGCGCTGTATGCGCCGGGCGATGGAATTGAAGCGCCGGTTGGCGTTTGCGGACGGCATGGCGCTCACCCTTCCCTCAACACGTAGCCCACGCCGCGAACGGTGTGGATCAGCTTGACGCCGTACACATCGTCGATCTTGCCCCGCAGGTAGCGCACGTAGACGTCCACGATGTTGGTCTCGCCCATGTAATCGTAGCCCCAGACCCGCTCCATCAGCGTGTTGCGGCTCAGGACGATGCCCTGATTTTCCATCAGCACCTTCAACAGCGTGAACTCCCGGTGGGTCAGCTCGATGGGCTGGCCGTTCCAGGCGGCGGTGTAGCGGTCTGCGTCCAGGGACAGGGCGCCTGCGGTCAGCACGTGGCTGGCGGCCTGGCGGCGCGCGCCCTTGCGCAGGGCGGCGCGGATGCGGGCCAGCAGCTCCTCGATTTCAAAGGGCTTGGTGATGTAATCCTCCGCGCCCGTATCCAGGCCGGTGACCTTGTCCATCACCGAATCCCTGGCCGTGAGCATGATGACCGGGGTGTCCACCGTGCGGCGGGCGCGGCGCAGTACCTCCAGCCCGTTCAGGCCCGGCAGCATGATGTCCAGCAGCGCCAGGTCGTAGGCCCCGCTCTCCAGCTTTTCCAGGCCGTCCCGCCCGTCCGGTGACTTGTCCACCTGGTAGCCCTCGTGAACCAGCTCCAGCTCCACGAAGCGGGCCAGCGCTGCCTCGTCCTCGACGATCAGGATCCTTTCAGCCATGGGAGAGTCCTCCTTCTGAGCGTTGGGATATGAGAGGGACACGCTTCATTCCCCACTAAACTATACCCCATTCCCATCCCGCTGTCAATGTTCGCCCTTGAACTCTTCCTTCACCTTTTCGGCGACCTCGGCGGCCTTGTTCATGGCGCTGTTCACGTTTTCGCGGCCCAGCTCCGCGCCGGAGAAGGTGTAGCGGCAGCCGACGAACAGGCCGACCACCAGCAGCGGCACGCACACCCAGAAGGCGAAGATCAGCAGCAGCACCAGCACCGTTACGGGCACCTCCAGCAGCAGCTCGTCGCCCTTGCGCACCTCGAAGCGGTTGCGGTTGCCCAGGTTGAACAGGTCGCGGATCATCTCGCCCAGGCTCCGAACCACGCTCCTGCGCTGCTCGCGGGCCCTTTCCCCGGCGTCCCTGTCCTCGGTCGCCGCGCCGCAGCTGGTCCAGGCCGCCTGTTCGCTCTGGCCGATCTCCTTTTCCAGCATCAGCGCCGCGTCCAGCAGCTCCCAGTCGCAGGCCTCCAGGGCCTGGGTGGCCTTCTCCAGCGTAACGCCCATCTTCTCGGAAAGCTTCTCCGCCATCTCATAATGCGTCATCGTTTTGTCCTCCGTTCGTTTTGATGGGCCCATTATAGGCCCGGAAAATGAAATGGCAAGAAAAAAGGATTAGAGGAGCATTAGAATATTCTTTGGAAAATTCTGAATCACCTTTCGCTGGACAGCGGGCGCGGGAAGGTGTATAATGATGTAAAGGAATGATGAACCGGCGCGAGCCGAGGGGAGGATACGGATATGAGCAAAAAGAGTATCGTCATCGACCGGGAATATGGCAGCGGCGGGCGCGAGGTGGCGCGGATCCTGTCCGAAAGGCTGGGCATGGAATTTTACGACGGCAACCTGCTGGTGCTGGCGGGCAAGGAGTACGGCATCGACCTGGGCACGTTGCAAACCTACGACGAAAAGGGCGTGGGCAGCCTGCTGCACGACCTCTCCCTGGTGCGCACCAGCGCTTACGGCGGTACCGTCTACAGCAGCGCCGTGAACGAAGCGCCGTTCCAGGTCTATTCCGCCCAGTCCCGGCTGGTGCAGCAGCTGGTGGCGAAGGGCCCCGCCATCTTCCTGGGGCGCTGCACGGGGCAGATCCTCAGGACAGAGGCCCGCGTGCCCTTCATTCACGCCTTTGTGTACGCCAGCAACATGCAGGACCGCGTCGAGCGCGTCCGCAAGGTGGACGGCATCGAAAACAGTCGCATCGAGGCCTACATCAAGCGCCGGGACAACCAGCGCAAGAACTACAACAAGTTCTTCACCGACAAGACCTGGGGCGACCGCAACAACTATGATTTGATGCTGAACACCTCTGCCCTGGGCTACGAGGGCGCGGCCGCCGCGATCATCGCGGCGATGTGACCTTCGGGACGCACGACGCAAAGCACCATGCCGGCATGCCGGCATGGTGCTTTGTTGGGAAGAATCACAGCGGAGCACAGGCCCGCGCTATTTCAGAATGGAAAAAAGGCTGGAAATCCACCGGATATTGTTCTTATAGCGCACCTTGTACCAGATAACCATGCGGTCGTCATAGCCGACATAGCCCAGATACTTCAAAACCTCGCCCTTCTTGACGTCGCCCCCGGCCTTATAGCTGAGGCTGTAGCCCTTGCGCAGCGTAGTATTCCCGGTGGCCTTGACCTTCTTCTTCTCCGGCGAAAAGGACATCACACTGCCCTTTACCGCACTGGACATGCCGTCGCCGCCCTTGACCCAAGCCACCAAAATGCTGTCCTGGGTCGTCTCCTGCAGGTCTGCCAGCTTGAAAAAGACGGTTTTGCCGGAGTAGGCGTTCACGACGACCTTCGCATACTTGCCGGATACCTTGTTGACATAACCGGTAGAACCCTTCATTGCGACGCTCTTGGTTGCCTTGCTGGCCTTGGCAGCGCTGTAGGCGGTAGCGTTCCTCTTGAGCGTCACAAACATGTCCGCCTTGATCTTGTTGGCGGCCATAGCTGTGGTTGTCAGCGTCAGCACCATAGTCAGCACCAGGAGCAACGCGGCGATCCGTTTCATACGCTTCATAATCCTCTCCTCCAAATAATGTCTGAAGAAGCACCGCACAACGCTCATAACGCATTGAAGACGGAAATTCATCTCGCTACTTTACGATTCGACGATGCGGTGTTTCTTAAACCGGATTATACCACTTGTTAATTATACTGTCAAGCAAACAGCCCGGTCTGTCACAGCGCAGATGAAGGCGGAGCGTTATCATTCACCATACAAGCAAACTATGCAGGGAGGTATTGGAGGGGAGCAGCCCCTCCAATGTTCAATCGTTCCCGAGCGGTGCATTATCCCAAATCCCTGATTTGTGATAATG
>CACYZW010000104.1 GCA_902778995.1 uncultured Eubacteriales bacterium
CGTAGTTCGTCGCTGATTAGCGATATCGTCATCTGCTTATCCATGACTCTATTTTACCATATTTCTCGCGCTTTGTATACTGTGCGGTGTTTCCTTAAGCGCGGGACGGAAAAAGCGTGATGTTACCGGCATCACGCTTTCCGCTGACCTCCGTATCGGCGCTCAGGCTTTCTTCATTCCTTCGCTTGTTGCATAACAACGAAATTGGCGATCATTGATCAGCCTCGGTCTTGGATTCAGACACAGGGATTCGGACCTGAATGTTTTGATTGTCAACGATATAGGAATAGTCATAGTCGATCTCGTCGGCATCCTTGTCTATGTTCAGATTCTCAAAGCTTTCGTCAAGGAACGCCCTGTAGGGGTCCCATGTCGTCAGGATCAGCTCCAGGTGGTGCCCCGGCTGAACCGTATAGGCCGTTGGAAGCATGTAGAACGTATAGTCATAGAATTCCCCTGCCGTAAGGCGGGCAGTCGTCGTGTAATCGCTGGAATCATATCCGCAGCCCGGGTTGGTCAGGTCGGTCCAGCCGTAGGAAATCACCTTCGCGACGGTACTGTCCTGAACATATTCAACAATATCATTGGAACGCCACGCGGAGGCGCCTTCGTAATCCCCGATAGTCCGAACCGGCAATCTTTGACCCATTGCATCCTTCAGCATATAGGCATCAAAGGCGCTGCCGTCGTCCGCCACATCCGCGAGTACCGCCGTGATCATCAGCCCTTCATAGTCCTGGATTTCGCAGGCGAGGCGAAGGTGGATCTCCGGGACGCCATAGACATCGGTGCCTTCGGGCAGGTCGACAGCGTATTTCGCACCCAGCTCATCGGGAAGGTTCGTGTAGAACAGATCCCTCCCCTCCACACTGGCGTCGTCTGGATCGCCGCCCATCACGGTCTTGGCATGATTCGCCATTCCCTTGGATTTGACGACCGTCCGGTCGCGGGTGTATTTGACCGGGGCTTCCACATAATCGAAATCCCGCCAGGATTCACAAGTCCTCCAGCTCCCATCCACGTTGGATTGAACGAGCACCGTCGGCATGTCCTTCGCTTGGTTCTCTATGCCATACAGGTAATAGGCAAGCCAGCGGGTCAGAGTCTCGTTCCACAGCTCGCCGTTCACGATTTTGTTGTCCAGCACGTTGTGCCCGTCCTGATGCAGAACCAGGGTATAGGGCTTGCCTGCTTTCGCAAAGGCCTGCACCATCAAATCCGCCTGTTTCGTATTCACGTTGAAGTCATTCAGGCCCTGGACGATCAGTGCAGAGCACTGAATGTCCTCCCAGTCCTTCGAATAATCGGATTCTTCCCAAATGGGGCCGTAATTGCCGTTGGTCTCCAGCTGATCCTGGGCGATCTGCCACAGCCAGGAACCATACTCCCTGTTTATCACCGTCCACTGGTTGTCCAGGAAGGTCCCGCCACAGTTATAGCCCGCCAGTGCATTTGCATAGCTGACATCGAAGATCGTGGGCGCGCCCTGGGAATTGGTATAATCGTACCAGCTGGCGATCCCGGAGGAGGGAATGATGGTTTCCAGGCCTTCGACGCCCGTTGTAGCGACTTCGAAGGGCAGTGTCCCGCCATAGGAGCAGCCGCTCATGGCCACCTTGCCGTTGGACCAGTCCGCCTCGATCTCGATGCAGTCGGTCTTGTTCGTATAAGCCTTCCGCTTGCCCGTCAGCCATTCCACCACGGCCTTATGGCTGTCCCGCTCCAGATGGGTGCCGCAGAGTTCAAAGCCCTCGGAGCCGTAGGTGCCGATACCACAAGCCTCCACCACGGCAAAACCCCTGACCAGGTAATAGTCGTAGACAGTCAGGTAGCTGTAGCCCTGTTCGACAGGATTCGACTGGGGTACGGTATAGTTCCAGTCCTTCTCCGGGCGGGCGGCCAAAGCGCAGTCCAAGGTGCTCATCTTTGCCACAGGGGTCCTCTTTTCACACTCGCGGTATAGGCTGTCGTAATCAAACGGTACCGGATTGAACATTGACTCCGGTTGCATATAGGCGTTGTTATAGGTTCCGGCGCCGTAGGGCGTGGGATCGTAGATGGTCGCCGCCTTGTACTTCCCATCGACCGCGCCCCGAGGCACCTGAACCAGGGCCTTGACCAAATCCGCCATGCCGTCGTTATCCGTATCGTGATCGGTCTCAACATATACGCAGAACCGCAGGATGTCGCTGCCTTCATTGCTGTACGAAGGGTCCCTGGGGTCGGAATACATGCACATGGGAAGCAGCGTGCCGTTTTCGATCCGAAGATTGCCGTCATACATTGGGGTTTCTTCGGACAGGGCGGGCACAGCGCACGACAATAGTAAAAGGATAATCATCATGTCCAGGATTCCAACGAGACAGCGCTTTCCCGTGCCTTTTCCAGCCTTTGGATGCTTCATGAGAATAAACCTCCTTTGATTTGGGGAAGGAAGGGCAGCGCTACGCTTCCATGCTTACTTCCCTTGAGATCGCTTATTGACCATATCAACCCGATTCTCCGGCGCGAGATACATCCCGTCGCCCTCATGAATGATATAGTCGAACGATTCGGTACCCACTGACATTTACATGAGAAGGGCTCACCTCACAAGAAGAGAACCTGATAATGATATCATACCATAAAAATGCTGAGGGCACAAGCTTGAATCGGGCGCGTTGACCGACGACAACAAAGCCGGAGACCCTCTGGGCCGCGAGCATTGTGCGGTGTTTCCTTAAGGAAATACTACATAATCGAGTCGTGCAGTATTCATGCGCCTTGAGCGTTGTGCGGTGTTTCCTTGACCGGTCAGAGCGCGGGGTTGCGCCCGTTGGCCCGCAGCCAGATCATCAGCACGGTCACGTCCCCCGGGTTGATGCCCGGTATGCGGCTGGCCTGGCCCAGGCTTCGGGGGCGCTGGGCGTCCAGCTTCTGGCGGGCCTCGATGCGCAGCCCGGACATGTTCAGGTAGTCGGCGTCCGGGGGCAGCGGCGTGTCCTCCATCTTCAAAAAGCGCTGGCGATCGGCCTGCTGGCGGCAGATGTAGCCCTCGTATTTGATGTCGATCTCCAGCTGCTCGCGCACGTCGGCGGGGTAGTCCGGCAGCTCCGGCCTTTGGGCGCGCAGGGCTTCATAGTCCACCTCCGGGTGGCGCAGGCGCTCCGTCAGCCGGAGCTTCTCCAGCAGCGCCTTGCCCTCCAGGGTCAGGCGCTGCTTTTCCAGCATCCTTTCATAGCGCGCCTGATCCACCAGCCCCGCCTCCCAGCCCTTCTGGGTCAGCCGCAGGTCGGCGTTGTCCTGGCGCAGCAGCAGCCGGTATTCGGCGCGGCTCGTCATCATGCGGTAGGGCTCGTCCACGCCCTTGGTCACCAGGTCGTCCAGGTGCCGTTGATCTGCCCGGCGCAGTAGAGCCCCTCGATGTGCTTCGCGGCGAAGGCGGCGTTCAGCTGGGTGGGGTCGATGCAGTCGTATTCTATGGCGTAGGCCAATCGCAGCAGCTTCGCGCTCTCCAGGCCGGGAATCGAGGCGTAAATCTCCCTTTGCACGTCCTCCGGCATGGAGGTGGACATGCCCTGGGCGTACCATTCGTGGGTGTACAGCCCCTCCGGCTCCATGAAGATGGGGTGGCGGTCCTTGTCGGAAAAGCGCACCACCTTGTCCTCGATGGAGGGGCAGTAGCGCGCGCCGGTGCCGTGGATCGAGCCGGAGTACATGGGCGCGCGGTGCAGGTTGTTCAGTATGATTTCGTGGGTGCGGGGCGTGGTGTAGGTCAGATAGCACAGCGCCCGGTTTTTCAGCGTGGCGGGGTCGGTCATGAAGCTGAAGGGCACGATGGGGTCGTCTCCCGCCTGGGGCGTCATCCTTGAAAAGTCGATGGTCCGCCCGTCCAGCCGCGCCGGGGTGCCCGTCTTGAAGCGGCGGATGTCGAAGCCCAGGTCCATCAGGTTTTGGGTCAGCGCGTTGGCCGCCATCAGCCCCTGGGGCCCGCCGTTCCAGCTGCATTCGCCGATGATGATGCGGCTGTTCAGGTACACGCCGCAGCAGGCGATCACCGCCCGGCAGGCCACGCGACCCCCGGTGGTGGTCTCTATGCCCGTCACCCGCCCGCCTTCCACGGCGATGCGCCGGACCTCGGCCTGTCGAAGGGTCAGGTTTTCGCAGTCGTCCACGGCCCTGCGCATGCGCAGCTGATAGGCCTTCTTGTCGGCCTGGGCCCGCAGCGAGTGCACGGCGGGGCCCTTGCGGGTGTTCAGCATCCGGGACTGTATGAAGACGTCGTCGATGGCGCGGCCCATTTCGCCGCCCAGGGCGTCCAGCTCCCGCACCAGATGGCCCTTGGCCGTGCCCCCGATGGACGGGTTGCAGGGCATCATCGCCAGGGCGTCCAGGTTCAGCGTGGTCAGCAGCGTGGAAAGGCCCATCCGGGCGCAGGCCAGCGCCGCCTCGCAGCCCGCGTGCCCCGCGCCGATCACCACCACGTCAAAGGTATCGTTCAGCAATGTGTGTTCACCTCTCGGCATTCCCGGATCCCGTTAGCCGGGCATGGCACGGGAATATGCCTGTTTCATCTCGTCGTTTGGTCGGGCAGGGCGTCGTCACCGTCGCCGATTATCCCCACCGCAACGCCGTCCCCGTCTCCGGGCCGGGCTTCCTTCGATGCATTGGCCGTTTCGTCGCTCTCTTCGTCGTTCGCGTCCTTCGTCTCGTTGTAGAAGTTGACGACGATGGACATGACGAGGGAAACCACCACCAGGCCGCACAGGCCCAGGATGGCGGAGAGGATTCTGCCGGGCGGGCTGACGGCGGCCACATCGCCGAAGCCGATGGTGGATATGATCGCGAAGCTGTACCACAGGGCGCTGGAAAAATCGGGAATATTATCCTCGATGATCGGAAACACCAGCGAAAAGGCGATGATCAGCAGCAGCATGCCGAACAGTATCTCCGCCGTGTTGGTCTTGCGGACGATCTTCCACAGGACGTCCATCTTCATCTGGGAGAAGGCGATGCGCATGATCTCCCGCATGGTCTGGATGATGCTCAGCAGCACGAGGGCAATGATCGAATGATCCAGGATGAGCAGCAACAACACGATCAGCACATTCAGCGCAATGTTGACGGGGCGGTGCTTTCTTACGACGGAGGACACCCGATCCGTCACGATCGTCAGCGTATAAAGGAGGCCCGCCGTGGTCAGGGAGGCGGTGCTGCTGTTGGTAATGAACAACAGCGCCGTGCCGGCCAGCAGCAGGATCCCGCCGACCATGTCCCGGACGAAGTCTCTTCGGGATTCGTTCCGATGCATAAAGGCGCGCACAAACCGGAAGGTCGCCGCCGAAAAGAAAAACAGTATCGAAACCAGCGTGAGATTGTCCGGATCCCGCTCCCAGGCTCTGATCATTTCAACGGACAGGGACAGAACGATCAGGGACATCACGCCGTCGATGATGTTGACCAGCATGGTCCTGTCAAACGAGCTGAGCTTTTTCATAAGCGATTCTGCCTCCGTCCCATGACGCTATGCCTATTCTATCCAACGGTGGCGGCATTTTCAAGGCATTCTTTGAAAAATGCGCTCTATTTTGGAACAACCCCTTGCAATATCGGGTCTTACTGTGGTAAAAATATAATGGATAGTGCGCCGCGGACCGTGGCGCGCCGCCCGTGACGCTTCTGTGACGCCCCGCAGGCTACAATGGCTGCGTCAACGGAAGTACGACTGCCGCCAGGCGCGGCGATAAAAGGAGGTTATCACCATGAAGAAGCTGATTGCAATGCTGCTGGTCGCGGCGCTGGCCCTGATGGGCTGCGCGTTCGCCGAGACGGCAGAGGAAGAGAGCCCCATCAACGTGATGATCGCGGAGGGCAGCTTCATCGTCCAGATCAAAGTGGAAGACGGCGACGAGGGCTGGGTGGCCAGCGACATGTCCCAGGACGACACCGTCCTCAAGCTGTACAACGCGGAGGTCATCGAAGACACCTTCGTGGCCCGCTACGATCCCGTCGGCGACGGCACGATGTGCGTCACCGTCAAGCACATGGACGGCGACGTCTGCGACAAGGCCTACAGGTGGGATGTCACCGTCGTGGATGGCGCGACCAAGGACATCGTCGCCCTTCCGGAGCTCGTCGCGCCCGACGAGGCGACGCTGACGCCCCTGATCGCCGGCGAATGGCAGATCAACGACAACATCATGGCCGGCATGACCATCACCAAGAACGACGGCAGGGGCTGGGCGCTGCAGATCGCCACGGCGTATCCCGGAGTCTATGTGTTCCAGGCCGACCTGTTCTACGACTGCGAGCTGGATACCTTCGTCTACACCGGCGGCAAGGTGTACAAGTCCGAGATCACCAACACCCCGAAGGTCGTGCTGGGCGATCTGATGAGCGAGGACGCCGGCGGCTCCCTGCGGATCGTCAAGACCGACGACGGCGAAACCAGGCTGGTATGGCACAACGAGCTGAGCCCCGAGGAGGACGCGCAGTTCTACAGGCCCGAGGACATCGAAGAGCCGATGGCCGAGGGCGCGGACAGCGACTGGTACATGAACGTGCTGGCCGACCCCCAGCTCTCCGGGCAGTTCCTCTACCACGCCTTCGCGGATGTCAACGGCGACGGCGTGCCGGTGCTGATCGTGTCCACCACCGAAAGCGCCTTCATCGGCGCGGAGGACCAGGCCCGCGTGTACGTCTACGCCGGGGGCGAGCCCAAACAGGTGATGGAACTCGGCCAGGCCGGCGGCGAGAAGCTCTACTGCAACCCCGATTCCCACACCCTGACCCACTATTCCCGCCTGTCCGGCGAGGGACACCTGGAGGTATATTCCGTGAAGGACGGCGCGCTGGAGCTGGTCACCACCGTGGACAACTACGCCCCCAATCACGGCCCCAACGGCGATAACGCGGAGGCGATCTACCTCCAGGACGGCAAGGCCATCACCGAAGCGGAGTTCGAAGCGCTGTTTGGCCAGTACGCCGGCGACGACGAGGAGATCACCTACGAAAAGCTGGGATAGAACCATCCCGCATCCGACAATATAAAACCATCTGAAACGGAACGGTGCGCTTTCTTGACAAAACGCACCGTTTCCAATATAATTTCACTTCAGGGCGTTCCTGATAACGCGTATCGCAGCCAGTCGGGGGCGTTCTTCATTTCCCTTTCTCCCCGCCCAACCGGAATCTCCGCCCCCCGCCCGGCATAAATAATGCCACGCTCGAGGGGAGGAATGACGGATGCTGCGCAGGATGGACGGTTGGGTTGCGTCTGGTTTTCAGGGGATCGACTGGGACGGGGCTGCGGCGCTGGGCAGGCGGGGTCTGATGTGGTTCGCGCTGGCGGGGACGGTGTTCCTGCTGGGCCGGGTCCAAATGCCCCCCACGCTGGCGCCCTTTGCCATTGCCTTTCTGGCGGCGGCGCTGGCGACGGGCAAGAACGCGGCGGCGCTGCTGGCGGGCTGTGTCGCGGCGGCGATGGGCGACGGATGGGCGCATTTCAACTACCGCCTTCCGGCGGGGGCCGCCGTCGTGCTGGGCGGCGGCGTCGCCTGGGACGCGCTGTCCCCCGCGCTGGAACGGGCGCTGGGGCGGGCCCCCTGGCGGCGCGTCGGGGAAGGGCTGGCCCAACGGGCGGGCCGACTGCCCCGGCGTCAGGCACGCTCGCCGAATCGCCGCGGGGCGACGGTCTGCCCGACGCTGGCAGGGCTGGGCGTGCTGATCCCGGGCTTTGTGGACCTGGGGGACGCGATCTGGACGTCGGCGGCGATGGTGGTCGCCGCTTCGGTGGCCGCAGTGGCCGCAGCGCCCTTTTTTTGTGCGGCATTGGAGCTGTCGCCCCGGCGGCGCTGGCCGACCGCCGAGGCGCGCGCGGGCGTGTTTTTGCTGTGGGGATGTATGCTCGCGGGCCTGGCCGTGCTTTCCCCCGTGGCAGCGCTGTGCGCGGGCGGCGCGCTGGCCCAGCTGTTGACGGGCGGCGGCGCGCTGGCGGGGGTGGGCGCGGGCGCGGCGCTGCTGATTGCCGGGGCGGAGCCCCGGGCGCTGGCGCTGACGGCGGCGGGCGGCGCGACGGCCCAGCTCTGCGCCGCCCTTTCCCGGCCGGTTCGCGCGGCCTGCGCCTGCGGCGCGACGCTGTCTGCGGGCCTGCTGCTGAACGCGCCGCCGGAATGGCTGCTCGGCGTCGGGGTGTCGTCGCTGTTGGCGGCGGCCATACCTGAGCCCTGGGCGCGGTTCCTCGCCCGCATGGCGGAGCCCGTTCCCGACCCCTGTGATCCCCAGCGCCTGGCGGCGCGCCTGCAGCGCTCTTCCGCCGCCCGCCTGCGGGCGCTGGGCGCGGCCTTTGGCGAATTGGCGGAGAGCTACGACGCGCCCGCCGCGCTGCCGGATGAGCGTGAACTGGTGCAACGACTGCGCCAAAGGCTCTGCGAGGGCTGCGCGGGCTACGCCAAATGCTGGCAGGGCGGCGCTGACGGCGGCGGGCGGCTGCTTTGCGACCTGATCGCCCGGGCGGTGGCGCTTTCCGGCGAGACCCCGCTGTTCGAGGGGGAAGCGCCCCCGGAGCTGTCCCGGCGCTGTCGCCGGGGCAGGCTGATTCCCGAGCGCATCGGCGACATGCTGGAGGATTTCGCCCGCGCCCGGCGGGACGGGATCAAGCGCGGCGCCGAGAACCGGCTGATCGCCGCCCAGTTCAACCAGGCCCGACTGCTGATCGAGGTGCTTTCCCGGCGGCAGGGCGGCTCGGTTCGGCTGCGCAGCCGGCAGGCGGCGCGGGCCGCCGCCGCGCTGGAGGGTGCGGGCATCGGCATCGATTCGGTGATGGCGCTGGGCGGCGGAGGGGTGGAGATCGTCGCCACGCTGAAGACCGGCTGCTGGACCCGGGAGACGGCGCGTCAGGCCGCCTTGCAGCTCACTGAAGCCTTCGGCAGGCGCTACGCGGCTGCAGGCCCGCTGGGACGGGAGCTGCGCTTCGTCCGCCGGCCCCGGATGCGGGTGCAAACGGGCGTCTGCTGCGCCTCCAGGGACGCCGAAGCGCCCTGCGGCGACAGCCACCTGCGCTGCATGCTGGACGACGAACGCATGCTGGTGCTGATCTGCGACGGCATGGGCAGCGGGGAGGCCGCCCGGCGGGAGAGCGCCGTGGCGGTGCGGCTGCTGGGTCGGTTCCTTCGGGCGGGGGCGGACTGTCGGCTGGCCATCGAGACGGTGAACGCGCTGCTGTTGAACCGCAGCGGCGACGACATGTTTGCCACCGTGGACATGCTGATACTGGACCTTTCCTCGGGGGAGGCGCGCCTGGTCAAGCTGGCCGCCTGTCCCACGCTGATACTGAGAAACGGCGAGGTGCGGCGGGTGGAGGGCGGACGCCTGCCCCTGGGCATATTGGAGAGGGTCCAGCCGGGCGGCCTTCACACGCGGCTGATGGCCGGGGACGTGCTGCTGATGGCCACGGACGGCGTGATGGACGCCGCAGGGGAGGCGGCGCTGGAAGAGCTGATGCGCCGGGAGGCGGAGGACATGCCCCGGCTGGCGCGAATGGCTCTGGGCGCCGCGGAAAAGGCCTGCCAGGGCGGCCACAGGGACGACATGACGGCGGTGTGCCTGAGGCTGGAATAATACCGATCACACTCTAAACCTGTACGATCCTGCGGTTACTGCTCAGCGTCAATGAAATACGGGAATGTGTACGAGACGAGGGAACAGGGACAGCGAACGCCCGGAAAACAGTCCAGAGGACTGTTTTCAGAGGTTCGAGCGCCCGGAAAACGCTCCAGTGGAGCGTTTTCAGTAAGAACAGGCCGGTAGGCCTCCGTTGCTGGGGCCGGCAGGCCCATGGGAGCAGGAAACAGGAACAGTGGCTACCGTCCGTTCTGATGAATCCATTGGAACAGAATACATCAAGGGACACTGAGCCGTAACATCCTGCGGCAGCTTTTCCGCCATACCGGCATTGAAATCCTTTGACTGGCATGAAAAGGGGCGGTCTCAAAACGTTGCGTCCAACGTTTTGAGACCGCCCCTTTGACGGTATTTCCTTAAATATCCTCCTCCGGCGTCTCGGCGGAGGCGTTGTCGTCGCCCTCGGATTCCTCCTCCGGCTCCTCCTCCTCGGCCTCGGCCCGCGCCACGCAGACCACCTTGCTATCCTCGGCCACGCGCATCAGGCGCACGCCCTGGGTGGTGCGGCCCAGCGTGGAAATGCTGCCCACGGGCACGCGGATGATGGTGCCGTCGTCGGTGATCAGCAGGATGTCCTCGGCCTCGTCGGCCAGCAGCAGGCAGGTGAGCCTGCCGGTCTTGTCGGTCAGGTTCATGGCCTTGATGCCCTTGCCGCCGCGGCTCTGCACGCGGTACTCCTCGATCTCGGTCAGCTTGCCGTAGCCGTTCTCGGTGATGGAGAGCACCTTCATGTCCGGGAACACGGGGCACATGTCCACCACCTCGTCGCCGGGGTTCAGGTCGATGGACTTCACGCCCATGGCGGCGCGGCCGATGGGCCGCATGTCCGTCTCGGGGAAGCGTATGGCCATGCCGTTGCGGGTGCCCAGCAGCACCTCGTAGCTGCCGTCGGTCAGCGCCACGCCGATCAGCTCGTCCTCCTCCCGCAGCACCAGGGCGATCAGGCCGCTCTTGCGCAGGTTCGTGAACTCGCTTAGCTCCGTGCGCTTGATCACGCCGTTCTTCGTGGCCATGATCAGGTAGTGGCCCGCCACCTTTTCCTCGGGCACGGGCAGCAGCGCCTTCACCTTCTCCCCGGCGTCCAGCTGCAGCAGGTTTACGATGGCGGTGCCCCTGGCGGTGCGCCCGGCCTCGGGAATCTGGTAGCAGTTCAGCTGGTACACCCGGCCCCGGTTGGTGAAGAACATCAGCATGTCGTGGGTGTTGACCACGTACATCTGCTCCACGAAGTCCTCCTCGCGGGGGGTGGCCCCGACGACGCCCTTGCCGCCGCGCTTCTGGGCGCGGTAGGTGGCCTTGGGCAGGCGCTTGACATAGCCGTAGTGGGTCAGCGTGACCACCATGTCCTCCTCCTGGATCAGGTCGAGCATGTCGATCTCGCCGTCCAGCGCGGAAATTTCGGTGCGGCGCTCGTCGGCGTACTTGCGCTTGATCTCCAGTATCTCGTCCTTGATGATGCCCAGCACCATGCTCTCGTTCGCCAGGACCTCCCTGTAGTAGGCGATCAGCTTCTGCAGCTCGGCGTATTCGGCCTCGATCTTGTCGCGCTCCAAACCGGTCAGCCTTTGCAGCCGCATGTCCAGTATCGCCTGGGCCTGCCGCTCGGTGAGGCCGAAGCGGCTCATCAGGCCCTCCTTGGCCTCCTGGCCGGTGCGGGAGGCGCGGATCAGCGCGATGACCTCGTCGATGTTGTCCAGGGCGATGATCAGGCCCTCCAGGATGTGGCTGCGGGCCTCGGCCTTGTTCAGGTCGTACTGGGTGCGGCGGCGGATCACGTCCTCCTGGTGCTCCAGGTAGTGGTGGATCATCTGCCGCAGGCTCAGCACCTTCGGCGTGCCGTCCACCAGCGCCAGCATGATGGCCCCGAAGGTGTCCTGGAGCTGGGTGTGCTTGTACAGCGTGTTCAGCACCACGTTGGCGTTCAC